>JAKVAO010000039.1 GCA_022447685.1 Candidatus Caenarcanales bacterium | reverse complement strand
AAAAGATTAGGACAATCTGCAATTCTAGCTTGCCAAAACATATTTGCTGCTAATTTTCAACTTACCTGAGTAGTTACGAAAGGTCCACTAAAATCAGATAATAACAAATATTCTAACCGGTAAATTGCTCTGAAATACTTTCACAGATTCTAAGAGATGATGCATTAATACTTTTAAGTAAGTCTAGTATCTTCAAAGTCAATTCTTCATCTTCAGGATGATATATAGTTTCATTCTTATGAATTCGATTTATTAAGCTACTTCTTAGATATTTTTCTTGTTTATTCAGCAGAAATATTTTAGCTTTAGCCACTTCTGCGTGAAGTTCAGATTCGTTCAAAGCAGCTTTACAGGAGTCATTGAAATACTTAAGTGTTTTCTTATAATAACGATCAAGCTTACTATAGGTTTCATCTTGATATGGAATTTTACGCTTATTTTCAAGGAAAGTAGCTTCAACCTGAATCGCAAGATGCTCAAGTTCATTAATCAAAGAGCTTTGTTTTAAAACCTTAACCGTCTGCTTATAATCCAAATTCAGCTTCGCAAGTTTACTCAAGAAATCTAAAGATTCAAGGCGAATTCTTTTGTGCTCAGACCTAGTATGAATAAATTTTTCGTCTCTAATATCTCTATCTGGGCTAACTAAATGTAATCTTGCATACCAAAACATCTCTCGAATCAAATCTTTAATATGCATTATTGAATCCTTTGACTGTAACAAGGAAAGAGTCGGAGATTGGGATAAGTTTTTAGGGCTAGGTAAACTATAATGTTCAATATCATTGAGTGACTCACCTGGAATACACTTACGAGCAAGTTTTTCCAGAAGACCAGTAAATGGAAACCAAACCAAAGTACTTAAAATATTAAATGCACTTTGCCCATTTGCAACAAGTCTTGCTACATCAGCATTTGGAGAGATTTGCCTAATCAGCTCAATAAACTGAGGAATCCAAAAAGCAAAGACTAGAATGCCACCTAAGTTAAATATTACGTGAGCAGCTGCAACTCTTTTACCAGAGATATTTGATTTTAAAGCTGCAAAAATTGCAGTGATACAAGTACCCAAATTCGCCCCTAAAACCACAGGCATAGCAGCTTCGATACTGATAATATCCTGAGTAGCCATACCTATGACTATGCCTATAGTAGCGCTACTTGACTGAATGAGAGCTGTGAATACTGCTCCTACAAAAATCCCCCAGCCAACATTCTCTAGGCTTCGGATTAAATCCATGAAGTATTCTGAATCTCTGAAGACAGCCATGGCATTCGACATGATTTTCAGTCCAAGAAATAAAAGTCCAAGTCCTAAAATAATTCCACCAATATTTTTATTTTTAGCTTTAGTAGCTACAGTCTGTAACAAAAATCCTACAAAAATTAAGAGATAAGACCATTTACTTACATTAAAAGCTACGATCTGTCCGGTAATAGTCGTACCAATATTCGCTCCCATCAGAACAGCTACACTTCTTTCAAAACTAAGTAACTGTGAATGAACAAAAGAAACTAGAATCGAAGTTGTAGCACTACTACTTTGAATTAAAACTGTTACCAAAGTTCCTACTAGTACACCAATAAACTTATTTGCTGTAGCTTTTTCAAGAATTAGTTTGAGAGTTTCACCAGCACTTCTTTTAAGGTAAGTGCTCATATAATCTAAGCCAATTAAAAATATCGCCAAGCCACCAAGAGTATTGATGAAGGGCATGAGACTAGAGATTCCTGAACCGTTAAGCATTATGATTTAGCCCAAACTATTAGTCGTTAATTTAGAGAAGGCTTCAAAACCGTAATTATAATAGATTTCTTTTTCTTGTGAGCTTAAATACTTATAATATCCAGCACTTGCAATCATAGCTGCATTATCAGTGCAGTATTTAAGGCTTGGCATAGTAACCTTAATATTCATTTCATTAAATATTTTTCTAATTCTAGAATTTGCAGCTACACCTCCAGCAATAATCACCTGCTCAATGCCTGAATCTTCGATAGCCGTTTCAATCTTTTTCTTTAGTACTTGAGCGACACAATCTTGAAAAGCAAAAGCAATTTCAGTTCTATTTTCAGACCACTCAGCTTCGCAGAGCTTTTCTTTAAGACGCAAAACAGATGTTTTCAAACCAGAAAAACTAAAATTTAGTTCTTTAACTTTGGGAATCGGGAACTTATATTTCCCTTTGTAAACACTTTCACTAAAATTAAAGCCTTGAGCAAGCCTATCAAGCTCTGGTCCACCAGGATAAGGTAAATCCAATAATCTTGCGACTTTATCAAAGGCTTCACCAGCCGCATCATCAATGGTTTCACCAGAAATCACCATCTCACTATAGCTATTCACCCTGACGATTTGGGTATGACCACCACTTGCAAGCAAACAGATAAATGACGGCTCAATATCAGAATCCAAGAAATTAGAACATATATGCCCCATCAAATGATTCACGGGAACAAGAGGCTTATTGTGAACCCACGCCAAAGTCTTAGCAACATTCATCCCTACAAGTAAAGATCCGATCAAACCGGGACCATGGGTAACAGCAATGGCGTCAATTTCGTTAAGACTTAAATTAGCATCAGATAAAGTTTTACTGATAACATTGTTGATTTTTTTGTAATGCAGCCTAGAAGCAAATTCAGGAATAACCCCACCCCAATCTTTATGATCCTCGATCTGACTATGGAGGTAATTACTGATAACCTCTCTACCGTCTTTGACAACGGCAGCAGCACTTTCATCACAACTGCTCTCTATTCCTAGAATTAACACCCAGTTAATTTTAGCTAAATGCTAGAATTTTCACAGAAATTATGGCAGATAAGACTTTAAAACTTTGTAGTTGGAATGTTAATGGTATTAGAGCTGTAGCGAAGAAAGGCTTCCATGACTGGCTTGAAACTTCTGGATGTGATGCACTATGTTTTCAAGAAACCAAGGCTCAGCCTGAACAGTTAGGAGAAGATTTAACTAAGTTTGATAAATATCCAACAACTCATTTCAATAGCGCCGAACGTAAAGGTTACTCAGGTGTAGCTAGCTTTTTCTCTAAGAATCTTAAACCAGTAGAAATTGTTAATGGATTCAATCCTGAAATCGCAGCTAAAGTAGCTAAAAAGTTAAATATGGATCCCGCACTAATTGAAGCTTTCAATTCAGAGGGACGAGTTATTCATAGCAAACATAAACTAGAAAATGATTTCAGCTTCAGCCTTTTTAATATTTATTTTCCAAATGGTGGAGCTAATGAGGAAAGATACCAATTCAAACTTCGTTTCTATGACTTCTTCCTGGAGTATTTAAAAGAATTTAAGCAAATTCAAGCTAATATAATCGTCACAGGTGATTACAATACAGCTCATAATGAAATTGACCTTGCCCGCCCTAAAGACAACACCAAGACCTCAGGCTTTATCAGAGAAGAAAGAGATTACCTGGACAGACTTGTAGAAATGGGCTTCTCAGATACTTTTAGACATTTTCATAAAGATGAGCCAGATAAATATACTTGGTGGAGTTATAGAACAGCAGCTAGAAAGAGAAACGTAGGCTGGAGAATTGATTACTTCTTTGTATCTTCTTCTGTATTACCCAAGGTAAATTCAGCAGATATTTTAAGTGAAGTCGAAGGCTCTGATCACTGTCCCGTGAGTTTAGAGTTAAAGCTTTAGATAAAACCTGAAAATTCACAAAATATTTCTTTTTTGGGATAACAGAAGCATTTGTTCTAGATTAAAATTTAATACATGCTAGATTTCACTAGATTCAAAGCTCTAACTTTTGATTGCTATGGTACTTTCATAGACTGGGAAGCAGGTATTCTTAAATCATTGAATATGCTTTTTAAATCCAAAAACATCGCTGTTGCTGATGCTGAAATCTTAGAATCTTACGCAAAATTTGAAGCTGAATTAGAACATGGTGAATTTCAAGTTTACTCAAAGATTTTAAATGGAGTAGTTAGAAAGTTTGCAGAAAAGTATAAGTTCGAAGTATCTGATAGAGAAGCTGATATTTTAACTAAGAACTTTCATCTGTGGGTACCTTTTGCTGACACTGTTACAGCAATTAGATCTTTGAAGGGACACTACAAGATGGGACCTTTAACCAATATTGAGAATAAGCTTTTTGATATTAGCGCCTGCCTTCTAGAAGAAGAACTCGATTGGGTTTTAACAGCAGAAGATATTGGTTCTTACAAACCTTCTTTGAATAACTTTGAGTATATGCTTAAGTATCTCAATGATAATTACGGAATTAAGAAGAATCAAATCCTACACGTTGCCCAGTCTAAGTATCACGACATAGTTCCAGCTAAAGCTATGGGAATTACCAATATTTGGGTGAATAGAAAATCTGTTAAGCCGGGAACTGGTGTAGCCCTTTCAGCACAAGTAAAACCAGACTTAGAAGTTCCAGATTTGAAGACCTTAGCTAAGATGGTTAACGAAAGTTTTTTGCTTGAAGTTTAGGAAAAGAAAAGAGAACCTTTTCTTAGATATTCGAGAAATGTAGTTTCCTCTTCAATATATTTTCTTTCTTTTTGAATTTCAAAATCTTTGTAGAGCATTTTGAAAATTGCAGCAAGAAAAATAGAAAGCCCGATAATTAAAGCTATGAAAGATTCAGTTTGGTCTGTGATTATCATTTTAATCTTGTCCCCTTTTTCTCATAATCAATTAGAAGGTTATAACCTCTATTTACTAATTCTATGCCTAAAAGTAATAGTAAGCAAGAAATATAGAAATATTTAGAATTGAAATCAATTGAATATTCTTGAGGGTAAACAAGCAGGGAGAAAATTTGTGCAGAAATTGGGGTTGCTAATACATAGCCAAGATTTCTAAGGCTTTCAGCCCTGTATATTTCAGATTTCTCAAAATCAGTTAGTGCTTTTGAGTTCACAGGTAAGTATTTTCTCAAATTTGCTTGATAATTTATAGAAACGCTGTGAAAAGCGAAATTTTGTCTGTAAGGGTAGAATTTATAGTAATGGCATATGATTTTAGATCATTGAGCGATAAAGATTTTGAAGATTTAGTTCAAGACTTACTTCAAAAGGAGTTAGGTATTCACTTTGAATCTTTTAAGAAGGGAAGAGATGAAGGGATTGACCTTCGTTATTCAGTTTCTAAAGGCTCTAATGAAATTATTGTTCAAGCTAAGCATTATATAAATAGTAGTTTTTCACAATTGAAATCAAGCTTAAATGGTGAGCTTGAAAAAGTTAAAAGGCTAAAGCCAAAGAGATATATTGTTACGACTTCACTTGGGCTAAGTCCTAAAAACAAAGAGGAAATTTTAGAGATTTTTGATCCCTATATCCAATCAACAACTGATATTTTTGGCTGTGATGATTTGAATGGACTATTGCGTGCTTACACTGAAGTAGAAAAAGTACATTTTAAGTTATGGATGGCTTCAACTGTTGTATTAGAAAGGATTTTAGATAGATATGTTGAGAATAGTCGTGACTTTGAAAAAGAAGAAATTATTGATAAAGTTAAAATTTTTGTTCCTACAAGAGCTTTTGATGAAGCTATACAGAAATTAATCAAGCTTGGATATATAGTAATTAAAGGGGAGCCAGGAATTGGTAAAACAACTCTAGCGCAGATGATAATTTGGAGACTAATTGATGAGTCCTCTGATGAAGAGGAATTAGAGTTAGTAAAAATAGAACAAAACGATATTAATCAAGCAAGGAAGTATTTTAAATCTCAACAAAAACAGATTTTTTATATTGATGATTTTTTGGGTTCTAACCATTATGACCTGAAATCAAATAGTAAATATGACTCTCATATACAAAGTTTTATTAGTATTTTAGAGAGAAATAATAAAGCAAATCCAAAGTATAGAAAGTATTTGATTCTTACATCTAGAACAAATATCCTTAATGAAGGAAGGTTTAATCTTCAAGGATTGGATAAAGCTAATATTAAAAACTCTGAGTACGAAGTCAGTGCTGGGCAGTATAGCCGTTATGAGAAGGCTTTAATTCTTTATAATCATCTGTTTTATAAACTGAAAAATTCCTCAGATGCCTATGAAACTTTATTTAAGCAGATAGTTAAAGATCAGTTCTATGAGGAACTTATTGATCACAAGAATTACAATCCACGGATTATCCAATTTATTACTGATTATCATGAATTACCTGATTCTCACGAATTTAATTATCAAGAATTTATTTTAGATAAATTAAATAATCCACAAGATATTTGGAAGATGCCTTTTAATAAATTGGATATACCTGAAAAGCTTTTCTTAGAGACTCTTTTAACTTTCCCTTTAAATTCAAGATTTAAAGTTAATGAAGATAGTTTTAAAAAAGTCTTTGAACAAAGACTTTTGCTTGAAGGTGAAAAATATAATGGCTTTATTTATAATGACTGTTTAAAGAAATTACTAGGTAGTTTTATTGTAAGAAATAAAAACTTTGAGACTTACTCTCTTACATTCTTTAACCCATCAATTAGAGATTTTTTGAAAAATCACATAGCAAGGGTTCCAGAATCTATAAGTCCATTAATAAATTCATCACGCTATGTAGAGCAGTTAAATGAAATTTTAACTATGTTTGAAAATTTGATGACGGATGAACAAAAGGAATTAGTCTTGAAACTTGTTCGTGAATCAAAGTTAAATATCAATGAACACTCTTCTGATGATTATATAGAAATATTGTTTATGATTACTAGGCTCTTTGACTGCAACAATTTTTTAGAAAAGCTTGAAGAGAATGAAATTAATCCAATGGAGATATTTAAGAAAATTGATTTTTCCTGCATACGTGGTGATCAACATGTTCGCAATTTTTTATGTCTGATTGAATATTATTCAGAATTTGAAAAATATAAAAATTACTTCCATGAGAATTTAGTGGAAATCATTGCTTTTTTTATAGAGCATTCTTCATGGCTTGATGATTTAGAAACAAATCTAGAAGATTATTTTTCTAATTTTGATATTGAAGCTAAAGAATTTTTTGGAAGGAATTGTGATAAAGACTTGTTGATTGATGCTTGTGATAGTTTTTTTAATAAAAAAGCCCAAGATTCTTTTAGTGGTAACTTCGCAATATATATGAAGGATATGGAAAATTTTCATTTAGAGTCAGATAGAATTATTGAAAAATTTAATTTACCAGCATCAGATATTGGACACGATATATTGAGTGAATATTATTCGAGTGAAAGAGTTTATTTTGATTCACAGAGTGATCATTTAAGTGAAGACTATGAAATTAAAGATTTTTTCCCTAAAGTAGATTTTAAGAGAAGTCACTTCTCGGATGATGTCCATAATTTATTTAACTAAAACATTCACTTCCCCTTCAAATCCCTATAAAAATTCTGATGAGAATCGAGTGCAAGTAAAGTCAAAATCACTTTCTCTTCCTCAAACATGTAGGCAAGCAAAGCTAACTGCTTATTCATTTTGAATTTATAAACTCTGATTCCAGAAAGGTCTCCTTTCTTAGCTTCACCAATAGTAGGATTCTTAATAAGCTCTTTAACAACTTTATCTAGATCTTTTTTCTGATTAGAATCCAGTTTTTTAACTGTCTTTTTAAATCTATTGGTTTGAAGAATCTGCATCAATACAATAATAATGAAATATTCAGGAGAACAATCTAAGTACCGAAATTATACTCACTTAATTCATTATTTTTCTCTTGTTCAATTGAAATTAAAATTTCACGAATAAATTTATAACTCAAGTCGGGGTTCTCTTCTGAGATTTTCCCTATTTTTGCCCAAAATTCTATTTGTTTCGCTACTGAGCGCATATTAGCACTAGCATGGGCTTTAGCCTCATTAAAGATACTATCTGAAATTTTAACCGCTTTTGCCATGTTTTTATTATACCCAAAAGTTTCATAAAGTTGCTTTTTGCAACTTTTCTTCGAGGTTTTTCAAAGTTACATAAGCATTTCCAACTTTCCTTAATAAATTTCTTGAGCAAAGATCTTAATTTCTTTAAGTTATTTAGTTATTTCTCAAGTATAGAAAGTTATTTCACTATTCTCGAAAGCAATTTCTTAACTTACAAAGTCATTTCTCAACTTACAAAAACAATTTCTCAAATTGCAAAAGTAATTTCTCAACTTGCAAAACAGCTTCCTGGTTCTCTATAGAAATTTCCTTCTCTTGGAAAGCGATAAAGACCTCACGCTATACTATTAACTTATGTCATCTATTGATTTAGAAGAAAACCCTCAAGAAAAATTCCTCACAAATCTAAATAAACTTAACCCAGAACAAAGACAAGCTGTCAACCAAACAGAAGGTCCAGTAATGGTTTTAGCGGGTCCTGGAACTGGTAAAACTCAGGTTCTAGCTACTCGCATAGCTAATATTCTTAATAATCCAGACTTGCAGATGAACCCAGAAAATATTCTCTGCCTTACTTTTACCGAAAGCGGGGTCGTAGCAATGCGCAATAGACTTATTTCCATCATAGGAACACCTGCCTATTACGTGCGAATTCACACATTCCACTCTTTTTGTAATGAAATCATCCAGGAAAACCCTGAAATTTTCCCCAATTTAAGTTCTGTATCTGAAGTTGAGCAGATTGAAATTATAGAAACTTTGATCTCACAGCTGGAAGCTAAAAGCCTCTTAAAACCTTTCGGGGATCCATATATGTACAAGGGAGAAATCTTGAATAACATCAAGCTCCTAAAACGTGAGTCTATTAAACCAGAAGAGCTTGAAAATGGTATTAAAAGCTTTGAATTTTTCATTGAACAGTTTGGAGCTGATATCGAAGCCTTCATCTCCCAGAATGCACGCAAGCTTAAAGAAGAAGACTGTATAGTTTTTATCGATAATTTATCCCAAACAGTAAAATCTTTAGCCGATGACTTAGTGTTTAAGCCACTATTGATTAATTACATCATTACTTTTAGGAAATTCTGGTCGCACTCCACTAAAATTGCTGAATTTAAAAAGCTAATCAAAGATTTTTATGAGAAATTCTCCAAAGAACTGAGTAAACAATACGATTTACTCACTATTTACAAAGGTTACTTAAGGGTCTTTAACGAAAGAAAACTCTATGACTTTGAAGACATGATTCTTTTTGTCATCAAGGCATTTGCAAGCGCATTAAATGCATCTCAAAACGACACTAATCCAGCCCAAAAAGAAAATATACTTGCCAAATACCAAGAACAATTTCAATACATATTAGTTGATGAATATCAGGATACAAACGGCTCTCAGAAGGCGATATTAGATTTACTAACATCTTATTATCAAGATCAGTCAAATATTTTCGTTGTAGGGGATGATGATCAATCTATCTATAAATTTCAAGGAGCATCACTGGAAAATGTCAGTTCTTTCTACAGAACTTTTAGAAATACTATCCAGGTGGTTTGCTTAAACAAAAATTACCGCAGTCAGCAAAATATCTTGGATTTATCTCACCACTTAGTGAGCCACAACCAGGATAGAGTAACTGATTTAATCGAAGGCTTAGACAAAAAGCTTCAGTCACAAAGACAAGATTTCAATTTAAAGCCAGTAAACATCAATATTCATAAAGATCATAGTTCTGAGATGTTTTTTCTTGTAAATAGTATTAAAGACTTAATTAAGTCTGGAACTGCTGCTTCAGAAATAGCAGTGCTGGTTAGAAGTAATAAAGATGTTATTCAGCTAGCTGATTTATTCCAAAGATCAAATATTCCTTTCAAGTCATATACCAACAAAAATATCCTAGATGATATTTATATAGCTCAGTTACTAGATCTAATGAGAGTTATAGCGAAGCCCAAGGCTCATAGTTATTTACTATTCAACCTTCTACACTATGACTTTATATTCAAAAGTCTTGAACAAGAATCAGAGATTGAAGAAAAAGTCTCCCCTTTCTCACTAGAAAAACTATGGCAGCTACATAAGCAAAACCGTGATTCTGAACTCAGTTTAATTGAGCTTATGCTTGAAGATGAGATGTTTAAAGGCTTTGCCAAAAAGATTTTAGACTTTCACCAAAGGTCATTTAATACCTATCTAGATGAACTTTTTGAAGAAACTATTCATGAGTTTAAATATTTAGATTTCGTTCTAAATACTGATGAAGATTTAACTAATTTACAAAGTTTAAACGAACTATTTAGTGAGATCAAAGATCTTCAGCGTGCAGAGAAGATTAGAAAGACTTATCATGATTCTGGCTCAGTATTGGATATATATAAACTAGAAGATTTCATCAAGCACGTAGATTTACTCAGAGAGAATCGTTTGAGCCTTTCAAACAAGAGTGAAGAGATTTTAGCTGACGTAGTTCAAATCATGACTGCTCACAAATCTAAAGGTCTAGAGTTTGAGCATGTATTCATGCATAAGTGTATCGATAAAGTTTGGGGAAACCCTCGTTCTTATTCCAAACTAAAACTACCTCCATGTTTAGTTACTGAAGTTGCGATGCAAACTAAAGAAAGTCTAAATGAAGAAGAGAGACGCTTATTCTTCGTTGCTATGACTAGAGCAAAAAAAGAACTACATCTTAACTATTACCAAAAAGACAGTCAAGGAAAGGATGTTACCCCATCTATATTCATAGAAGAATTAAAGACCTACAGAAACAAAGAACAGTTTAGTTTAAATGATATGTCTGACATGAGCAATTCAACAGAAAACAGTGCTGAAGATCTCTATCAGTCATTAATAGCGAAGAACCTTGCATTTCTCAAACCAAGTAAAGAGAAAGAATTCCCACTTGATAAGCTTTTACTAGAGAAAATTTTGGCTGACTATAAACTATCAGTGACTCATTTGAATACTTTCCTTGGCTGTGCCCGTAAGTTTTACTACCAGCATATATTACGTGTCCCATCTGCTAAGAGCAAACACGCAAGTTTCGGTACCGCAATTCACAACTCACTATATGAGATATTTACTTTACTAAAAAAAGATCCTGCCTTTAATCAAAATGATAGCTCTAACTCAGAACTTAACCACAATTTATATAAAACCAAGCTTCTAGAATCCTTCGAGAAGTATCTAAAAGCGGAGTTTCTAGATGAGAAAGATTACGATGACTCGCTTAGTTTGGGGAAAGATGCTTTAACTAAATATTATGACAAATATAGCTCTAATTTTATAACCAAGACAGAGCTTGAGTTTGATCATAAGAGTCTAGAATACAATGGTATTAAACTTACAGGTAAAATCGATAAGATTGAAATTCTAGACCCTGTAGCTAAAACAGTTAATGTTGTAGATTACAAAACGGGTAACCCAGCTTCCAAGCGCTCTGCATTAAAAGCTGGTACTGATTACCATAGACAGATAGTGTTCTATCAACTGCTCTGTGACTTAGCTTTAAAAGAAGGAACTTTCAAATACAGAATGATCTCTGGTGAGCTGGACTTTGTCCAGCAGGATAATGCAGGTGAATTCTACAAAGATAAAATCATAGTTAGAAATGAAGATATAGAAAATTTAAGACAAGAGATTGAAGTCTTCAAAAAACAAGTATTCAACCATGAGTTTGAGATGACAAGTGATACTAAAAAATGTGATCGTTGTCAGTTTAAGAATCTTTGTGAGAGATAATAGGTCTGAATTAAACTCAATTACTTAATAAAACCTTACTCAACTGTCTAATCAAACCATTAACCCCTAACTTAGAAAAGAAAGTAAATACCGCATGCTCGGCAAAGCCTCTTGCAAATACATTTGCAGTACGTTTAATTGCTTCATCTTCTAGTTCTGGATTGTCTTTAGTCTTGTCTTTAATATGTTGATAGTCAGCTTGTTCTGGGAACTTAGACTCTACCTGATCTGGATCTCTGTAGTAAAGAGTTCCTGGACTAGCATTAAATTCTTCAACTAATTTATCATCTTCAATTTTTGCAAGTCTTCCGTTTGTGACTCTGTCACCTATTAAGAGTGATGAAGTGGTGATAGTTAGTTTCGCTACATCTTCGATTAATTCTAAAATTCCTTGGAAGTTTGTTAATTTAGATATCCAGTGTGAAATTGCAGTAAATAAAAATATAGAACCCTGCTTTGGGTGTAGACCTAGATCTGGGTTTAGTTGTTTGTGGAGTTCTTTAATAAGTTTAGATTCATTTTCAGTACCTGAATTATTGATTAAATTTAGACCGAGTCTTGTTGCTATTGGGGAAAATGCAGCTGATGCCATAGTCCCAAAAATTTGTATTTTAGTGAAAATGCCCTTGTTTCCTAGTTTCTTGTCTTCATCTTTATTTTGATAGTGCATTGAACCAGTGAACCTATCTACGCCGAGAGCATACTTTCTAAACATTAAAGTTATAAATGGGACTATGGCTGTAAGGATTCCCATGTAACTGTTTTGAGCAATGAATGTTTTTTCTTTGTACTTCTTGGCTTTTTCTCTAAGGTCATCAGATATTTCTAGTTCATCAGTATAGAAGTTCTTGATCTTCTCTACTTTCTCGAAATGTTTTTCTTTATCAGAGCCAGATTTGGTTTCAGCTTGAATTAGTTCATGGTTTATAGCTTGTTCTAGTCTTTCTTGAAGAACGTTATTCATAGACTTCGTATCTTTTAGATCTTCAAATTTGAAATTTAGTAAAAGCTCTTTTGCAAGTTCTGGATCAGAAAAATTATGATCATTGAGTTCCTGCTCGAAGTTCATGTCACGGAATTTAGCACCAACTCCTTCTGCTGTAAAAAATATACTTGAAAATTAATTTGAAAATAGTCTCTTGAAGATACTTCAAGTTTCTCATCGCAGCTGTGAGCAGAGATGGACTATGTTCAGCAAAAATATCTATTCAACCTCGATATTCAGTCTGCCGGGTAAGCAGCCTTTTCGGAATATCAATTCTAGGATCTTTTGCTTTAGCTGTATTTTTAACTTTATCAATCCTTGCGTGTAAAGTATCAAAGTCATAGTTATTGAATACAGGGTTTTTGAAACTTTTTTCTTCCAGAGCAGCACGGATCTCACTTAAATCTGTGAAATTTATAGCTGGTGCACTAATAGCTGAAGTAGATACTATTCCCCGCCTCCTGAGTATTTACCAATTTCACCATTAATGTGTATTTCACATCTAGTAGATACTAAAATATGTATTAGCTTCATTTTCTAAAGTTGTTCGATTAGCTGTTTGGTCGGAAAAGAAAATTCTTAATTCAGATAAGTCTATTGACGCATAATTAGCTCCCCCTGAATCACCACCTATCTCTAGGGTTTGATTATTAGTTCCAGTTAAAGTTTGAGGATTTGATACATCCAGGCTACCGTTTATAAAGAGACTACTAGCTGTGCCTGTCCATATCCCTGAGATTAGTCTGAATTGGTTATTGCTAACTGTGCTAGAGCTTATAGAGTGAATCGGAGTGATGGCATCTTTTTCGACTAGAAGTATTCTGTTTTCAGAAGCTCCAGACCAGCCAAAAGATAAACCTGCGTTCTCAGACTGAATAGCCACAGGTGCTTCTTGTGTTATGTCCCTCGATGAAGCTACAGCGAAAATTGATTTATTGGTTGAATTATTGAAGTTTGCGAGGCTATAAATATCATTAACCCCATCAAATCTAATTGCTTGCCTTGAATTCGGCGCAGAGATTAAACCATTATCGGCATCATAAATTTTGGCTTGTGAATTTACTATATTTTGTACCAGATGGTTATTAGTACCTGATTGGTCGTACCATATTTGAACATAAAGGTCGTTTATATTATAGTAAGGGATCATATCAGCTAAAATATTTCCAAGATTAGCTTCTTGATTAGATTTATAGACTATAAGTTCAGAAACTTTGCCCCTGAAAGCTTCTCCAGCAGAAAATACTGAGTCTTGACCTATGTATACTCCTTCTAGACTCTCACCACCAGCGTTACCATTAAAAACTTCTGTTTCGTTTATGAAAACCTTATCAGTAGTGTCTGAAATAACAGAATAGATTCTGGTTCTATTTATGGTTTCAAGTGACGTATTAAGAGTTCCCCCTGCATTACCTGTGAATTCTAATTGGTTAGTTAAAGTGTTAGCGACAAAAACTTGCTCATCACCAAGGGATGTAAGTAGGTTTGCTGAATTGTTATTATCCTCTATATCAGCCGCTATGAATACGCTGTTAGCACCCGTATATGCTGGACCAAAGTCCACCTCAAGTCTTCTATTACTATCTCCAGGGAAGTAAATAGCAGCTAAGCCTTTAGAATTAACAGCTATGCCCGAAGCATCATCAAATATTATAGGTTGGTTTGCTGTACTTGCTTGAACTAAATCATTTCCATTACCAGACTGGTCATACCAAGTCGTGATATAAGTATCAGGATCACTAATGAAAACATTGTTGAAGATTTTAAAATTGCCAGCACTGCTATAAGTAACGACTTGATTAACGACTTCCCCACTTGTACTTGAACCAAGACCTGTTGTGGTTAAATATCCACCAGGATCAGAGATGTTTAAATAGTTAGTACCAGTACTGGAGTCAACTGGGCTACCAACCAACACTCCATTCCACCAAACTCTTAGCCTCCAGGTACCTATTGAATCATCTTCTATATCAAAGACAAGCTTGCCATCACCTTGAATAATATCCGAACCATTTGCTAACTCTAAGTAGGCTGTTTGAGGATGCCATGGAGCACTAGAGTTCCCTAGTCTGATAACAAAAGTCCCATCATTTCTAAATCCAACATAAAATCTATCTGAAAGCTCCATAATCATTCCTCCAGAGCTGCCATCAAGTCCTGTAATATCAAATTCAAAAATTCTATCCCCACCAAATGGTCCAAATATATAGTGACCATCTGTTCCAGGTGAATAGGATGTAGTAGGGGTTCTACTAGCATTAACATCTATAGCAAAGTTTCTAAGCGTATCTAAATCTAAATTACCATCTCCATCGAAGCCGATATCCATTTCGACATTATCACTACCTCGTCGAACTCTTATTGCTGAGCCACTGTAGCCTGTTACTGCTCTTCTAAATGAATAAACAGCTTCAGGGCTTGCGACGTCTCCTGCTTTAGTTATTGGTACTTCAGTAGCAAAATTATTAAGGGTCGTGGTATTTAAACTATCATCTGGGTTAAAATCTATATCTAGAACTGAATCATCAGATTCTCTTCTTACTCTTATCGCTGGTCCTATGTAACTCGGGTCGATTTTCCTAAGTCCACAAGCTAAAAGTTCAGGGCTAGGGCTTGCTGGAGGTGAACTAAAAGCACCCCGCTGACTAATGTTTACATAGACTTCTTCACTTGAATTAGTATCATTTGCAACTATAAACTCGAAGACATTTATTTTAGTAGGATCGTAAGAACCGTTTAAAACATAAAAGTTTGCTGGTAGGTTAACCGCGAAATTGCCTTGAGTTGTGAGAATAATTCTATGTCCTGAAATATAGTTAGATGCAGTCAAAGTTAAATCAGCTGTCAAAGTGCTGTCTAGTATTGATAAATAATTAGTGAAATCTAGATTTGTACCTGCTAAAGCTCCGGTATTCGTAGAAACCGTTTCTGCTTCAGTACTAGATCCGCCTCCTCCCTCATTTATGATAGTAGTTCCACCTCCAGCTACGGGACTAAACTGATTAGTAGTAAAAAATTTCCTTTTACCTTTACTTGTGAAGTATAGATTACCATTGAAATATTCAAGTGAACCATCTTGAGGTTCTTGAAGTAAAGCAGGGCTTTCTAGAAATTTAATAGCTGCTTGGTTTTGGTCACCTGCAATAGTGAGTTTAGAGCTTTGGTCATTTGTCGCGATGGAAATATTAGAAGTAATTACTCTATTTGTGCTAATCAAATTATTTTCAATTACTGTATTCTGGGTTTCATCAGTACCTGACTGGGTATCACCATCTTCTTCATTAGTTTCACCTTTGTCTGTTTGATCAAGAATCGGTTGAATATTAGTGCCTTTAAAAATTACTTTTCTGTTAACTATAGCTTTTGGAGGGCATTGTGGTATTTTAAGTTCCAATAGATCTTTTGTATTTAGTAAGCTTATTTGTTTTTCTTTTTCACAACTAGAGTCTATATTTACATTTTGAAATAAGAAGTTTTTCAAATCAGTTAGTTCGTAATTTGTTTCATTAGAATCAACTTGGCTATCATCTTCTAGCAAAAAGCCGTTACCTTTAGCATTGAAGCTATACTCTGCAATAAGTTTACTCTCATTGAAAAGCTTTAAGGTAAATTCCTTATCACCGATATATGGATTAAATGGAATATTAACAGTTTGTTTATTAGTACTTTGAAGACTAAGAAAGACTTTAGAAACTAAGACTTTTTCACCAAAGAAGTTTGTTTCATATAAATGAAATCTTAGCTTTTCTGAAGTCGTGTTTTTATCTACAATATCCTTCTTTTTAAATCTAATCTTGAATTCAGCTTTTTCTTTAGGAAAAGTTTTAACAAGGTCTTCTCTGTCTATACTTAAAATTTGTTTACAATCATCAATATTCTTACAATCAAGTTCTAAAAATTTTTTATTTGCTTGTGCAGAAATGATATTTACAATAAACAGTAAACAAAAACATATAGAGATGTTTTTTACCTTTCTGAGCATGATATTGAATTTACATACCCTTATATTGTTAAGTACATCTTAATCAAGAATCAATACTTTACTAAAAACTCAAGTTACACCTAAAGCTTAAAGAAATATAATAATTAGAAGCCGAATATCTCAGAAATCAGATCTTTTACCGATGACAGGATTTAACGATTCCAATAAACTTGAAGCAAGTCATTATTTTATTTTAAGGAGGCAAAATATGGCAATATTAGAAGAGAAAAGAAAAATCCAAACAGCGAACCTTGAATTACAAGCCTGTGATTTCAAGAAAATTTCAAGAATCTATACACCACTTAATATTTCAGAACAAAGCAAAGCAAATGGCTTTGCATTTTCTAAAAAACTAGCAAAGCAAACTAAATTTGAAAGAAAAAACATCTCAAGAGCTTTCTTTGAAGGCAATAACAACTTTGAGTATGCAGATTTAATGCAGAAGTTCGAGTCTGATTCAGCTGGTAGTCCTACGGTTGGTGAAAATTCTATTACGATTTGGATTGACGCAGAGCATGTTAACGCTTCGAGTAACGCTAACTATATCTATTTATACTTTGGGCGTGAAAAAAGAGTTAAATTATTAGGTTTAAATGGTGCATTCCCAGCAGGAGCAATGCTCTCTTGGGATCTTAACCAAATCGATGAATGGTTAGAAGATAATGTTGAAGCTGATCTATGGGACGAGCTAGCCCTAGTTAATGAATCAGGTGACGGTATCAAGATTGACCGTATCCGTGCTAAACATAGTGGCCAAACTATCCTTGATTGGAGTACAGATATTTGGTTAGATGGGTCTAAATTAGAAGAATATGGCAAAATCATTCTTACAGGGAAGATACTAGAGCATAAATTAGAGCAAATCGACAACCTTTGGGTTCCACAGATCCACTGGGCAGCTAGAGAGCTTGGTAAATCAGATGGAACCAAGTATGGTTCAACTGGTGCTTGGTGTAGTGAATTCGCTTCTTGGTGTTTAAGAAAAGCTATGTGGGACACACCAGAAGGGAATATTGGTTCACAGTCTATGGAAAACTACTTCGATTCTATCAACAGAATGTATAGTCACGATCAGTTAATCGATGGTGACTACAAATTAGTTGCTGGTGACTATATTAGATTTGAATGGTCAAACGGTGGACAACACTCAGGTATATTCGTTGAGTATGTAGACGATCCAGATAGTCCGTCTGACGCTACAACAATAAGAACTATAGAAGGAAATGCAAGTTCTACAGTATTACTTACAACTAGAAACTTCCAGAACGTTCTTTCTGTAGGTAATTGCCAATAAAACTTTTATCATGGGCTATATTGTCCCCTGATGATCTCGCGTAACAGGAGCCTTTGGCTCCTGTTTTTATCAAAATAATCAACTTTATACTTTGTATATAAGTTAAACGTATTTATTAAGGGTATTTATGTTAGAAAGAGTTACAGAATTCTTAAAAACTAAATTTATGAGGGTAAAGAAAAATACACCTCTACCAGATGAAGCCATAGACAAAGATAAACAGACTACTAGGCAAGTTAAGCAGCCCCCACAAATTAAAAATAATTCTTCAAGCAAAGCACACTTCAATAAAATCACTTCATCACCAGGTAAATTAATAATGGAACTTTCAAGATTCCAGATTATAAGATTAGCTCAGAGCTAAAATCTTTTAAATTCTTAAGAAGTAAAACATATAAACCTGTAGCCGGTGATTTTATCTTCCAACTACTAGAAAAATTTATGATTGATGTAATAAATAAAAATGAAATAAGCTTAAAACCTGCAACAAAACATACTGATATAATAAATGCTAAAGAAAAAGATCCAGCAAAACTAGTTCTAGATCAAGAGAATAAAGTCTTAAAGATTTTTTTCACTTCTAAGGAAAGTAAAGTCATTAACCCAAATTCTTTTACTTTTACGGAATTTGCTTATGCAGGAATGCAAAAATCTGGCTATGGTATTAATCTATGTTCATCCCCAGAAAAAGATTTAAAGATAACGAAGCTAAAACCTAACCATGCATATGCAGTTGATAGAGCTTTTCTAAATAAAGAGCAAGAAATAGTTATGAAACTCTATAATCCACATGGTTTTTATGTAAATGAATCAAAACGGTATGGAGCTAAATTAACCTTAGACCAAATTTGTGATAATTTTAATAGAGCATATATATTTCAAAATAAAGATTCCAATGACTCTGATGACTTTTACTTAATTTAAAAACCTAAAGCATAATCTCAGCTAGAGCTTTCCAAGATTTACATTCTTCCTGAATTTGAAACTCTAAATGCTTGTAAAGTAACTTAATAGTAGAAGCCAATTCCTGATTCTGCAAACTCAAATCATAGTCACTATTACTGTACTCTTCAACACTAAGTTTTAAATAAGACAACAAGAAGTCCTCAATAAGAATCTTTCTATATTTAAGGTCATCTAGTTCTTGAGACTCATTCTGAGTAACAGAATAACTATTCATAATATCTGCAACATAAAAATCTGAGTTTAAATTACTCAAAGGAGATTTATCTAAAGACTCCAAAAGCTTAAAATTAAACTTCGACAGGGGAATTATTTGCTCAGCTGAATTCATAGAGTCCATATAATCATCAAAAGCAGCTTTACTACATATTGAGCCATTTGCAAGGTCAAAGTATTGAGGGATTTGATTCGGTTTTCTTCTAGCATTAGTCCGAGAACAATTCTCTAGATCAGGCTTATAGCCAAGTTCACAAATAAGACACCATAGAAACTCAACTGTAAGCAAAAGCTTCTGGTTTTCAGTAATGTCTTCTGCTAATGAAGATTGCCTGGAGAGTTTCTTGAGAAATTCAAGGTAAATCTCTAGTAGATAAAAGTAATTAACCGAGCAGGAGTCATCCAAAGAAATCTTCTCTGTAAGCTCAGAACAGAAAAAAGCCAAATACATACTCAGTAAATCAGTATTCAAATCAGTAAATTTCTGCACAATAGAAACCTCAGAAACTATGTCTAAACTTTTACCTTTAGCTAGAAGAAAATCACATTCATTTAAAGTCTGAGTTTTAGCAGCAAGGCTACTAGTTGACTTCCTAGCTCCCTTAGCTACAGCAGAGACTAAACCTCTTTCTTCAGTAAGGATTTTTATAATACGATCGGATTCATTTAATTTAAAATTTTTTAGAATGATACCTTTACTGCGGTATTGCATTAAATCTTCCAGTCCATTATTACCGGGTCAATATGCGTAAAGCCCTTATCTGAAAATAATACACTGTTTTCATAACGATAACAAGACTCAGGTAATGTCTCAGTATTGAAGTCTGTGATAATCAATTGAACTTTAGACTTCTGATCAGCAGATAACTGTGGAGCTAATTTATCTACAATAGCTTCAGCAACATCCTTATCAGAGTCAACTTTACTATTAAAATAAACTAAGACATCAAGCTTACCATTTACACTAAGCCTGTCTATATCTGCCATAACTTTATCTACGTGAGAAAGAAGATCATATTTCTTACCACCAGCAAAAGGGTTAATCTCTCTAGGAACAGATAACACGATAGCATTATCAGAATTACCAGATGGATATTGGAAAAATCTATAATCATCAGAGAGTTTTCCTAGTTCTTGCATCTGCCACTGACTTCTTTCGTTCTTCCATGAACCAGTAGTACAGAGTGGTGTAATAATCTTGTGTCCATTATCTATAGCGTCCTTCACAGACTGGGCAAAAGAAATCTCTGGATTATCAGCATACTGAACAAAAGCAGGATCATAGCCTTCAACTTTAGTGATAGCAAGAGTAACATGGTGAGCTTTGGCTTCTTGGTAGAACTCCAACAAATCTGCATAGTTTAGAGCACCTTTATTAGTAGTACTAGCAGAAACAGCACAACCGTTACAGCCAATAGGACACGAATTCATATGCCTTTCATGGAAAACATGCTTCTGAAAAAAGTCTCTTTTATTTTCTGAGCTTAATAAATCTTGCTCAAAATTTATTGGTAATGTAATTCCCATTTCATTAGATTATACTATAGATTTTGAAACTCAAGTATTTACAGTTTAAACCAAGTCTCACTATAGATATATACCAATATTGTGTAATTTTTGATTAGATTTTAGTTAAGAATTGTTTAAGTGGTGGATTTTTGTCTTTGAGCATTTGGCTTAAGCAAGGCTCTGATTCTTTTGTTTATAAACAAAAGCCAAGACTTCTGCAACTGCGACATATAAATCTGGGCTAATTTCATGCCCAACGTGACAGTTCTTATAGAGGGCGCGTGCAAGAGGAATATTCTGAACTATAGGCACATCTGCATCTCTAGCAAATTCTTTTATCCTCTCAGCAAGTAATCTACTTCCCTTACCAGTAACAACAGGAGCAGTAGCGCCTAATTTATCGTATTTAATAGCAACCGCCAAGTGAACAGGGTTAGTAATTACAACATCAGATTCTTGAACCTCAGACTTAAGACCACGACCAGAAGCTTCCATTTGTTTCTTCCTAACAGCTCCCTTGATCTCAGGACTACCTTCTTGCTGCTTGTGCTCATCTTTCACTTCTTGCTTAGACATTTTTTGATCTTCTGCAAACTGCCACTTTTGGTATATGTACTCAACAATACTGAGAAGAAAAATTATAAAAGCAACCTTGATATTCAAGTCTGTTGCTAACATTCCTAAGCCATGGAATATATTAATCAAATCCATTGGCTTGAGTAACTTAACTATAACCTCACTATTCATATAGATCGAGAAGGCTATTAAGGTCACCACTATCATCTTTGTAAGACTAATAGCAGTAGTAATTACTTGTTTAGTTGAAAATAGCTTTTTTGCTCCATTCACAGGATTAAATTTACCAATATCAAACTTAGTAAGAGGCTTCCAGCTTATTTTAAATTTAACTTGATAGACAACTGTAATAAAAGAGATTATCCACAAACTTAAAATTAAAGGAGTTACCAAACCAGCAAATTCATAAATAGTAAACTTTATAATGCTAAAATAGCCGCTAGAACTAACTTCTGTGTAGGGAACCTTACCTATAAAATGTCGCATCAGATAGCTAACTTTAGCTATCATCTTCAGACCTGAAAAAGAAAGCATAATAACACCAACTAATATGGCAAGTGAGCTTGCAAGATCTTTAGACATAGCAACATTACCTTCCTCCCTAGCTTTAGAGAGTTTCTTCGGGGTGGCTTTTTCGGTTTTATCGCTTTTGTCTTGGAACATCTATATTAACCTAAGTGCAGTCAATTAGCTAAATAGCCTCAAGTAATGAAAATTACTAATATCAGCTTCTTAGTTTATATACCCATGAATATGGCATCAATTAAATCGATTAATTGGACATTAAAATAGGTCGTTAGGTTGAGCCAAAAACTTCCAAGCATAAGTCTAAAGAAAAGAACCCCAATAATAATTTTCACTGGCATTATCAGGAAAAACATACTAGCTTGCGGCAGAATCTTCGAAATCATTGCGACAAAAGTATCAATAATGATAAGTAGTCCAAATATAGGAAAGCAAGTCTGCATAGCAAAGATAAATATCTTATTAAAAGCTGGCAAAAAACCACTTACAAAATGTACAAGATTTACAGAGAAATCAGCTATTGGGAAGATTTCATAGCTTTTTTGCATAATCAATATCATTATATAAAGTCCATTTGTAATCAAAAAAGCAAAGAAACTGATATATAGGAAAAAAGTTCCCGTTGGGTTTAATGGGACACCAGTTGATGGATCAAAAGTTTGAGCTGAACCTTGTCCCATCTGCATACCTGTAGATTGACCAAAAGTTGCAATCGCATCAAATACTAAATTAAATAAAAATCCTATTAAATAACCAACTGCAAGCTCATAAAGAGTTGCAGCAAAAATATGCCAAGGACTTAAATCTATTACCTGTTTAGAAAACTCTACAGCTTCAGGGTAGATAACTGTAGAAAGTATGATAGCCATCGCCACTTTAATTTGACCAGGAATTTGACTTCTTGAAAGTATAGGTGCAGACAACATTAAACCACCTAGACGAGTGGATACTAGAGCAAAAGCAATAACAATTTCAATACTTAAAGTATCAAGTCCAATTGATAGCATTTAGCTTGTCTCACAAATTTTAATTCCACTACTAGTTCCTAAGTGACTCAATCTTTCTTTGGCAATTTGAATAAGCTCTAGAGCATGCTCATAGGTCTTGATACCACCAGCTGCTTTGATCGATATCACAGAATTATTATCATAAAAATCAAGATAGTTTTTGATTGCCCTAATCAAACCTGCATTTGCAGCTACTTCAGCAGATTCACAGTCAATAAAACCAGTTGAATTTTTATAGGCAATAAAAATTTTCACAGAGGAATGCTCAAATTCAGGCATATTTTTATAAGCCTTAGCGACAGCATTTAAGATTTCAACACTATATTTAATTTGCTGATCATTCAATAATTCACATGACCAAATTGGCTTCAAGTAAATTTTCAAACTAGATTCGACTTGATGCAAATCCAATAATTCACGCTCTAACTTCAAAGTTTCCTGAATTATGGCCATTAATTCTTCATAGAGATGATTTGACTTAACAGGTAACTCTTCTAATAAATGCTTAACATTCATAACCGGGTCTAATTCTAATGCTCCATCCCTCAAAGCCATTTTCACTTCAGAGAGCATATCTTCTAGCTTATGCTTGACAAAGAATTGGTCACAAAATTCTTCTAAGTTATCTTTAAATTTCATTTTTTCTCTTGGGAAATTTATTACAGCTGAGCATTTATATAATGGGCTAATAGCTTTAATAAACTCTGGACGAATACAAACAGAATTAAACCTAAAAACCTCAGCTTCCTTAGCAAGCACAATTAAATCTTCAAGCTTAGACTCAGGCTTAAGATTGGTATGGTCTATAAAATGATTAAAGGTTTGAGTAATCATCACAATCTTTATTATGCCATCAATATGTTAAATTGTTACTTTAGACATTTTTCAGTGAATACTCAAAATATAATGAATAGTAATACGGTAGTAATCAAAATAGGTACAGCTTCTATTACCGATCCTAAAACAGGAGTTGACCTAGAAGCAATCAATAACCTTGCAAGAGCTAGTGCTGAACTTAAATCTCAAGGATATAGAGTAATCATTGTAAGTTCTGGAGCAATGAGCTTAGGAATAAAAAAACTTGGATTAGAATCTAATTCTCACTCTGATAACAGCTCTTTCAAGCAAGCATTAACAGCGGTAGGGCAAGTCGATCTAGTAAATGCCTACGAAAATATCTTTAAATACTATGGCTACCATGTTGGACAAGTACTTACTACTCATCAAGGTTTAGAAGATAAGAGTAGATACGAATCCATCTACAATACCATTGAAAATTTATTTGAATTAGATATTATTCCAATTATCAACGCCAATGACCCTGTCACCCCTAGTGAGATTGACTATGGCGACAATGATAGTCTTTCAGCTAAAATCGCAGTATTAGCAAAAGCAAGCCACTTAATTTTAATTACTGATAGCGGTGCATTATACGATAGTGACCCTAGCCAAAACCCAGAGGCACAGCTAATCTCCAAAGTATCTGAAATCAATAATGAAATCTTAGCTATGGCAGGAACTAGTTCTAGTAATGTTGGCATGGGTGGTATGAAAAGTAAAATCGAAGCTGCACAAATATGCATGGATCATGGGATTAGAAGTCTGATAACAGGTAAAGCAAAAATCTTAGAACTACCAGAAGCGAGTTTTGAACTTAGCAATCTAGAAAAATTAGGGACTTTGTTTTCAGCAAATCCTTAATGAAATATAAAATACCCACCAAACCACTCATCCTTTAGGGTGGGTGGTTTAAGATAAGAGGAGTGGGTCTTGTTAATAAATTAAAGCATTTTATAAACCCTAGAGCTTTAGCAGTTGGAGCTATAGCCGCATCGTCAATAGCAAGTCCAGCAAATGCAATTCAACATGATAGTCAATCAGCTGAAGATTTGTTACCTGCCCCTCAAGTTACAAATCTAGAAACTTACGAAAATAATATTTCCCCAAATAGAGAAAGTAAGCTAAGGATGTCCTGCAAAACTCAGCATGAATATTGAAGTAAAAAAACCATGAAAGAGTAATCACAGATTGAGATAGCT
>JAKVAO010000038.1 GCA_022447685.1 Candidatus Caenarcanales bacterium | reverse complement strand
TACTTAATTTCTTATTGGACATTAATTACCTCAATTTCTTTTCACTTATTGGTATATTTTATCGAGGGGGAGCCAATGCGCCTTATAGAAAGAATGAGCTACTAAGTGCAAGATAGCCAGAGGAAATGCACCTAAACCACATTGAATCATCATGAAACCCATGTGCCCAGCACTAGAATAACCAAGTGAAGTCTTGATATTTGCTTGAGTTAGCATTACTGATGAAGCGAATAATGCAGTAACAGTACCAATGATGATTAGCATGTAAGATGCGATTGGTGACATTACCATAATGTCTGAAAATCTAGATACTAAGAAAATACCAGCGTTAAGGATACCTGCGTGAAGTAAAGCTGAAACTGGTGTTGGGGTTTCCATAACCTCAAGTAACCATGCTTGAGAAGGGAATTGAGCTGATTTCAGAGCAGCAGTTAGTTTGATGTAGACCCAGCCGAAAAGCTTATCCAGAAGATTTGAAAGAGATATTGGAAGATTACCCACTAAATTTGCCTTCGCATAAGAATAATATAAGAGTGACTTTTGATTCTCTTGTCGACAAGTTGAATGTTGAGCCAAATATTTTGGTGGAGGTAGATGATATGGCTATGCTCAGGCTTGTTGCTTTGGATAAAATGGGTTTAACTTTAGCTCCTCCTATTGTTGTTTTGGATGAACTTGAGAAAAAGACTTTAGTGGAAGTGAAGCAAATTCCTGAGATAAGAGAAAATTTCTATGCAATAACAGCTAAAAGAAAGTTTCAAAATACTTTGATACTTGAATGTATTGAAAATTTAAAAGCTAAAATTTAAAACAAAGACTTAAACTCAGCGTAACCCTCAGCTTCAAGCTCAGCGACTGGAATAAACTTCAAAGAAGCTGAGTTAATACAGTAACGAGTCCCAGTAGGTCCAGGACCATCAGGGAAAACATGCCCCAAATGTGAATCAGCGTTTTTAGACTTAACCTCTACTCTGTGCATACCATACCTAGAGTCTTCTTTCTCAACTACATTTTCACCGACAATAGGCTTAGTAAAAGATGGCCAGCCTGTACCTGAGTCAAATTTATCCACAGACGCAAAAAGAGGCTCACCAGAAACTATATCCACATAGATTCCTGCTTCTTTGTGATTCCAATACTCGTTATCAAATGGTCTTTCGGTCGCACACTCCTGTGTAACTTTATACTGAAGGTCACTTAATTTAGACTTTAGTTCACTCTGCTCTATTTCTGAATTTGCTTTTTCCATCGAATCCACCTGTTTATTAATAGTACAGGATTGCACAAAAAATATAAGCAAAATTCCTAATATAGAGACAGCAAATTGTAGCTTAGAAGACATACTAGGCAGCACTATAGATCTTAGCTCTCTGCTCATCGAACATAGATCTAAGTTTCTTCGCTGTAGCTTCATAATCTTCTTTATTAGACCAACTTAATTCTGGTAATTGAACACTCTCAGGAATATCTAAATCGAAAATTGAATGAGCAACAACAGCTTCTTTAGCAAGCTCACCAGAATGGATCTTAGAAATAATAGACCTAGTTAGCTTAAGAGACATTCTAGAACCTATACCATAGGCTCCACCAGCCCAACCAGTGTTAACAAGCCAACAGTTAACATTATTGTCTTGAACTTTCTTAAGTAGTAAATCACCATATACTTCAGGCTTCAATGGCATGAAAGGTGCTCCAAAACAAGGACTAAAAGTAGCAACAGGTTCTTTAATACCCTGCTCAGTTCCAGCAACCTTAGCCGTATAACCTAATAAGAAATATTCTTTCGCTTTCTCTGGGCTTAACTTAGCTACAGCTGGAAGTACCCCGAAAGCATCACAACAAAGCATGATTACGTTTTTAGGTTGTTCAGGAACAAATCTATCCTGCCCCTTACCTTCGTGATCAAGCACAACAGCGTTAGGAATAAAGTTTAGAGGATAAGAGATTCTACCATTCTCAGTTAAAGTCTTATCGAAATAATCTAGAGATCTATCTGAATTAACACGAACATTCTCGATAGTCGCACCAAATCTTCTAGAAGCATTGTAAATCTCAGGCTCTGTCTCTAATGAAAGCCCAATAGACTTAGCGTAACAACCAGACTCGAAGTTGAATACTCCAGCATCACTCCAACCATGCTCATCATCACCGATTAACATTCTTTCTGGCTCAGCAGATAAAGTAGTTTTACCAGTACCTGAAAGACCAAAGAAAATAGCAACGTTCTTGCCTTCTTTGTCAGCGTTTGCTGAACAATGCATTGGCATAATACCTTTTTGAGGTAATAGATAGTTAAGAATTCCAAAAGCAGATTTCTTGATCTCGCCACCATACTCAGTACCTGCGATCAACACTTCTTTCATCTTAAAGTTAACTAAAATAAAAGTTCCAGTTCTAGTTCCATCTATATCAGGATCAGCTCTAAAACTAGGAATATCAATAATTCTATATTCTGGAACAAAGTTCTTACGATCTAAGTCTCCATTCTTCTCAGCAAACTTTGCAGACTCAGAATCTATAGATTCAAGCATATTAGAGATGAAAATATTATGCCAAGCAAACTCACTTACCACACGTACATTGATACTATTGCCACGATCCGCTCCAGCAATACAATCTTGAACAAAAAGTTTTTTGTTTTTTATTTTCTGTAACTTCTCAATATAATCAAAGAACTTAGCTCTGATTTTGAAATACTTCTCTTCATCAAACTCTTGATTAATTTCACCCCAGTCAACAACAGACTCTGACTCAGAATCCTTCACCACAAATTTGTCTTGAGCAGCTCTTCCAGTATGCTTACCTGTATAAACCAAAAGCGCTCCATTAGCTGTCAATCTAGCTTCTTTACGCAAAATAGCTTCTTCATACAAAGCAGCTCTAGGTAAATTAAAATCAACGTGGGCAGAATCAAATAATTCTTCAACAGTTCTAAGGTCTTGGGAGTTTTGAATCATGCTCTTAGTTTAGCATGAGATATTTACAAAATTACTCTAGATCATCCTCAAAGTCAGTAAGGCTATCAAACTCATTCATAGCATTAAATATCCCGAGTTCTTCTGGCTTGCCGAGATACAGTATTTTACTCTGTTTCTCCCTTTGGATTTTAATAAAAGGGTCAGCTCCCAAGTCATAATCAGGACTAGCGATTTCAGTGATTTCCCAATTACCAATATAATCACCGATAGCAACTTCAACGGTATTGTCCTTAGCTTTACGCATCGCTTTAACCGCTGCTTTGATAACTTTAGAACGGCTAACAGATTCGAGTACATCGAAACTAGCTTCTTTTAGATTAACCAGAGCAAGAACCTCACCTTCACTTTCAAGAACACCTACCATAGTCGCTCTGTAAGCTTTCTTCTTAATTCTGTCACCTTTACCACCATTTCTTCTCGACTTAGAGGAGTACTTGTTATTCGCGATCGCCTTAATTGCTGTATCTGGAAGTAAAAATGGGTTTTCTCTTCCTGCATTAGCAATAGATTCTTTGATAAAAGAATCTTGATATTTTTTATCGAAGTCCTTAACATCGACAGCAGCCCAAATATTTTTCTTAAAATTAGCTTCTGAAACTGTTTGAGCTTGCCTAGATCTTGCTCTTCTAGAACGAGAAGATCCAGTATAACTGCTGTACCTATTACTGTAACTCTGATAAGTCCAATAAGCTGCAAAAACAAGTATCGCAATCAAAAGAAAAATCAGTGAAGAGTTTGATTCAGAGTCAGATTTTACATCATCTAGTGAATTAGATTCCTGATAAGAAAAAGCTCTAGTATTGGAATTAAGGTTAACTGAAGATTCAGAGTTTCTCAAACCTTCTTGGTCAATAAATAAATTCTCATCTTTAGCTTCTTCCGTTTCAGGTTCAGTATAATTTTCATCAAAAATATCTACATTTTCATATGTCGTATCTATATCAGCTTCAGAGCCATTATTATCCCCAAATAAAGTATGTAAATCATTTACAGAACTATCAGCTTCTTCTTCGTCGAGATATCCCATCTCATCAGAATTAGATTCGCTACTATAATCAATTGACTCTGAACTAGTTTCCCCAGCTTCATCTTCACTAAGATAACTTTGGTTATCAACAAGAGAATCATCATCAAAAGCAGCACTAACTTTATCAAATTGAGCAGAAAGCTCGTCTTCAGCTAAAATCTCTTCACTAAAGGCAGGCTCAGACTCTGGAACTTTTTCTTCAGTATCAAAGTTATCAAAAAGAGATTCTTGAGGCTCATCTTCAGTAGTCTCTTGGAAAATACCAGGGAATTCTGCACTATCCTCCTGAACTCCTTGCCCAGCCTCATGGTTATCCAGGTCAGATAAGAAATCTTCAACGCTATCAAACATATTGGAGCTTGTTTCTTGAAGCTCATCTAAAACTTTTTGCTTTAGGGCTTCTTGCTCTTCACTTAAACGAGCTTGCTCTTCTTCAGCGAGTTCTTCTTCGGTTTTATGAAATTCTTGTTCAGGCGGCCAGATATTAGCTTTTGAATCATCAAAAGCAGACGAGTCTTCATCATTAACTTCGTCTTCAAACATCCTATTCTTCGCGAGGTACCACTCTTAGAAACTCTTCTATAGTGGTTTTTTGAGCTAAGACCTTATCCTTCGCCGCATCAAAAAGAGACTTCATATCATTTTCAGCCATTATTGCCTTAAACTTCTCTAAGTCTGCCTTCTGATGAACTAATGATTTCATCTTACTAAGCAGAGGCATCATCTCAAAGATACCTTCTCTACCTGAGTATCCTGTATTATTGCAATTTTGACAACCCCTAGCCCTAACAAATTCGTATTCTCCAGGCACTGCATCGATTTTCAAAGTTTTTAGATCTTCTTCACTAGCCTGATACTTCTCAGCACAATGAGGGCAAGCTAAACGCATCAATCTCTGAGCCACAACACCAACAAGTGCACTTGCAACCAAATAAGGTTCAACTCCCATATCTATCATCCTATTAATGGTGCTAGGAGCGTCATTCGTATGCAGCGTACTCAAAACCAAGTGACCGGTAAGCGACGCCTGAATCGCAATCTCAGCTGTCTCTTTATCACGAATCTCACCAAGCATTATGATATCAGGATCCTGCCTAAGTATACTTCTTAGACCAGCAGCAAAAGTTAAGCCAGCTTTAGCATTCACTTGAACTTGATTTACTCTAGCGAGCTGAAATTCAACCGGATCTTCTACAGTAACCACATTCTTAGTTACATCGATAACCTTAGCCAAACTAGTATATAAAGTACTGGTTTTACCAGAACCAGTGGGACCAGTAATCAGAATCATTCCCTGTGAAAGTTTAAGCCAAGATTCAAATGTAGGAATCAAGTCTTCAGGCATACCAAGGTCTGTCAACTCTAAAAACTTGTTTTCATGAGGAAGTAAACGAATAACACACTTCTCACCATGTAAACAAGGAAGAGTAGAAACCCTCAAATCAATCTTTTTGCCCTCGAAAAACTCCGTAACCCTTCCATCCTGAGGCACTCTAGATTCAGCAATATTCAAATTAGCAATAATCTTAATCCTTGCGAGCATGATCTTGCGGTAATCAGCATCTGGAGAGCAGCTATATTTACAAACATCTTTAAGAACACCATCAATCCTATACCTAACGATTAGGAAATTTTCCAAAGGCTCATAGTGAATATCAGAGGCTCCAACGCGAGCTGCTTCTGCGATATTCTTTTTAACTTCAGTAGCTATAGAAGTATCATCTATAGAGTTAATTCTCTTAAGTGGAATCTCATCGATAGTCTTAAGCAGATGAGCGCCTAATTGAGCAAGTTTGTCTGACTTGGATTCAGCTTCTTTCGGACTATTAACAGTCTTAGTTGCAGAGCTATATTCCTGTTGAGCAGGCTGCATTGGGAAATCAAAAACTTCATTAATCAGCTTAAACCAATTATCACTAAGAATTTCAATGTATTCAATCCCGAATTTATTAACAAATTTAGGGAGATAAGCCTGAAGACTAGCAATACTACCCTCTTCACAAGCGACAAATAATTTCTCTTCAGCTAGAAACAATGGAATAGCCTGTCTTAAAGGCCAGTTCTTATTAACAGAATTAATTAGCTTCTTATCTAGGAATTGATAATTAAGTTCACCAGCCTCCACCAGAAGCTCCAATGCCTCACTGACATTAATATTTCCTGCCCTGATTTGCTGATAGGCTGAACTTAATTGTTTTACCACTCAGTATATTTTAACTTATGTATTGTTTTCATAAAAATTAGGTTTTTAATATTGACTTCTGCCTCCAAAGAGTTTAAGATAACCAACGTGATTCAAGATAAGGCACTGTCGAGGAGGCAAAAATTTGAGGGTTTAAAAATAAAATACCCTCGAGAAAAGCTTATATATTCTATAGGTAATAACTTAATCAGTCCAAAACAAGTTGCAACTGAAGCAAAACTTCCAAAACATCCAATCTTAATTTCGAATCTTCCATCTATTGCTGATATAGCTCGAAACTTAAAAAAAACAAAGAATTACATGAAAATATACTTTATGAAAATGGCTATATTGAAATAAATCCAGCACCAGTAGATAGTAACGCGGAACAAAGTGTGTATTTAAGAGAACAAATTAATAAGCTATATGAGAATTTCATCAATGAAAATGAGTTCATCAAGGGCATAAATCCAGAAATCAAAGAAGAATACAGTAATGTTTTCAGTTTAATTAATAATATTAAAAGCAAAATAAAAACCGAAAAGCAATTTTCCGAAGATAACAAGAATCTATTTAACAACTTTATAGACACAGCCTTCAAAACATCTCTTGAAAAATCATTGTTAAGCACACAAGCATCGAGATCAAAAAACGATAAAATCTCACTAGAAAAGAATCTTAACCGCAGTTCTTCATTAAGGAGAATTGCAGATATTGTGAAAGAAAACAATCTAAGTAATGAAACAATAGATGAAATTTTCAAAGTAATAAAATTTGCAGAAAATGAGATACACATAGGTATAGGAGATAGAGATCCAGAAATTAACAAAATCGCTTTTGATATTTTCAATGATATTGCGATAGGAATAGGAGGCATGAAAGAACATAACAATGCTTATGCTTTGGATTCAAATGCTGAACTTAGCTATTCAGACTCAAAACTCTATTTAAATGGCAAAGAAGTGCAAGAATGGACAATTAATCAAGAAGATTTACTGAACTTAAAGCTACAAAATTTAGAGCGAGAAATCAAGTTAATCAAGCCCAATATTACAATGACTCTCAGCTAGTGTTAATGATTATTTTGGATTAAGTAAATTACTGTAAAGTAAATCATTCTGAATCTCAAAATCAACTACAGTAGTACCATCCAATTTCCTAGAGCCACTATCTATAAGTGAATTACTATCTATAAAACAATTCTCCACAGATACAGTACCATGTAAGTCCTGACCATAGAGTTGATGATTACCCCATAAATTTGATGAGTAGACTTTCATTCTTGAATATGAGTTTGTAATTGCAACATTCGCCTGATTAGCTTGTCCAAGGAAAGAGCCATAACGATTTCCAGAAATCATTAAAGTCGCATCTGTAAAACATTTATCAATATTGACCTGTACAGAATCTCCATGAACAGTACCAAAAGTATAGCTGAAGTTCTATTACCATCTTTAGCCTCTATCAAACCATGGAAACTAGTCTCTGAGATATTTATCACTCCATTAGAGCCATTAGCATTACCGGCAATACCACCAGACATCACATACTTACCGTGTATGTGAAGATCAGCGCTTGAGTGCAGAATAGAAGAACTTCCATCTTCAGCTCTAATATTACCGACTAGACCACCGTGTAAACCTTTAGGGCTTTCAGGATCTATGATCATTTTCCCTGAAGCATGGACATTATCAATAACTGAATTTAAAGATATTCCTGCAAGCAAGCCTGAAAGATAAATATCAGTATCAATAACAAAATCTTCCAGATACAAGTTTCTCACAATACCTGAACTGATTTTAGTAAAGAGACCTGCTCCCCACATATCAGCTACAGATAGATTATGAATTGTATAAGCTTGTCCATCAAGGACTCCAGAAAAACCATCTTTCCAGTTACCAATAGGATCAAAACCTTGATAATCTTTACAATCTATATCAGCTTCTAACTTATAGTTAGCAGTAAGATCCTCAGCTATAGCTTCAAGTCCAGCGCAAGTTTCTACCGTTATGAAATCACTGACCACACTTGGTGGTACTAAATCATTTTGACTCTCAAACATAGCATTCAGCTCATTTGAATAATTAGCTAAAGAAACATACTTGTAAGCAGTACTTGGATCTTGATACTGACTCTCGAGTACTCCCCAAGAACCCCATTTACTAAATCGCCCTATAAATGAGAAGTTTGCAAAAACTCCACCACCAATTTCAAACCATTTTCTAAAATATTCATCATAAATTTCACCCATACGTGGATCTCTATTAGCAGCTATGAGTAAATCTTGAAGTTTAGTATTATTCTCCAAACCACCATGGGCAGATAAATGTTGACCACCTTCATAAGCAACCAAAGCTAAACCTTCTCTATCTGCAAGCACTTTATTTTTTGCAAAATCAGCATATGAGCTTTCTAAAGCTGGAAGCCCACCACTTGGAACACTTATATAAGTACCATTTCTAAGCTCTTCAAACAATTTATCCAAACCAGCAGCGCCGCTATCAGACCAAGCTTCATAAGTAGCTAAATTATCTTTGTAGTTTCTAAGATTAAAATAAGGAGCTATAGCTATAGCATCAACACCTGCTTCAGTATGAGTTAAAGGAGTTTCAGACCAGTTATACTCAAGCATTCTCTCCAAATGCCAAGGGTTCACTGACTGACCATCCATGATACCAACTATTCTATCTTTCTCTTCAGCAAAAACTTCTTCAAAGATTTTTATAATTTGTACAGTACGCATACTAAAATAATTATTTTTAGGACCACCTGAGAGGCTAGCTAAGCCTAACTCTTTCCCCATATCATCAGCGTATCTAGCTTGCTTAAACTGCCAATTCCAGACTTCATTTGAATACTCCACATAAAGGTCTAAGTTTTTGTCTAAGCTTGCTTTATATAATTTAGCTGCTTCTCTAACATAGTTATCATCAGCCATATGTGGAATACAAATCCATGGATCCACCTTCGCTCTATTACTCATATCAATAATATATTCATGTTCATTAAATCTACGAAGACATTATCACCATTCCAGTCAGCAATTCCACCCAGATTCATTCCAATCAATTTGGAATCTGGACTAACTGCATTCACCCTCAGTGATACTGAATTAAATAAAAATACTAATACTAAAAATAACGAAAAAGAACTTTTCGGCATATTTCCCCCTAATAATCCGAGCACACTTATAGTTCCACAAAAAGATTATCTTTATCTTATGAGAATATTAAGCTTTAAATCCTTGCTAAAATAGATACAAATGTCTAATATCGCTGAAGAATCATTCAAAACCAAAACTAGCTTTTTACTCCCTTTCGAGAAAATGCATGGCTTAGGTAATGACTTTGTCATAGTCAACAATTCACATCTAGACATTAGTGGAGAAGCAGCTGAACAAGAGCTTTGCCGCAGAATATGTGATAGACACAGAGGTATTGGCGCTGATGGCATGATAATTATCGACAATGTCAAAAACTCAGACTCTGCAATCAAATCCTGGAGATACTATAACTCAGACGGTAGTGTTGGGGAAATGTGTGGCAACGGTATCAGATGTGCTGCTAAATATATCTACGAACATGGACTAAGTGCTGAAGAAACTGAATTCAAGATAGAAACACTAGCTGGAGATATAGGTATATCAATGAAAGAAAACGACTTAGTAAAAGTTGACATGGGTGCTCCTAGAGAGATTAAAACCCAGCAAAGCTTAGAAGTTGATGGTTTCCAGTTTGATTATGACTTTGTTTCTATGGGAAATCCTCATGCTATAGCTTTCTATGAAGGAATTAACTATGATGAGTTGGAGAAAATCTCACAGAATGGCTCCAAAGTTGAATTACATAGTGACTTTCCGAATAAAACCAATGTGGAATTTGCTCTTAAAACATCAGAGAATAACTTCGATTTGATAGTTTGGGAACGAGGCTGTGGCTTTACTCAAGCCTGTGGCACTGGTGCCTGTGCAACTGTAGTTGCAGCAATAGAAAGAGGTCTTGCCTCAAAAGATACAGATATTAATGTTAAGCTTCCAGGTGGCACTCTAGTCATCAACTGGGATTCAGTTACTGATACTATATTTATGACTGGACCTTCAGTCATGAGCTTCATCGGTTATTACAACGAAGAAAGATAGTTGCAAAAGCAAAACAAACTATTACTAATATTCTCAAACCTTGCTTTGCTAGCTATTAGTTACTATAGTTTCTATTTACTTAGTCGCCCTATTAGCCAGGATAATAAGCTTATAGCTGTAAGTGGTATTCAGTATATTCCTGAAGCAGATATTTTAAATTTAATAGATCTAGCAAGCATAGGAGATTTCAATCATTTCAACTTACCTAGAATAGATATAGAAGAGCAAGTTGGCTCCAATCCACTAGTCAATAGAATCAAGATCCGCTCCAAGCTATTCCCTGTTAATCAAATCCAGATAAATACAGAAGAAATATATCCATTAATGTTTCAAGAAGTTGGCAATTCTGAAATTTCCATCTTTGATGATCAAGGAGAAGCTTATTTAAGAACTAAAGCTGAATTAGAATATATCAGTAAAATTCATGGACCGAGGTTAATCCCTCAGATCTTCAGCCCAGAGAGTTTTATAAACAAAGAAAATTTACAAATCTTGAGTGAAATACTTAATTTTATTGAGGCGAGTATGAGTTCAATTAATATTGATGAAAGTATTCAAACTATATACAGTTCACCAGAAGGAGACTTCTCTATGCAAGGTAAATTTTATGAGTATAGAATTGGTGAATTAAACAAAAAAACACTGAAAAAGATTCAAAGAATGAGATTGGTACTAAATAAAATCCAAGAACTCCAAGAGCAAGGTACCAAATTAAAATACATAGATCTCTCATTGAAATCAAATGATATTATTTTAGGAAAACATTATGGATAAAATCAAAGTAATAGTTGCAGGTGCATTAGGAAGAATGGGGTCTGAAGCGGTAAAGACTTTTATTGAACACCAATCAGAGTTTGAATTAATCGGAGCTGCTGTAAGAGACCTAAACAATGTTAGTCCAGAGAATTTAGACTTTCACAAAAAAAATAATATTAATCTCACTGACGATTTACACGGATTAATAGAATCTGGTGAAGCTGATGTCATGGTTGAATTGACTACTCCAGATAGCGTTTATGAAAATTCACTCTTCGCACTCAAAAATGGTGTGAGACCAGTTATTGGTGCAACAGGACTTACAGAAGATGATATCAAAGAACTTTCTAAGCAAGCTCAAAAAAGCCAAATGGGAGCAATACTAGCTCCAAATTTTGCGCTTGGCGCTGTACTTATGATGCGCTATGCATTTGAAATTAGTAAATATTACGATAAAGCTGAAATTATTGAATTACATCACGACAAAAAAGTCGATATGCCATCAGGAACAGCAATCAAGACAAGTGATCTTATGAAACATAGCTTAGGAAGTGAAGTTCCGATTCACAGTGTAAGACTTCCAGGTCTAGTTGCAAAACAACAAGTAATCTTTGGCTCACAAGGTGAAACGCTAACTATTGAACACAACTCCATTGATAGAACTTGCTTTATGCCTGGGATACGTTTATCTTGCAAAAAAGTAATGGAGCTTAAACAGCTTATCTATGGTTTAGAAAATATACTCTAAGCTTTGCTATTAAACTCTCTAGATGTATAATAAACCTGTCTGGTTTCATGAGTAAGTTTATTAATTTTTTCCAAAAACTTGGTCCTGCAATAGTTTTTGCTGGGGCTGCAGTAGGTGTTTCACATTTAGTACAAGCCAGTAGAGCTGGGGCTAACTTCGGTTATCAGCTCATGGGTTTTGTCATATTAGTTCACATACTAAAATATCCATTCTTTGAATATGGTAATTTGTACGCTGCAAGTACAGGTGAAAGCTTAATCTTCGCCTATAAAAAAATTAATAAGTATTTAGTTCACGCTTATATAGTGTTCAACCTAGCTATGGTTTCAATCACTCAAGCAGCAGTAACCATTATTACAGCAGGCTTAATGGCAAATTTATTCCCTAGTTTAAATTTATCAATTAGTCTCTGGAGCCTTATTTTGTTAATTCTATGTTCAGTAATTCTGATACTAGGTCACTATAAGTGGCTAGAAAGAGTAAGTAAAGTAATTTTACTTATTTTAAGTATCAGCTTGATAGCATCTGTATCACTGAGTTTCATGGAGCCCAGCCATTCAATTACTTTTCAGAATGGAGAACTCATGGAAGATATATTTAATACAGAAATAGTGCAACAAGCAACTAAAAAAAATATTTTTTCTTGGTCTAAGATAGCTGACTTCAGTTTTCTCATTGCGATGATGGGCTGGATGCCAGCCCCTATGGATTTTTCGATTTGGAATTCGATTTGGACTAAAGCCAAACTGAAAGGATCTTCGGGTCAAGAACACTCTGCAAATGCACTATTTGACTCTAAAGTAGGTTATATTTTAACTGCATCTCTTGCAGTACTTTTTCTAGTTCTAGGAGCCAAAGTCGTTCATTCACATGGAGCCAGCTTGCCTAATGGCGCTGTAGATTTCTCTGCTGCATTAATAAATATGTTCACAGAAAGCCTTGGAGATTGGGCAAAGCCAATTATTAGTATTGCCGCTTTTGCAACTATGTTTAGTACCACCCTTACCTGTCTTGATGGTTATCCTAGAGTTATAGTTAATGCGATTACTGAACTCAAAAGCATGAGCACTAAAACTTACAACACTCTTTATCACTCTATGATTGCTTTTGCTGCTGTGACAACCATGATAGTTATTTTATTTTTCACAAAAAATATGAAAGCTTATATAGATTTTATTACTATAGTTTCTTTCCTGTGTGCTCCAGTATTTGCTTTTATAAACTATAGAGTTATTTTCAAGAGTGACTTTCCTGAAGATTATCAGCCGGGGAAAATTAATCGTAACTTAGCCAAAATTGGCTTGATGTTTTTGAGTATTTTTAGTTTGGTATTTGTTTGGTTTAAGGTTTTTTAGTTAAATTTGTACTCCATATTAGTTGGCAGTTGGAAACTGCCCTCCACCATTAACTCAAAAATTTGGTTTCAATAACAATAGAGTCCCCAAAAAACCTAATTGGGTTCAACAAAAATTGCGCAATTGGACAACAAAAAGATCAGAAACTCCTAATCAAAGAGATATTAGAGAAGCAAATAAAAGAATTTATAGTCGTGTAGATCATAAACCTGAAAAAAAATTTGATACAAAGAAGGAAACAAACCTTATTCATTTAATCAAAAGTGATAAAGGGAAAATCAATATTAATGGAGAGAATATCGGGCTAGTAGATATTATTAACAGATTTAATCAAAACACTGAGAATTTAGGCAATCTTAGAAAGATTTCACAATCTTTATCAGCAATTACTCGCTATACAGAATCTGATTTCGGTGAAATATTTGACACGGCTCAACAAGAATTTACTCAAAATAATCACTTTAGACATATTTTACAGGGCTTAAATGAACTTGAGGTTATAAAATCCAATGAAAATGATCAAAAAATACTTGAAAGTTTAGTCTCTGAATATCTAGAAAAAGGATTAGATTATAGCCATATAAATGAAATTGGAAGATTGATCCTCAACACAGAAGACAGGCTCAAGAACAAAATTGACCAAAATATTTTAAAAACTAAACTTGAAAAGATTGGAAAGCATTTAGTCGAGAATCATAATCAAGACCCAAAACTTGTTTCAAAAACTATTGAAAGATATACAAGAATTGACCTGTATCCTAAACTTAAGTCCATCAATCCAGTACAAAAATCAAATCCATTAAAAAGAAAGATTGCGGCTGCACTTGCTGGGGCTAGTATGTTGAGTTCAGGAATGACTATTTTTCCTGGTTCTGTTAATACTCCAGGCTTAGAGCATAGCTTTACAAACCCCAGCCACCAGCTAATTCAAGATTTTGTCCAGTGATATAATCACTCTTAATTAAGAAAAAAGCAGCATCAACAGCTTCATCCAAAGTCGCAAAACGCCCTAAAGGCATATTAGGCATAAACTTATCAGTAACTGTATTCTCCATATAGCCAGGCGAGAGCATGTTGATTAGAACACCATTAGGAGCCTCTTCTTTAGCCATACCTCTAGTAAGAACCAACAAACCTGTTTTAGCAGCCTGGTAAGCAGTTACATTAACGCTAGGGTCAAGCTTCTCCATACTTGCATAACCAATATTCAAAATACGCCCATGACTCTCTCTAAGATAAGGCAAAGCTCTTTGAGATAAATAAAAAGCCGAATTCAAGTTCGAGTCAATCATCTCACGCCACTCATCAAAACTGAATTGACTTATTGGTTTATTTATATAATTACCAACGTTGTTTACCAAAAGATCTATAGAGCCATATCTTTCATAAATATCTTTCACCAAACGACTAGAGGTCTCTGGATCTTTCAAATCATAATCCTTACTCCTAATTATCTCAGGAGTTTTGTAACCAAGCTCTGAAAGTCTTTCTGTTAAAGCTCTACCTAAGCCGACATTATTTCCAGTTACTATAGCTACTTTAGTCGACATCAAAGCTAATTCTAACCCAATCTTTCTTATAGCGGTCAAAAAATATAAAATCCTGGTCGCCATCAAAGGATCTAAGTCTCAAACAGGGGGAATTAACTTGTTTTAAATTTTTACCAGTGTCCAATTTTAGTGGATACTTGCCTTCATTCACTAATTCAAAATAAGTTTTATCAAAATCTTCTTGATAGAGAACTTTATCTTCATTCACAATAACAAAAGACTTTTTCTTATTCTTTCTATTAATCGCTACCACAGCATAATCCCTTCTACCGTCAAGATCAAGATCCTTATTAATGTACTTCAGAAATTGACCACCAGAGAGATGCTCCAAATCTCTTCTCACATAATTATAATAATCACGAAGCTGAGCCTGAGACTTACGTGTGAGCTTCTTCTGTCTTCTTTCATCTAACTCATAAGGAAAGATATCTTCTACAGTAGCAAGTGAGAATTCACCATCTAAATGCTTACTCAGAATCTCTTCAACCTTAATCTGAGACTTCGGCTTCTTAGTTTCAGGTTTATGCTGTAAAAGTAAAACCTGCTCACCAGAACGCATAGCTTTAAGTTTCTTGGCTTGCAAACTCAAGGAATAATTACAAAAAACAATCAGCAAAATAAAGCAAGTAGCGAATTTCATCTGCTTACCATTCTAACAAGAAGAGTTCGATTTAACTAACCATTACTTTTTCTTGAAAAACCCCGAAAGATAAGAATTTTTTACTTCTATTAGCTTTGATTTGAGCTGGGCTATATTTCTTGAATTCTTTGAGTTCATTTACTATAGCAAGCTTCATGCTAGTAGCAATAGTATCCCAATCTTTATGAGCACCACCAGCAGGCTCCGAGATAATATCATCAACAACACCAAGTTCTTTGAGGTCTTTAGAAGTGATTTTCAATGCTTCAGCAGCTTGAGCAGCTTTCTCCCTAGTTTTCCAAAGAATCGCAGCACAACCTTCAGGACTAATAACTGAGTAAACTGAATTCTCTAACATCAAAATTCTATTAGCAACTCCAATAGCAAGAGCACCACCAGAACCACCTTCACCAGTAACTATCGCAAGTACTGGAACATCCAATCCAGCAAGTACTTTTAAGCTTTCAGCAATAGCAATTGACTGTCCATTAGCTTCAGCATTAAGTCCGGGATAAGCTCCAGGAGTATCAATGAAAGTTACAATCGGTAAGTTAAACTTATTTGCAAGTTCCATTGCACGCTTTGCTTTGCGGTAGCCTTCTGGTTGTGGCATACCAAAGTTACGAGCTTGGTTTTGTTTAATATTACGGCCTTTACGCATGCCAATAGCCATAAAAGAATGTCCAGCAAGCTCAACCAAAGCTGTCATAATCGCTTCATCATCAGTTCCAGCTCTATCACCATGAATCTCGATATAATCTCCAGATTCACAGATAAGCTCTAAATAGTCTTCAACATTAGGTCTATTGGGATGTCTTGCGATTTTAGTAATCTCAAGAGGACTTAAATTAGAGAAAATATTTTTCTCAACTTCAGCGTACTGAACTTTCAAAGTATCTAAAAGAACTTGGTCTTCATTATTAGCAATCTTCTTCTCAAGATTATTGATTTCACTTTGAATAGAGAGTAAAGGCTTCTCAAATTCAAGTGGCATATCTTTCGCTTTCACTAATGTTTTCTTCTCAGTAACTTTCTTGAATTCACTTACAGGTTTAAAACCATGGTGTTTAAGAAGCTGTGCTAGCTTAGCTTTCATATCTTTTCTTTCGACGATCAAATCTATCTGACCATGTTCAAGAAGGTATTCCGCTGTTTGGAAATCAGCAGGTAGTTTCTCTTTCACTGTTTCTTCGATAACTCTTCTTCCAGCAAAACCAATTCTAGCTTTAGGTTCAGCTATCAAATAATCACCCAAACTTGCAAAACTAGCAGAAACACCACCATAAGTAGGATCTGTAAGTATAGAGATGTATGGAAGCTTGGCTTCAGAAAGCTCAGCAAGAGCAACAGAAGTTTTTGCCATCTGCATCAAACTCAAAATCCCCTCATGCATTCTAGCTCCACCAGAACTAGAAACTGAAACCAAAGGAATTTTTTCTTTGATAGCATGCTGCGCTGCACGAACAAATTTCTCACCAACAACAGAACCCATGCTACCACCTAGAAAGGCGAAGTTCATAATTGCAAGTGAAACTCTAGTACCGAAAATCTTAGCTTCACCAACACAGATAGCTTCATCCATAGAAGTCTTCGCTTTAGCTGCTTTAAGACTCTCGCTATAAGCTCTTTTACCGTCGTTAAACTCTAATGGATCAGCTGCATCTATATCCTGAGCAAATTCTTTAAAGGAACCTTCATCGCATAAGGAATTAATTCTGCCATTGAGATTCAAACGGTCGTGGTAATTACAATGAGGACAAACGTGCTGATTCGCTTCATACTCAAGCTTGTAAGTTCTTTCATTACAGTTAGGGCAAAGCACCCAGTTTTGAGCAATTTGCTCATCGCTGACATTATTCTTAGTATTCGCCTCTTTCTTCGCGAATTTAGCGATTCGTTTAGCCTTGAAAAAATCTCTAAGTCCCATATTAAAGCTATATTATACACTAAATTCAAGCATTTTGTATATACATAGGTGTATTTACTGAAAATTTCTTTAGTAAAAAGTCAAGATCTCCACTTCTCGAAACAAACTTTTCTGGAAATCCAAGGAGCATTCTCCTAATTTTTCCAACTTTTAAGGAGTCTATTCCTTAAAACACTAGATTTTGTGGCATAATGTTTACAGGTAATAATAAAGTTTAAGACCTATGCCTAAAGCACCTAATAGCTTCAAAAGACTTATACACATTGACATTCCAGCAGGTCAAAGTTCTTTCCTATGGGGTATTAGAAAATCTGGCAAGTCAACATTCCTAAAAGAGAACTATAGTAGAAGTCTTTATATTGATCTTTTAAAGAAAGACCTGCATCTAAAATATCTGCAAAAACCTTATTTACTTCGTGAAGAAGTATTAGCTTTAAGTGAAGATGAGTTAGCATATCCAATAATTATTGATGAAGTCCAAAAAATACCTAATCTACTAGATGAGATACATTGGCTCATCGAAAATACGGAAGCCTATTTCATCCTATGTGGCTCTAGCGCAAGAAAATTACGGAGAGGAGCTGCAAACTTGCTAGGTGGCAGAGCTTGGAGCTTTCACATGCACCCTCTAACTTATAAGGAAATTTCTGAGCTAGAAGAGTTTGATTTACTCAAAGCATTAAACAATGGCTTAATTCCATCACATTACAACTCCAAACAAGCAAATCGCTCACTAAAAGCTTACGTAAGTGAGTACCTCAATGAAGAAATTAAAGCTGAGAGCTTAGTTAGAAATTTAAGTAATTTTGCGCGTTTTCTAGATATTTTTGCTTTTTCTCACGGTGAAATTACTAATTACACGAATTTATCGAGAGACTGCGGAGTAGATGCCAAAACAATAAAGGAATATTATCAAATATTAATTGATACATTAATGGGACATTACCTATACCCATTCTCAGGGATGGAATCCAGAGATACCATTCGCGCCACTCCAAAGTTTTATTTAGCAGATACTGGCTTAGCAACTTTCCTGTGCCAAAAAAGTATCAATATCCTCAAAGGAGCTGAAGCTGGTAAGGCTTTTGAACATTTTATTTTCATGGAGTTAATAGCTTATAAAGACCTAGAAGAGAAAAATATTAGTCTTAATTTTTGGCGTAATAAGAATAAACTAGAAGTGGATTTTATTGTCAATAGAGGGGCTATTGCTATAGAAGTAAAAATTTCTAATTCTGTTGAAAAAAGAGACTTAAAAGGTTTAATCGAATTTCAGAGACGCTTCCCAGCAACTCGAGCAATTGTAGTTAGTTTGGACAGCCAGAAACGTAAAATTATACTGGAAGATAATAAAGAAATTATGATTTATCCTTATCAGGAATTTTTGGAAGCATTGTGGAAAGGTGAGTTTTTCTGAGTTTAAACAGATGAGCTTAACTAAATATAAATTCTTAAAAAACTGTTGTAATTATCTTAAATTGGTGACATTTGCTATACAGATTTGTTAGGATTTGGTGCAAGGTATATTATGTCTATTAGTAACGGTGGATTTAATAATAATGATATTGAGCGAGCTCGTCAGAGCTTTGAGAGATCTGTTAATCCAAGATTTGAAATTACTGATATAAATGGGACTAGTAATTCCGACAATGGAATAAATAACGTAGGTGACGTACTCTCTGTAGAAGATTCTGGAATTACTTTAGGTGCTAATTCTACTGTTAGTATCTTAAATAAATTTATACAGGACGCAAGAACTCGTGAAGCTTATATAAAGAGGCAAGATCAAACCTTACAAGATATGTTCCCACATGATACAGAAAGCTTCCATAAACTTGGAGATTTTCAGACCAGTTCAAACTGTGTACCAGAGTTAAAACTTGATCATAGTTATGCAATGGAAAATGGTTTCTTAACAACTCTTAGAAATATTTTTTGGTTAAACCATTTCATTCAGAATAACAGGCAAGAGATTCCACAATCTCACTTACTTAAAAATAGCATTGAACCTGAGTACAAGATTAGTTTCAATCAAGAAGGTAGAAATAAAATTTTACGTGCAAATCTAGAAGAAGATTCATTAAATAATTTCGGAGCCGAGATTGTGAATGTGGAAAATAAACAAGTTAATAATGAAAGATTAATAGATTATCTTCCCGAATCACAGATAATACCTATACTAACTGGTCATCCCAATAAAGTCGAGCTAGAACAAACGAATGCATATAAACATTTAGATGATAACGGAAGCAATATTTATAAAAAGTCATATGAAAATATAGGGACATACACTGCTGCTCACTTTCAAAAACCAAGCTTACTCCCAGATGGTAATTATGTGTCATTAATGGAATTTGATCGTGGATTGCGCAATGGTCGATATGATAACCAAGAAATCATACAGGCTTTACAAATACCTAACAAAAAACAACTATCCTTAGCTCAAGCTGTAGGCTTAACTCCAAGCCTTAAAATTGGCGACAAAAGTAACTTTCTATATCAACCATTGCAAATAAAGCCCTTAGAACAGTTATTTACATATATGGACGTTAAAGAACAACCTAAAATGGGTGATCCTAACCAAAAAGGAAGAGCAATTGCTACAAAGTCAACCAGACTTAGTCGTCCATTACAGCGCCTTGCAACATTTGTCGGCAGTGAATATGAAGCTACAAACAATAACACTCTAGTTACACCAGACGGTAGAAGTATCAGAACGGTTGAAAACAAAGTTCAAAAAACTAATTAGCTATATATTTATTTAGAATTGGACTCAACCTTTAAACCACTAGCCTGTTCTTCCTTAGCAGTATCCTGGTCACCAAATAGATCTTCGCTTTGAGAACCAAATAAATCTCCACCTTGATCACCGAACAGGTCATCACTTTGAGAACCAAACAAATCTTCATCTTGATTACCAAATAAATCTTCATCTTGAGAACCAAACAGGTCTTCATTATCGATGTCATTTAATGGACTAGGGTTACCCACGGCACTCCTAGAGCCTTCAGCCTCTTTCTTCAACTCTTCTGCAACCATTTCCCCAAGCTGCGCTTCAGTAATTGGAGGCTTAGTAGAAGCAGCACCACTATCACCAGAACTCACAGAAGCTGACCTACTACTAGCACTAGGAACATAATCTTCAACATCATAGTAAGAAGAAGGATTTGCACTTGCTTTAGCAAATTCAGGAGCCTTAGCTAATGACTGAGCTGCTGTAAGAAGTTTCTCTTCATCAGTCTTCATTTCAAATGGCTTAGAATCGAATTCGACAATATTATTAGCAGGCTTACCATAGAGTGAATTTTCAAATTCATCTTTTTTAGATTTATTTTGCTTAGTAGCAAGATAAGCAGGATTACCAAACCTTAGTATATGAGGAACAGACTGAGCTATAAACTTAAGTGGATTAGAGTAAATCTTAGGTCCATCTTTGTCAGCAGCAAAATCAGGATAAACCACACCAAAAGTTCTTGCCATAAGACCAGTAAGAGCTGTCATAGCAGATAATCTTGTTGAATCACCTGCATACTTAGCTTCATTAGCGCCATCACAACCCATTTCCCCTAGGAAGAATAATGAAGATAGTGCACGAAGAGGATTATCGCTTATAGCCTTGGTGAAGTCAACTGACGTTGACTGCAATTCTCGTCCGTCTCTAGCTAGCTTATTATTCTCTGATTTCATCCCCTTAGCTAACATCCCAGTACCCAAAATATTTCCAAAATCTAATAACTGACTTTCCTTTAAAAATTCCATATTAGTTATTAAACTCGGATTCTTAGCAAGCTTCAATAATGAACCACCTAATTTTTTCACAAGGGCTTTAGGTTCATCCATTAAGTTCTCAAATTTACCGTCTTTAAAAGTACCATCATGCGTCGCTGCTTCTACCGCACCTTCATTCAGATTACCGGCAAAAGATTCAAAACCTTTTTTCAGATACATGCCCTCGCCCGGATCTGATACAACAGCTGCTGGAATACCTAGAAAAGCAGCAGCCATTCTAAAAATACTATTCATCCGCATTCCTGTTGCAAATCTTCGAGTTAAATTAACAGTTTGGTCGACTCTCCTTGCAAGATTAATTGGTGCTGCCATTGGTCTACCAAATAATCCACCAACCATATACACAGTACTCAGAACCGCACTAATCCTATCCACCAGATTTGAACTATTATGAGCAATATTGAAAAATTCTTTTGCTATATGATATCTAATGTTTTTTGGTTTAAAAGTTGCTGATGAATCCGCTGCAGTAGTTTCAGGATTCAATCCATTCTCTAAATCACCACTATGCAAATCAGATAAAGTTGCTTCGCTTAAATTACTAGGTCTAGCTAAATTATCTTTACCAGCAATTAATCTGACAACTTTATCAAGAAGGCTAGTTACACCTTCTTCAACCTGAATAATACCCTGATCAACCTTTTGGCCGATAGGTGCAAATGGACTCTCCATATTCAGACTCGCGGCTGAAGCTGACATCTAGAATTTGCTGCTCTTTTCCATAGATTCTCCAAACAAATTATTAAGTAATAATTAAATCGTTAGTACAATTATATACAATTTCTTAACATTTCGCTCGAAATACTTATTATTTGTAGTAAATACTCATTATTTATAGTAAATACTTAAAAAGAGGTAAGAAAGTAAAACCTTTTAGCCAATAACGCCTTTAAAACCATGTAATTTCAGTAAAAATAAATCTGGATTCTCTAAAATCCTAGGCAGTCTATCAAGATTGCTTTCATAGAATAATTTAGTAAGGTTGGTCTTATCAATATTAGTCCTGGTAATTGCAGCTACCCATAAGACTACACGAGAATTTTCATTGGCAGCATTGTCCGTATCTATATTAAATAAGTCATAGAGTTGACTGATTCTTTGCTCTACAGCTTTTACGCTTATTCCGAAAATAGCAGCCATAGATTTTAAAGAAAAACCAAGTATTATCAAATTTAAAGTATCTGCAAGCCTATGGTTAAGCTTAGATAAATCAATTGGATCTAAATTCACGTGAAAATCTATTAAATCACTAAAGAATAAAGAACCAAGTATCCTAACCCTAGGATTGTAGAGGTCTATCCTGATTTTATGAGTATGTCCTAGCTCACGAACATGATGCTCTATTGCTTTGACAGAGAGTTCACATTCAGCCGCCATAGTTTTATTACTATAGGCTAAAGCTAAAAGTTCAATGATATTTAATTTAGTAGTGCTTAAAGTTTCGGTTAGTTCTGAGCTTATGTGTACTTCATAATAGAAACTAGACATATTGTGTAAGCAAAAGCTTATTCCCCCTGATATCAGCCATCGAGCTCAGATATATTTTGTAAATCTTTAATAACTTCTGCTACATGATCCTTAGGCTTAACCTTGATATAGTGCTTAATTATTTTCCCTTCTTTATTGATTAAAAAAGAATCTCTTTGAATTCCCATGTATTTCTTACCATACATAGATTTTTCGACCCAGACACCATATTTTTCAACAATTTCTTTCTCGGTATCTGCAAGTAAAGTGAAATTAAGATCATATTTCTCGATAAATTTATTGTGTTTATCGATTGGATCACAACTTACCCCAACAATTTCTAAATCAAGTGAATCTAAATCAGCTTTGCTATCTCTAAAATTACAAGCTTCAGTAGTACAACCAGGAGTTAAATCCTTGGGATAAAAATATAATAGTAAATACTTTCCAGCATAATCACTTAAAGATTTATCATTTCCATCTTGGTCTTTTACTTTAAAATCTGGTGCTGTTTTCCCCAGCCAATCACTTTGTTTTTTCGTTGTAGACATGAAATAAAATGTTAACAGAAACGTTAAGGAAAAGAAAGAATTTATTAATACTAAAGGAAATATTTAGGCTCAAAATACATAAATTTGTTAAGCCTGGATTAAGGAAACAAAAAATTTTGAATTTTTTTTCAAAAAAAGCTAAAGTTTGGTCTCAAACGTCCGATATAGATAATTGTAGTTAGAAATAATATTTATGACCTAAGGCATGAAGGGGGAAAATATGCTTAATGTCGATGCAGCAAGTTCTTTAGTAGCAGCAATGAACACAACTAATGTATCAATGATTAGACACATGCAAAACATTGCTTCAGGAGGTAGACTAAGTAAAGCTGGTAATGACGCCGCAGCTAGTTCTATCTATGAAGGTTTAACCTCACAGAGTAGAGGAACCTCACAAGCATTAAGTAATATTGGTGATGGCTTATCCATGCTAGATACTGCTGATGCAGCACTTGGGGTTGTACAAGAAGATTTACAAAGAGTAAGAGAACTTACAGTTCAAGCAGAAAATGGTACTCTATCAGGCTCAGAAAGAGATGCCATTCAAATGGAAATCAACCAAAGAGTAGAAAATATTAATAATATAGCAGGACAATCTTCCTTTAATGGAGTCAACCTTCTTCAACCAGCAGCTGATATTACAGTACAATCAGGAGCCGAAGATGGTGCTACTACTACAGTAATAGAAGCAGCTGATGTCGCAGCAGACTCTGGTATCAATATAGATGTAACTGCTACCACTGGTGGTTCACTCGGAGCAAATAGCACATTTGCTTTAGAGGACATCAACGTCGGTGGTTCTATTGCAAGCTTCGGTGGTAATACAACCAAGACAGCAGATGCATTATCAGGTCTTGATCAAATGATAGATAATGTCTCTCGTATGAGAAGTGAAGTTGGTGCAAGTGCTAATTCACTTGAAGGTTTAGCTGATTACAATGACTCATATAATACTAGTATTCAGTCATCTATGTCACAAATCGGAGATACTGACATGGCTTCAGCTATAACTGGCTTTACTCAAGATAGTCTATCAATGCAATTGATTTCAAGAGCATTTGGACTTTACAACGAGAATCAATCTTCAGTATTGAATCTATTACCAGGTGGTAATTAAGGAGGCACTGAAAAACGAAGTTTTTAGTGGCGACTGCCCGACAAAAGACTTTAAGGATCTACTCCCTGAGCTAGGATTCATTCCTCGGTCAGGGTTGAAAAAAGTTACTTTAGACGTTTTTCAGTTGATTCTTAAATAAAGTAAACAATTTTCCACACACTGCCCACAACAACACAGCAAAAAACTTCTGGTCTTATGACTAGAAGTTTTTTGTTTTTTTAGAGACTGGGCTATAAGCTTTAATTTCTTTGTTTCCAGCCTTGGACTTAGAGCTTATAAGCCAGTCTCATTACAGCTAGCACAAAACACTAGTCCCTTAGTATGAAAGCCTGAATTATATCTCTAGGTAAAAAGTTCGAAAATAAATTAAAGTTCCTAGTCCATATTGTCGAGAAATAAATTTGTTGGTGTAAAAGCTAACTTCCTTAAATTCCTTAAATTCCGATTAGTTACCACAAAACCCTGGAGCCTGCAACTTCAGGGTTTTGTGTATTTTAGCGACAAAAGCTTTATCTGGATAATACGCAGTAGAAAAAAATTTCTGAAATTCATTAAAGATCTTAGACTCATTAGCCGAGTACTAATTTTGTAAGTTTAAGTTCTAAACCTCTCACTTAAAACCTACAACTTAGTTCACAATCAAATTCTAGACCAAATCATTCATGATTGCTTTCCCTCTGGTCTCTTTGATTTATAAATTTCTAACTAGACCTCATTCAGGCTCTCTATTTTGTATATTTTCATTCAAGATCTGAGCAGATCCTCCGATATTTTATTTTGTAACTAATTCAAACTAGGTCTTAATAAAAAAACGGAGGTTTAGACATGGGTATTATTATTAATACCAACACTCAGAGCTTGTTTGCTCAGAGATCGTTGGCGAACAACACCAAAATGGTGGGGAAATCAATTGAAAAATTATCAACTGGTTTCAGAATCAATAGAGCGGGAGATGATGCTGCTGGATTATCTATCACGCAAAAAATGACCACACTTATTCGTGGTATGGATCAAGCTAAAAGAAATATCGGAGACGGTATGG
>JAKVAO010000037.1 GCA_022447685.1 Candidatus Caenarcanales bacterium | reverse complement strand
CTCTTGACTATGAAGTACCGTTTTCGGTATATTTCAATTAGGTATTTTTTTATCAAAAAATACCTAGTTCCAAGAAAACAAAGGTAAGATAATAAGATTTTCAACACACCTTTCAATTCAATAATTTTGGTTTAAATTTTCAGTCCACTATATATATTTGGGTCTCCATCTTTATTAAAACCTTTTAAAAAATCATAATTATCATCAATAACTTTTAACTTCTCTGCAAGATTAGTTTTACCTTCATTCTCAGATTTTTGTATGAGCCTACCAAGGTCTTCTTTAGTATAGCCAAAAGAAGCCGAATTCTCTGGATCGTCTATAGTTGTTTGATAATTACTTAATGGTGCAGTTATTTCATCAGTATCTGAACCATTATTAGCTCTTAATAAATTCAAAACTCGACCATTGTTGCCGGCGAAATTATCATCCCGCAACCAATTATCAATGGGTCGCTCTCCACCAATAAATTCAGGTAATTGATTATTAGGGCTACTTGATGGCTCTGTCTTTTGTGCAATTGGGCTTAGTGTAATATTCATGCTAATACAAGCAAAAAACGAAACATATTTTATAAGTAATACTCATAAAATTCTACAAAAGAATAGATCAATTTTAAACTTGTTATAGACTAAACCCTAAGCTTCATCGGTCCCTCCAAGGCACCATCACGAAACTGTCCAGCATATGGATTCGGGTTCCCAGGATCAAAGAGTTCATCTGGAGTCCCCTCCCAGACTATATAACCTTCATAGAGCATAATCACCCTCTGAGCAGTTCTTCGAATAGTAGATGCCTGATGAGTAACAACTATAGATGCGGCTTTCATCTCATGTTGAAGTTTCACAATTAAATCTTCAACCACAGTACTTGCCATAGGATCCAGTCCAGCAGTTGGTTCATCATAGAGCATAATTTCTGGTTTATTTACAATCGCTCTAGCAAAGCTGACTCTTTTACGCATACCACCAGATAATTCAGATGGAAACTGAGGACCAACATGAGGCAAACCAACTAATTTCAAAGTTTCATCAACTTTAGTATTAATTTGTTCAAGCGCCATTGGCTTCAGATCTTCTCCTACCTCAAAAGGAAAAGCAATATTGTCTCTCACTGAAAGAGAATCAAAAAGGGCAGAATACTGAAAACTCATACCGACATTACTTGTTGAAAGCTCAATATCCCCAGCATTATAACCATCAAGTCCAGCAATAATTCTAAGAGCTGTACTTTTACCACAGCCAGAAAAACCAATTAAAGCAAGTACCTCAGTACTATCAACATGAAAACTTACATCTTTTAGAACTTCATTTTTGCCAAAGTTTTTCTTGAGATTTTTAACTTTAATCATCTATTACTAAATATAGCAATTTTGCGGAATTCAAAAATTAGCTTCGCTAAGAGACCGCTACATAACTTCAAATTCAAGGCTTTCGAGGATGAAAAAGCGCAGTGTAATGGAATTACATGAGCATTTTGAAGACGAGAGTAACGCAGAAGTTGGAGTTATGCAGCGGTCTCGCTAATTATTGAAATACTTTCTACCCTTAAGCTCCTGAGGTAGATAGTCCTGCTCAACCTGAGAATTAGGATAATCATGCGGATATTTATATTTAGTAATCGGATTTTCTTTTTGGTTATCTGACTTGGCAGGGCATGCATAATTGATAGGCTTTAAGTGCATTGGTACTTCAAATTCAGGGAAGGAATTACAATCTTTCATCGCCATGTTGATGGCTTTATAAGAAGAGTTAGACTTAGGAGCATTTGTGATATAAATCACCGCTTGAGCAAGTGGAATCCTCGCCTCAGGCATGCCAAGCTCTAAAGCTGACCTATAAGCAGCTTCAGCAATAAGCAATGCATTATTATCAGCCAAACCAACATCTTCACTAGCTGTGACCAAAACTCTTCTAGCTACAGCCTTCAAATCAGCTCCGCCATTTAGCAGCCTTGCAAGCCAATAAATAGAAGCATCTGGATCAGAACCTCTCATGGATTTTTGCAAAGCTGAGACACAGGAATAATAAGCATCAGGATCACCTGAAAATATTTTCCTTTCAACTAATTCCTCACAAACTTCTAATGAAATATTAGCTCCATCTTTAGACTCTGGAAAAGCAAGAAGGCAAGCCTCTAAATTATTAAGTAACATACGCGCATCACCACGAGAGGCTTTAATTAAAAACTCTTTGGCTTGATTATCTATACTAAAATTCTCTGAATTCGCCACTCTCTCGACCAATGCTCTCATATCCTCGAAGCTATGCATTTTGAGTTCGAATTTCAGCACTCTACTTAGAAGTGCCTTATTGACTGAAATTGCTGGATTCTCTGTAGTTGCACCAATAAATATAATCTTGCCTTGCTCAATAGCGTTCAAAAGAGAGTCTTGTTGATTTTTACTAAAACTGTGAAGCTCATCAACGAAGAGAATACCTGGCTTATGTTGCTTCTGAAGTAAGTTAATACTCTCACGTATATCTTTCACACCAGAGTTAAAAGCCTGAAGTTTAATGAACTCTCTTTGTGATTTTCTAGCGAAAAGTTCAGCAATAGTGGTTTTGCCAACGCCTGGAGGACCCCAAAACAAAACAGAGGGGATTTTCAAGGAAGAATTTGCTGTGCTAAACCAATTTCTGAAACTTGCATTCTTCTTGATTGAGCCCAACAAATCATCAAAAGACTTAGGTCTATACTCTTCTGCAAGAGGTTTATTCCCCGGATTATCTTGAAATAAATTTAATTGCTGCATCTTGAAATTAGCCTATTGAGTAATAGTATAGCTAAGTATATACTGTATATTGGGTTGAGTCGTTTTTATACCTTAATTTTTGTTTGTATAGGTCTTTTTGCAGTGCTAGCATTAAGACTTTTTCAAATGCAGGTTGTAGAACATGAAAAATATAAAATACTTGCCAAAAACAACTCATCCAAAGCCTCAACCCTAAGAGCCCCTAGAGGCATAATCTATGATAGAAATGGTGAAATTCTCGCAACTAGTAAACTAGTACTAAAATTAATCGCTTACCCACAGATAATTGCAAAAGTCAAAGATAAGCCACAGCTTGCCAAAAGATTATCGATACTCACAGAAAAACCTGAAGAAGAAATCTTCAAGCTGCTTAATACTGCTAATCCTAGATTACCTTTACCAGTAACCATTGCAAACAATATTGAAGTGAGTGAAGCCCTAAAGATTTTCGAAAATGAACACTTATTACCTGGCATCGATGTCGAAAGTCAGCCACTTAGATACTACCCATATGGTCCCATCCCTTCTCACATCATAGGTTACGTTGGCGAAGTCAATGATAGAGAGCTATCACAGTACTCTAAAGCAGCCAAAAAAGTTAAATTAAGAGACCAAATCGGTAAAAGTGCATTAGAGAAATATTATGATCAAACCCTTCGTGGCATCGATGGTGAAAAAAGAATATTTGTGGATAGATACGGTAAATCCTTCGCGAGTAGAAGCAACCAAAAAGAATTAAGAAACGAAGCTGTGAAAGGCTCTGATATAGAACTAACTATAGACATAGATATACAAAAAGTAGCATACGATGCCTTAGGTGACACTCATGGAGCAGCAGTAGTCGTTAATCCTAAGAATGGAGAGATCTTAGCTTTAGTCAGCAAACCAAGTTACAACCCGAATCTTTTTGCCGAAGGTATACCTTACTCAATTTACCAAGAACTCAATCAAGTAAAAGCTTTCCTTAACCGAGCAGGTTCAGGTTTCACACCAGGCAGTATCTGGAAACCAATAACAGCACTTACAGCTTTGGAGAGAAAAGTTATAAGCCCAAACAAACAGTTATTTGTAAGTGGCTCAGTAAATTTCGGCGGCTTTCGTTTCGGAGACTGGACTGGTAAAGAAGACTTCATGGATATTAAAGAAGCTCTTGCCTGGTCAAGAAATACTTACTTCTACCAAATAGCTAAATTAATGAAACCAGAATGGTTAGCGAAATCAGGACGCAGCTTTGGACTTGGCTCAAAAACAGGTATAGAAATCAATGATGAAAGTAGTGGTATAGTTCCTGACCCTAATTGGAAGAAAAAACATTTGAAACAACCTTGGTTTCCAGGAAATACTCTGCATCTATCAATAGGACAGAGTTACCTAATGGTAACACCATTACAGGCAGCTAGAATGATTTCAGGAATTGCAAACAGAGGCGATGTTCCTAAACTTCACATCATCAAAGATCCAAGTAAAGAAGATTTTGATTATCACAACAAAGAATTCTCTGAATCCAGTTACGATGTAGTCCACGAAGGATTAAGACGCTGTGTAAAACGAGGTACTGGAGGAGCTGCCAACATGAATAGACCATACGATAAAATTAAAATCGCAGGTAAAACAGGTTCAGCAGAGGTTGCTGGCTATAAACATTCAACCCATGCTTGGTTTGTTGCTTTTGCACCTTATGAGGATCCAGAGATTGCTGTCGCGATATTTGGTGAAGGAGCTGGGCACGGTGGAAGTATATGCGCGCCTGTTGCTAAGCAGATATTTCAAAAGTATTTTGAGAAATACCATCCAGTTGACGCTAAGTCTTAGAGATAAAATGCTATAATGTAATACAACTTATTCTCCAAGTTTAAATTTTGGAAAAGGCATTATGGGTGATTTCAAATTAGAGTCACATATTGAAAAACAGCCTAATAAATTAGCTCAAAGCAACACGAATAATTCTCCAATCGCTAAAACTGAAACAGAAAATAAAGTAACAAGCTCTAATTCCTCAGAGTCAATACAAAAGATATCTAATCTTGAAAATAGCCCTTACCCAGAATATATGAAAGATATAGTATTCACTTTAAGTAATAATCCTAGATATAGCTTAGATAAAGATTCAATGAGGAAAACCGCAGATTATATCGACAGTAAATTTAGAGAGCTTGGTTTTCATAAAAATAACTCTAGTGCTTCTGTAGATTTTGGGACTTTAAAACATCAGAAATTCAACTTAGATAAAGAAAGAATACTAAATCCTTTCCATGAGCTTCCAAAGCACCTAATTAAATTTGAAAATCTCTTCCATGAAGTAATTCCTGAATCTGCGGAGAATATTTTAGTTAGCTTCGGCTCCAAGAAAGCTGACGCAAAAGTCGTAGTCATAGGTGGGCACTATGATACAGATTCATCAGCAGTAACTAAAGCCTTCAATGAAAGCAAGCTTTTCATACGTGAATATCACCTAAAAAACAATCCAGGTCTAAATCCAGAGAAAGAACAATACGACCTCAAGAGATCCAATGAACTTTTAGCCATTGACCCTAAACTAAGAGAAGCTTTAAAAGAAAATATTGAGCAAAATCTCAAAGCAAAAGAAGTTTATAAGCCTGAAATTCAACAGGAAATTAATAGACTTGAAGATCTAATCAAGCTTCCTCAGTTCAATAGAGGGGCAGACGACAATGCAAGTGCGGTTGCAGGGGTCTTAACAACAGCAAAGTATCTTAGTAGTGACAAAAAATTAATAGAAAGCTTAGCTGCAAAAAACATTAGAGTAGAATGTGTCACCTACGCTAATGAAGAAGCCCCCTATTTCAATATAAATGGCATGGGCAGTCAATTTCACGCTAAAAAGCTCAAAGAGTCAGGTGCTAAGGCAGAAGCTATTATATATGAAATGCTGGGCTATTACAGCGATGAACCAAACTCCCAGAAATATCCAGCTAAATTCTTAGAAAGGTTTTACCCTAAAAAAGGAAACTTCATAGGTGTAGTAGGAAACTTATTCCCAGGCTCCATAAAGCTCGCACGATCCATAAAAAAAAATGTTGAAAAAAATACTAGCTTGCCTGCTGAATGGCTTGCGTTTTCTGAGAAGTTATTGCCAGAGCTTGGTCTTTCAGATCATAAACCATATTGGGATCAAGGTATCAGAGCAGTAATGGTGACAGATACTTCTTTTAATAGAAATAAACATTATCATGTAGGCGGTGATGATCCAGAAAAGCTCGATTATGAAAAAATGGCTGAAGTGATCAAAGGAATTTATGCTTACATGAAGGAGTCACTTTAAAAGACTCAGCCTAAAGCAAGCTTGCTATAATATAAGCTGCATGGATAAAGCATTATTATTAATTTTAGATGGCTGGGGTTACTCAGAAGAAGAGAAAGGCAATGCTATCAAAGCTGCAAATACTCCATGTTTTGATTCTCTTATAGAGAAATACCCTAATACTCTTTTGAATGCTAGTAGCACTCACGTAGGTCTACCTGAAGGAATCATGGGTAACTCTGAAGTGGGTCACGAAAATATTGGATTAGGTAGACCGATTAAACAGAAACTCACTCAGATTTCAGACATGGTAAAAACAGGTGAATTCTTCGAGAACCAAGTATTAATAAATGCTGTAGAACATGCAAAGAAAAATAATTCCAAGTTACATTTTATGGGTTTAATCTCAGAAGGAGATGTTCACTCTCATATTGGACACCTTAATGGACTTATAGAACTCGCTGAGAGAAAAGGTTTAGATAAATCTCAAGTATATCTTCAAGCCATCAGCGATGGACGTGACGACCCACCTAAAGTTGCTGAAAAGCTAATGGCAAGACTTGAATCAGTTATTCAGATTGCAACTGTGTCTGGTCGCTACTGGGCTATGGACCGTGATAAAAACTGGGAAAGAATAGATAAATATTTCAACACTGTTCTCAAAACACCAGTTAAGGAACTAAAAGATTTTAGCCCTTTTAAAGCCAAATCTGCTTCAGAAGCTATCAAGAACTACTACGACTACGCAGCTAAGAACCCAGATAAAGTAGTAGGAGACTCCGATGAATTCGTAGAAGTTACACTAGTAAATGAAAATGGTTTAATCGAAGAGAAAGACTCAGTGATATTCTTCAACTTCAGACCGGATAGAGCTATCCAAATTTCTACTCGCTTCGAAGAGTTACAAAAATCAAAGCCAGACTTACATTACGTGTGTTTTACTGAATATAGCTCTGATTTAGATTTACCGATAGCATTTGATGCAAATAGTTTACCTAAGCAAGAATTTGCAAATGGTCTAGGGGAATGGATTTCAAAGAAAGGTTTCAATCAGTTCAGAGTTGCAGAAACTGAAAAGTATCCACACGTGACGTTCTTCATTAATGCTAAGACATCTAAGAGAAAAGATCCTTTCCCGAATGAAGATAGGCTTTTAGTTCCTAGTCCTAAAGTTGCAACTTATGATCTTAAGCCAGAAATGAGTGTAGCAGAAGTTACAGATGGCTTACTTAAAGCTATGGCTAATAAAGACAAAGACTATAAGCTTATCATTTGTAACATTGCAAATCCAGATATGGTAGGACATACAGGGAATTGGAATGCTGTGCTTAAAGCTTTAGAAGAAGTTGACAATCAACTAGCTAAAATAGTAAAAGCTAGTGAAGAGAATGAATATAAACTATTAATCACGGCTGATCACGGTAACGCTGATCAAATGTATGATGGCGATGGCACTACTAGAACTGCACATAGTACTAACAAAGTTCCTTTCATAGTTTTAGATAAAAATCATAAGCTTAAAAATGAAGAGAGCAGCGCTCTTAAGAACATTGCTCCTACTATTTTAGATTTAATTAATCTTGAAAAACCAAGTGAAATGACTTGTGAAAGTCTTCTAGTTAAGCAAGAAGCTAGTGTTTAATGCCGGGCTTTCTCCATAATCTCCTGCATTACACTCAGTGGGAGAGTAATAGTAAATTCGACCGATTCATTATTAATAATCTTCATATCACTAATAGTCGTCTGTAACTCAAAGCCAAGAGGTATAACTAGGTCACCTGAACCATTAGCACCGTCACCAGAAGAATCCTTAGAGTGAATTCCATTCCAGCCGCCGCCATCATTAGAAAGATAATTCATCAAAGTAATTTCCGGAAATAGGTTAGCTAATAAGGATTTTATTTTTTGTAAGTTGACTTATATCATCAATCAAACACGTATTATCTTAAGCCCGTGCTACGATCTATATTGTTATGGTTAATGCTAGTACAAAAATGAAATTTTCGGAAGCTGCTACCCAAATGAGAGAAAGAGATCTCAATCAAGAATATCCAAAAATAGTTGATAAGTTCATTGAAAAATATGGCAACCCAGATCTTTCAAAGCCAGTAAGGGAAGAAGAAATACTTTTACGCCTTCACAAGGTTAATAATCGATATGAAAACCCAGCCCAACCCTTTACTCTTTCCCCCTCCCCGTCAGCCACTCACCCTCTATTTATAAATAATCAAGAAAGTAATGAATATTTTAGCTCTAGCTCTGATTCCTTAAAAGTTCATGACTACTTTCATGAAATCACCGGCTTTCCAGCCTCCATAAGAGGAGAAAATCAACAATTAGTTTTTGATACAACTTTCTCCCAATTAATGAAAAATGATCTTAGTCCAGGAAGAGTATATGCATTTTTTGATAACTCAAATGATGCTCTAAAAATAGAAATGTATCGCCTCAAATTTAATCGAGAAAAGGTTTTACTGAAATGTTTTATAATTGCATTGGAAGAAGAATTAAAATTATCAAATATATACAATCTTGTAGAAAAGTTAGAAAACATTGACGAGAAGCTAGGGGAGAAAGAAGATGAAATTTTAGGAACCAGTCATGCTTACAACCTGATTAGTGATGAACCAGAACAAGAATCAAATAGATACATGAACGTAAAAAACTTTGATAATAAAAGCCCATTAAATGACTTAGAAGAGTATGAGCTAAGATATCTTTTTGCATTACTTGAAATAGGAAACGACAGAAATGAATTTGATTTATCAAAATGCCCATCTTTTAAAAATGTCTTAGATAAGTTTAATTCACTACCTGATGATGAAAAATATAAAATTGATATGATCACAGAAAGTGAAATTTTAAGTGATACAGAGATCAATAATATTAAAGCTTACGCACTTTATGTAGCAACAAAAATACTAACTAAAGCAAGTGGTAACATTGCACAAAAAGCTAAAGAGAGTAATTCAAGTATCGGAGAAATAACAGATAAATACCCACCACTAGATACTTACTTCTTCTTGAACTACGTTCAAGTAAGTGAGGATAAAAAATCCATTGAAGATTTAGGTATTACTAAATATTATGAATTCTCTAAAAATCTAGAAGACTGGCAAAAACAAAATCCAGAAAAAGACTTTCTAAACCTTCTCACTGAAAAGCTTGAGGCAATAAAACCTCAAACTAAATCACAGCCTTAACAGGCTGTTTAAGCATATAGCCAGAACCGCGCTTAGTGTGAATAAGCTTGCCGTGCCTCTTCTCCATCAACTTGGAACGAAGATATCTAATATAAACTTCGATAACATTACTTTCACCGATAAAGTCATAACCCCAAACCTTATTAAACAAAAATTCACGAGTTAAATACTCTTCTGGGTGCATCATGAAAATCCTAAGTAAAGAGAATTCTTTGGTTCTAAGAGACAAATCTTCTTCTTTTCTTTTAGCCGAGCGACTCAGTTGATCCAACCAAAGGTCACCATAGATAAGTATAGAACTCTGCCCTGGAGCTTTCCTTCTAAATATAGCTCTAATTCTGGCAAGTAATTCTTCAGCGACAAAAGGCTTAGCTAAATAGTCATCAGCACCACTATCAAGGCATTTAACTTTGTCATCTATACCGTCTTTAGCGGTAATAAATATAATAGGTTGATCAAAGCCTTCATCTCTAAGCTTGACACAGACTTCTTCGCCGCTGAGACCAGGCAACATACAGTCAAGCAAAATCAAATCAGGATTATGCTCACGAACAAGAGAAAGAGCTTCTTTACCATCGGTGCAAGTGATTACATCATAGCCTTCGTATTTGAGTTCAAGCTCTATTAGCCTTAAAATCTGAGGCTCGTCTTCAACAACTAAAACCTTAGTGAACTTGGGATCTTTCTGGGAGCTTGAGGTCATGATTGGTCACTAATGATTCTACATATTTGCTCATCTTTGTGTCAATCTATATTTCGAAAAATCTAAGATAAAAACAAGGCTAATCTTTTAAGACAAGTAAAGCTCTTTTGGATTATCATTAATGCTATGGAAACAAGAACTGAAAAAGATACTATGGGTGAACTGAGTGTTCCAGCGAACAAATATTATGGCGCTCAAACAGCAAGATCATTAATCAATTTCAAGATAGGTCACGATTTAATGCCACTTGAGATAGTAAAAGCTTTCGGTGTTTTGAAAAAAGCAGCTGCTCTTGTTAATAAAGATCTAGGTCTATTGAGTTCTGACAAAGCAGAGTTAATCTCCAAAGCAGCAGATGAAGTTATATCTGGTAACCTCAACGACCATTTCCCACTAGTTGTTTGGCAAACAGGTTCTGGCACTCAATCTAATATGAATGTAAACGAAGTTATCGCAAATAAAGCCATTGAAATTGCAGGTGGAGTTCTAGGTTCCAAAGACCCTATTCACCCTAATGACGATGTTAACAAATCTCAATCTTCCAATGATACTTTCCCCACAGCAATGCATATTGCAGCTAAATCTTTTCTCGAAGATTCTTTGATTCCCTCACTAGAATTACTGCAGGAGAGCATTGAGAAGAAAGCTGAGGAGTTCAAAGACATAACCAAAATTGGTAGAACACACCTAATGGACGCAACCCCACTTAGTTTAGGGCAAGAGTTTTCGGGTTATTCAACTCAACTCAAAAAAGCTATTGCTAGAGTTAAAGCTAGCATCCCAGATCTTTCTGAGCTTGCTCTTGGTGGAACAGCAGTCGGTACTGGTTTAAACTCACATCCAGACTTTGCAGATAAAGTTGCTGTGAAAATTTCAGAAATAACAGGCACAGAATTTGTTACTGCTCCTAACAAATTTGAATCTCTTGCTGCACACGATGCTGTAGTGATGGCTTCAGGTGCATTGAAAACCGTTGCTGCGTCTTTAATGAAAATTGCACATGATATTCGCATGCTTGGTTCTGGACCACGTTCTGGACTTGGCGAACTTAATTTACCAGCCAACGAGCCAGGTTCTTCTATTATGCCGGGTAAAGTAAACCCTACTCAGTGTGAAGCTTTGACTATGGTTTGTGCTCAAGTTATGGGTAATGATGTTGCGATCAACTTTGGTGGCGCGTCTGGGCACTTCGAACTTAATGTATTCAAACCAATGATGATATTCAATCTTCTAAATTCAGCTCGCTTACTTGCAGATGCTGCCCAATCATTTAGAAATAACTGTGTGATTGGTATTGAAGCTAATAAAGAAAACTGCAAAAAGCATTTGAATAATTCTTTGATGTTAGTTACTGCACTTAACCCACATATTGGATATGATAAGGCTGCCGAAATTGCTAAAAATGCTCATAAGAAAGGTCTTACACTCAAAGAATCAGCTATAGCTCTTGGTCATCTTAGTGAAGAGCAGTTTGATGATTGGGTTAAGCCTGAAAATATGTGCGCGCCTAATATTTCAGCTAAAGCTGGAGTTTAGCTCTAAGCCAAGAAATCTTTAATTCCAGGTACAGCCTGATGCACAGCCCTTGGATCCCAAATCCAATCGTGTTCTGTATTTATTAGCTCAATGACATTCTTCTCAGTCGAAGGCATAACTGCTAGCATCTGATCCATTACTTCATTACTGACTACTTGATCATTTTTTACTTGGATCAAAAGAAGAGGATTAGAGAATATACTCAGCTTCTTCTCTAAATTCTGTGACATCATCAGTATCTGCCAAAGCAGATTTGGACTAACTTCATAGACTTTAAGTGGGTCTTCATCTGTAATATCAGGCTCATCTTTTGAGCTTGGCAGGCGAATCAGTCTATCTTCATGCTTAATTAAGCGATCTTCTATGAGCTTACATATAGTATTAATGGTAAAAGCCAGAGAGAAAGTCGCTTTAGCCCCCTTAAAACCTGGAACTGAGAAAATTAATTTATCCTCAGGGTCAATAATCAAATTACTCAAAATCACAGCACCAAGGCTATGCCCAAGCAAAACGAACTGAGAGCTTGGATACTTGTCCTTAAGTTCTAAATATTCAGCTTCTACCTGCCTAAGCCATTGTTTATATGAATTTATATGACCTCTAGGTTCATTATTACCAAAACCTTGAAGATCTGAAGCATAAAATTTCAATTGATCAGACTCTAGCTCTTTGCGTAGATTATCAAACCAGGCGGCTCTGCCGCCAAGTCCATGAAGTGCAAGAACTATGGTTTCCATATTTAATTTATACACGGAATTTAGATATTTTAAGCTAATTCGACCAGGGTGCTATTATCTTACTTTGATTTATGCTTAACAAATTAACTAATTTAACATTGCCAGGTGCAAACCTTGCCCTCTCACTCTCGCATCATAATATCGGGAGCAAAGAATCTACAGCCTCAGGTATGAGAAATAATGCTAAGCAAATAGCAAGAACAGAGTCAAGTGAAATAAAACCAATAAGATTAGATCAACTAAGAGATTATTACTCAGCTGAAGACATAGAAGAAATTAAAGAATTAGCATCAATTTTCATAAATAGTTTTACAGACAGGCATATAAATATCCCCCTACCAATGAAAGATATTATGGCGATTGGAGATAATTTTTCTGGAACTGTGGAGCATGGAATTCTTATAGACCGAAGCAGAGCTAAAGTCCCGATTAACAATCAAGATCCAAAGAAAAATAGACTTAGCGAAGATTATATAGATATTAACCTAAGGCAGATTTTTTTTAGTGGAACAGAAGGGATGATCTCTACTTATAAAGACTATCAAAAACCTATTTTCACTTTTCACCAAGAATCAGAGTCTCAATCCAATATTATTGACCTAAGTTTTGTAAATCTGCTACAAGGATATAAAAAAAGAACAGATAAGGTCACAGATAGGGTTAATTTTGCACATTATCATCCAGTCAGCACAGTACAAAGTGGTGCAGATATATACAATAGCGCTTACTCGCATATTGATGCTGTTTTCAACCGCGACTTTATGAATATTACTAAGGGATCTAAGTCTCACAAGACACAAAATCTAAAAGAGTTTCTCAAGCTTGATGATACTTGGTGGCAAGAAAACTGTAATATAGCTCAGCCCCAAAGAGACTTAGAACATAATTACCCTGATGATTTTATTAAATTTATAGTTGATCAATTAAAAGCTAAATTACACTATCAGTCTCTAGAAAAAGTTTTGGATAAAACCCTAGAAAAGATGAAAGATGGTACAGACAGTGAATCAATAATTAAATCAATAGAATTTCAAGATTTAGTCGATATTGCATCAAAGATATCTGAAAGTGAAGATGAGTATTTAATTGACATATTCAGCATCATTTTTGAGGTTGCAATGGATAATCCTGAAGTTTTTTATTGTTTTGTGAATTCATTCAAAGATATTTTTAAAAATGATCTTAAGCTAGACATAAAATATCCTTTTGTTGAAACAGAAGATCTTAATAAAGTTATGAAAAAATCCCTTCTAAAGATGAATACGTTTTTTACTCATAAACTTCTTCAAGCAGAAGAATTACCTTCACATACAATGACACAGATAGTGACAAACAAAAGTCTAGAAGAGGCTTATGATAATCAGCAGTTATTTCATCTTAGTCTTTGTAAAGAAATTTCATTAAACAGTAAATCTGAAAAAGAATTTAACACTCAACTAAATAATTTATTCGGGATTAACATTCTCAAGATCCCTCTCTCTGAAATAACAAATCCTGAAAACTATCAAGAATTCACAAACTTAAAAGAACAATATCTTAACGACTTAATGAATAATGCTCAGAAATTTACTTCTTCTAATCCGTATCAAGTCCTATGGATTGATCACTGGCAGCCAGATCCTGAAATATTCCAAAGCCCAAATGATTTATTTAAAAAACTAGACCTGGCAAGTGAGCCTGAATTCAGTAAAAAAATTCTCCTAAAAATTAAAAACCATCTAATTAAAAGTCCAGATGATTTCAGAGAAATATTTAATACTATGAATACTTATAATAAAGCAATTAAAAACAAATTAGACTTCTATAGATACATGGACACTATTCTTAAAGACCTAGAACTGAATCAGCAAGATGTAGATCAGTTTATCGACGCAATTCAGCTAGAAGATGTTCAGGGGTTCAACGAAGATTTGGAAAAGATACCAAAAAATTCTAAAATAGCTCAAAAACTCAGAGAGAAATTCAAATCAGAAAAGGAAAATGTCAAATCAAAATCAAATGCACAGCAAGGCTAACAGCTATACCAAGTATAGCTCCAGCAAAAACTTCTCTAGGACTATGACCCAGCAATTCTTTCAAACTAACTTCTTTAAGGTCGTGTCCATCAGGTAATTCATGAATGATTTTATTCAGGGCAGAAGCTTGCTTTCCAGCAGAGCGGCGTATACCAGCGGAATCATACATCACTACAGCTGACATAGTAAGTGCAATAGCAAATTCTACAGAATTAAACCCTGAGATTAATCCCGTGGAACAAGCAAGTGCAACTATAGAAGAACTATGACTAGAAGGCATACCACCAGTATTCACCAACATATGCCACATGACACGTTTACGAATGACTGAATATATAATAGTCTTAACTACTTGCGCAATTAAGTTAGCAAGAACAACTGAGCTAATAACCTCATAACCATTAGATTTAATTGTTTCTGCAAATGACATAATCGGCGATCAACTTTAGTTTATCAGAATATATAGATGTAGTCTCTAAAATTTCCTTGGCTTCTTTTATCAAAGTTTCGGCTTCTAGCCTTGCTTGTTCTAAACCATAGATATCTACATAAGTAAGCTTGTTTTGCTCAATGTCTTTCTGAGTCTTTTTCCCCATCGCTTCAGTGCTTGCCGTATGATCTAAAATATCGTCGACGATTTGAAATGCTAATCCAAGATTTTTAGAATATTTGTCGAGTGCATTCACTTCTTCTGGCTTAGCCCCTGCAAGAATAGCAGCATTAGTTATCGCAGCAGATAGTAATGCGCCAGTTTTATACTCCTGCATCAATTTAGATTCTTCAAATTTCTGACTGAGATATTTCTCGTCTTTTATATGTTCTTTTATATTCTCTCTAGCCAGATCCAAGTCCATAGCTTGCCCCAATATCATCTGTTGAATAGCTACTAATAGATTCTGGCTCACCTGAAGAATTAAATCAGCTGGAAGCTTAAGTTGCTGCTGGCTATATTCCATAAATACAGACATAGGACTTACTAATAAGAAATCTCCTGCTAGCAGCGCTATATCTTCTCCATATACTTTATGATTGGTCGGTTTACCTCGCCTAAGATCGTCATCATCCATACAAGGAAGATCATCGTGCACCAAACTACCACAATGTATTAACTCAATAGCTAGCGCCAAGCCCATAGCAGGGTTAGATTCTATATCTTTAGGCTCCTCATTATGTAATACAGCATCTGCTGTCATTAAAGCCAAAACAGGTCTTAACCTTTTCCCACCATTAGAAAAACTGTATTCCGTAGATTCACTTAGTCGATTTGTTTCATAATTTTCTAAACATTTAAAAAATTTTAATGTTTTTTTCAAATTTAAGAGAATATTTTCGAAATATCGGGTATATAGTTTATGTGAATCAGCTACGGAGTAGATCATAAGATTGATTCTAGCGTAATTCACCGATCAGTTAAATAATTCTTAACTTTGAGATTATTTAATTGAGAGAGTGTAGTTGAAAATCAAGGAGGCAGTATAGATGGCGGCAATTAACACAGCACAACAATTAGCGAAGGTTAGGTCTAAAATAGACGCACAACAACAAATAGTGAACCAGCTAGAGCTTGAATTACAAAAAGCAATTTTAGGTGATGATACACAAACGGTAGGTAATATCTTAACAGGTATTGATGCAGCATATGCTGGTGTACCAGACGAAGCCACATTAACAGTATCAGTTCGTGAAGGTTTACAGGAATTTGCAGGTACAGGTACTATAGGTACTCACATTGCAGACCAGACAATTTTAAGACAATTGCTATATCAAGCAAGAGCTATGCTTGGTGAACTTAGAATCGAAGAACAGCACTATAACCAAGAGGTTCAGCAAGAACAAAACTTGAGAAAGTCTTTAATCGATTTATCAAAAGCTTAATAGTATCTCTGCCTCTTGATAGGGAGGGGGAAAGCTATCTTAAAAGATTTAATCAATCAATCCATCAATTTGCGCTTAAGGTAACTGTTTCTACAGTTGCCTTTTCTTTTTTTTGAATCTTTAACACGTGATTATATTTTGATAAAGTTCTAAAATTTCATTATGTTCGGCAATTGCTCTCCGCCATTTACTTAAATTTATTAACAAATTTAATATCTTCAGCCCACGTATCAACACATTGAAATTAGTTACTATTGTGCAAAGTTTAAACCAAAATATAGTTAGTGAATCTCCAGCTTTGCTAGGAAATTCTGAGCAGATAGTTCTTCAAAGTTTAGATTCATTTCAAGAGTCTTCTATAACCCAACAATGATAATAATTTCGTGAATGGTAAGTGCTTAGTTAATTCAGTTGATAATAGTGACCATATTGAAGTTAAGTACCAAGAAGTTCTGATGGTAAATTGGTAGCAAGTTTAGCTCATTTTGCTGCTCCTTTCTTGCCTGATAAAGAAAAGCATCAAGAAATAAGTCAAGAGCTTTTAGAAAATAAAGGTTTCGAGCACAGTCAAATTAGAACAAACTTTAATAATGATAGTTTTTATAACTAAATTTGCGAGTAGAGTCATTATATTGTGATTCTTTATCAAGCTTAGCTAATGAAACCGAAGAGATTTTTGATAAATTTTCCAGCTCTGAAGATGAACAGGAACAGTACGAAAGATTACAAAATTTATTAACGAATATGTGAGTACTGTAAATGATTTTTTCAATGGTGAAAATGGATATTTTCAACAAAATTCTGCTTAAATCAAGTTTTTTCTAAATATTCCATTAAATCCTTTTAATTTCTCTAGCAAAGCCCTTATACTTTTCTCCTCATCAGTTAAATTTTGGTTGCTATACATTTGGCTGACTTTCTTAATATTGCTTTCTCTCCCTGAAATGGATTTACCATGAGCAAAGAAAACCTTACTAATAAAGTCCATCGCTGACTTCATTATTTTCACTGATTTTTGCGGGCTAAGCTCTTGTTTCCGACCTGAATTTTGATTATTTTTTTGATTTGAATTATTGCTATCTTTGTGCTCAAGCAAGTTGTAAATATCTTGCATATGAATTTGATAGCCAGAGTCTGCTGACTCGAAATTAATTATTTGGGCTTTCTCTTTGCTATCTTTCGGGATTATCATAATGTAATTTTTATGTTTTAAAGTTCCAAGTCCAAGAATTACAATCGCATTCTCAGTAAAGATTTCTAAACGCCTATCCCAGATCTCAGCTCCTTTGCCACCCTCGAAATATATCTCAATATCTCCTAATTTTGCTTGAGCACTTACATAAGTTTCTGCTGCAGCATCCCTGTTTTTGACTGTGTTTTCATCTATGGCTTCAAGTTTTACTTTATCTTTTTTTATTTTTGCTTCTGAAAGATCATAGCCTTGACTATCAAGTAATCTAGATAGTCCAGCAAGAGCATGGATACCCATGTCGAAACCCAAGCCTGCTCCGCCACTGGTTTTTAGACTCAGTAAAGATCTTTCATTTATTTCTGGGATTTTATTTTGGAATAGAAATTGATTTAAATCTTGATTTTCTTCTGTGAAACTTGCTGGCATATCGAGACCAATCGCGTTTATTTTTGTGATTTTTCCAAGATTATCTAATAAGTTATTTTCGAGTAAATAGTTTAATGAGTGAGAAACCATAGCTGAGTCAACTAGGTAGAAACTATTGTTTTGCCTGCTGAGCCTGTCTATAAAATCAAAAAAGCCTTCTTGCTGGAGATCGTGAAAGTCATTTGAATTTATATTATTAATTTCTCCTAAGCTACAGCTTGGCTTCTCAACAACGAAGAGCATATTTTCATTATTCTTAGCGAGTTGTTCTTCATAGTTTTTAATTGTACTTGTATGGTAAGCAACTGGTGTCAGGATGAAAACTCCTGCCGGTTTTTTCTCTGTGTTTTTAAGTGTCTCAAAGTATTCTTGAGGACTAAAAGTCTTAGCGTATTCTATTCCTAATTTTTCTTTAATTTCATTTATTCTTGCCTTTCTTTCTTGAGGATTAGTAGAGGCATATGGATCTATAGCTACTAGATTATACTTAGTTTGAAGAGCTTTTAAGCTTTCTGAATAAAGCCTGATTACGGAAGCCTCAGGGTTACCTAAGCCACCATGTATGGCAAGGAAAGGTTTTTCTTTATTCGGATACGAATGTTCAGGCTTATGAAGCGATACTATTTTCCGCTCATTAGCTTGATCGTTAATATAGCTATGAATACTGTCTATTTTTACAGTTTTTAATAGCTCCAAATTTCCACAAATTAAATTGCCCCGCTTGTCAAACAAGCGGGATAAATCGTTATTAGTTGCAAACACCAAATTACTCCTTTGTAATTTGGTTAAAATAATAGCATACTCTTATCTGCGCTGGAATCTTCCGCCGCCGCCAGATCTATTATTATTATTTCTTCTATTGTTATTCTCTTGAGCGATATCTACTCTCAAAGGTCTTCCTTTGAACTCTTGACCATTGAGTTGCTCTTTAGCTTTAGCTGCAGTCGCTTCATCCTCAAAGCTCACAAATGCGAAACCTTTACCTTCAATTACTTTACACTCAGTGATAGTCCACATTGAAGACATGAATTCCATTAATTCTTCATTTGTTACTGAATAGTTTAAATTACCAATATATAGTTTTTTGCTCATTATTACCTCTTAAATTGTACCCAAACTTAGAGGCTTAATACATTAATAAATTAAAGATCGTATCTCCAGCTTAGATTCTGTGATCATAACATAGATTAGGCTTTATAATTAAAAGCTACATGAATCGTGGAATTATCAAGGAAAAATATCTTATTTTAAGCTCTTGGTGGGCTAAAGAATTTTTGTATATTTTCCAAGATTTAGATGAGGATATTGTCAGAAAAGCCAGAGAACTAAATCTTTCGGCTGATTTTAGCGATATTTCTATTCATGCTGGTTCTGTTTTAGCTAGACTCAGCGATGAAGAAAATACTAATATTAGGGTTGAATTTGCCCTTGAGCCCTTGGACGAAACTGATTTGGCTCATTGTAAGGACTTTTTAGCCTCTGGTTCTCTACTTTTAACGGAAATAGCTTTAGGTAAATTACCAAGTATCCTAAATGAAGAGTTGCTTGGTTCAGATATTGAACTAATTCCTGCAAATATTAATACTTATAAATCTAGGTCAAGTTATAGCTCCAATTCAAGCTTTCCAAAAGCTGGTGACTTTTGTGAGTATAGTCTTGCCTTAGTTTATAAATTGGCTGCAGAGATAGATAAAGACGCTAAACTGTGGCTTAATTTTCGAGGTCTAGGAAATCTGATCTCTGAGCTTAGTTTTACAGATGAAAAAACTAAACTGAAAATCTTTGAGGATATCTTAAAGGCTTGTGAGGATTTTGAAGTCGCTTTGGATGATATTTCTCTAGAAAAAGTTTCTGGATTGAAAGATTATAATCAAGATCTTTCTAAGCTTCACTTTGACTATGCTTCTGCTCTAAGTTTACTTGAGGATAAACCTAGTTTTGATGAAGAACTTGACTTCAAACAGTTTTTATTGGAGATTTATAATCTAGCTGCTTCTAAGTCAGATACTTTGTATGATAAATGGTTAGATAAATCTAGAAATAGAAAAGCTGAAACTGACTTGGAGCTTAGTCTTAACAAAGAGGCTTCTAGTTATTTTGATCTTTTTCAATTTTCTATACCGATAAAAAAATTACTACGTTATTCTTTAAACCAAGATTTGAACAGCGTGTATTCAGCTGATCTTTGTTTTACTCTGTTGATGCTGCAAACAGCAGTTTTAATCTCCAAAAACGGTCTCTATTTTCCAGAAATTGTTGATGACACTAACGCTATTTTCATTCGCTACAAACCAATATTTAATAATGATGAGCTTAGTTTAAGGCTTGCAGAGCTTTATAGACTTTGTCCAGATGAATTTTTCATTAAGTCAAAAGCAGCTCTAGATGAATTGCTCACATATTTAGTTAATTTTCTAGTGAAAGATTTAGTGAAGAATCTTAAAGGTTTTCCGAAAAGTGATTTTCGCAAAGCCTTTCTGCATGATGAAAAATATAGTGCTCAGACTTTAAGTGAAGAAAATAATATTAATGCAAGTGCTCTATGGTTGAGTAAGCTTGAATTACAGAACTTTGATTTAAGACCATTACTTGCACTTGAAGAGGAAGCTAAAAATTCATTTCGTTTGAGTTTAAATTTATTAGATCTTCTCTCTGAGGCTAAAGATAGACTTGAGCCTGACTTGAATAAAGAAAGTCTAGAAAGAGATTTTCCATCAGAAAGAATAGAAGGTCTTTATAAGCAACTATATCTTCTTCAGGACTATGTTCCAGCTTTGAAGCAAATTGTAAGTACTGAAGCTAAAGCCAAACCAAAGCTAAGTTTAAACGCTCTTGCAGATTTATTGATTAAAGCGGATCACATATTGCCAGTCCTAGGTTTAGGTTTATCTTTGCCTGAATCTTTAGAGGATCTTATAAAACCATGTTTATGTCTAAAGCTCAATATGAGTAAAGATTCTCACTATAGTTTTGAGTATCAGGTTTTAATGGGTGATAAATCTATTTCGCTAGAGACTTTCATCACTTTACTTAAAGAAAACCCTAGCGAGTTATTCTTCTATAATTCTAGATATACTCTACTTGCAGAAAATGATAAAGAGCTAATCTTAGAATCTTCTCGAAAGCCATTAATTGAGTTATCAGATTTTTGGGACGCACTCTTCTATTATCGTTTGGGTAAGTCTGGAGATTTGGATTTGCTGAAAGATAGTGAGCTTGACAGTCATTTTGAAAATTCTTTTGCTAGTAAAAATTTTGATAGTAAAGAAGCTTCAAGCTTAGTGCCAAGTTCCCTTAATGCTACTTTGAAGCCACATCAGCTAGAGGGTTTCAATTGGCTTTATGAAAATTATCAAAAAGGTTTTGGCTCATGTTTAGCTGATGATATGGGTTTAGGAAAAACTTTACAGGTGATCTCTTTGTTTAGCAAAATTTATTTGGATGATAGTTTGAAAAATATTTCATTGGTGCTGTGCCCAAGTTCTTTAACTAAGAATTGGCTAAGTGAATGTGCTAAGTTTGCTCCTAAGCTTAAGGTCAAAGCTATTCAAGAGATTCAATCTATTGAAGATTTAGAGCAAGTTAATGTCTTGGTGTCTTCATATACAAGTTATAGGCATAAATTGAATATCCTTGGAAATTATCATTGGGAAACTTTGGTTCTTGATGAAGCGCATAATATTAGAAATCCTGCTTCTAAGCAATCTCAGTTAGTGAGAAGTCTTCAGGCTAGATGTAAAGTTGCTTTAACGGCAACTCCAATTGAGAAGAAGCTTAGTGATTTATGGACAATCTTTGATTTTATAAACCCTGCTTATCTTCGTTCACTGAAAGAATTTACCTATGAATTTGCAATACCGGTTGAGAAATATCGTGAGAAATCTAAGATGAAAACTTTGGAGCATGTTCTTGCACCATTCATGCTGAGAAGAGAGAAGTCGACAGGAGCTTTAGCTGAGGACTTCGTGAAAAAGAATGTCGAGACTCACCTTCTAAGTTTAAAACCTGAGCAGAAAGAGATTTATAAGAGTAGATATAAAGAATTTTTAGAGAATTTGAAATCAGCAAGTCCAGTTGAGCGTGTTCGTTTAATTCAACAGTCTTTTAGAGATTTAACATTGTTTTTGAATGACTCAGAGAATTCAGCTAAAGCTGAAAAATTACTAGATACTCTAAATCCAATTTTAAATGCTGGAGAGAAAGTCGTGATCTTTACTCAATTTAAGGAAAGAGCAGAAGATCTTAAAGTATTTTTGGATAAAGCTTTAGGACATGAGGCACTTCTATATCATGGTGCAATCTCAGCCAAGAAAAGAGCTGATGCTCTAAGTGAATTTGCAGATTCTTCAGAAAAACAAATTTTGATTATCACTATTAAAGCTGGTGGTACTGGCTTGAACTTAGTTCAAGCAAATCACTTGGTGCATTATGATTTTACTTGGAATAAGGCTCAGGAAAATCAAGCTAGTGACAGGATCTATAGAATTGGACAGACTAAAGATGTCTTTATCCATAGGTTGATTAGCCGTGGAACTTTTGAACAGAAGTTTGATCGGATTCTGGAGAATAAGTCTGAGAATGAGATTAAATCTATAGATTTGAATAAGTTTAGTGATAAGGAGTTGGGGGATTTTAGGTAAGCTCTTTTTCAAGAGATTTATTGTTGACTTTCTTCTCTGATTGCCTCTAGTTTAGTATTAGCTTCTGCTTTTAGTTTTTCTTTTTCCTCAGGTAATAGGTCATTGAAATGTCTGCCTCTCAAGCCAGTGTAAATTGCGTAGAGAAACATTAGGTTAACTCTTCTTGGAGCTTTGAGTTTTAGTCTTATATAAGATTCTATTGCGCCTAATTTTGCTACTTCTTCAGCTGTGTGGATATCTATTAAGGTGAAGAGTTCTTCGCAGACTGGTCCTAAGTTTTTGATCGTGGGGATTTTGGACATGTTTAGTAATTTAGCAAGGTTTGGGAAAGAAAATGGCATAATTATCATCAATGAATAAAAGATTTTCAGAAAGATTAGGTTTTGTTGAGGTTAATAAAGAACTTCAGATTGAATCTATGAACGATGATTTGAGGAATTCTTTGTGGAATTTGATTTATAGGTGTTGTAATAAAATTGATGCAACTTACAAGAAAAATAAGCCTTTGGGCAGCAGAACATATAAATGTTGGTCTAAATATGCAGAATTTTGTGCGTTTCACTATTTTAAAGTTGCAATAGATTCTAAGGATATTCAGCTTAGTCCTCAAATGTGGTTGAAAAACTCTTTTTATAAACTAACTTGGCTTGAAGTTCTTGACTTAGTTGAATTGTCAACAAATAAGTTTTTCTGTAGCTATAAAGGTATTTTAAGCGATTTAGAACAAGATTTTAACCATATCTTAGAAAGAGAACTATCCGGCTATAGATTCATCAATGGATTACTTGCTCCGATAACTAATGAATCTGAAATAAATTCAATCAATGAAGCCATTAAATTTTCTTCTAATTACGAGAAACTAAAAGGTGTTCATGAACATATTAAAATGGCTTTAACCAAGTTAAGTTTAAAACCAGAGCCTGATTATCGAAATTCTATTAAAGAGTCTGTGAGTGCTGTTGAATCCTTGGTGAGAAAAATATCAGGTAAAAGTAAGTTGAGTGAATCTCTCAAATTCATGAATACAAAATTTAACTTACATACTTGTCTTCAGCTAGGGTTTGAAAAACTTTATAATTATTCAAGTGATGAAAATGGTATCAGACATGCAATATTAGATGAAAGTGACATTGGATTTGATGAGGCTAAGTACATGTTAGTTTCATGCTCAGCATTTATAAATTACCTAATCTCTAAAGCAAATAAGTACAACTTGATTTAACCAACCTCTCCAAGTGGCACAACCTGTACCTTTTCATGCAAAGCATAAGCCCTCTTCCCAGGATAAACTACATAAAGTTCCTCTAAACCTAACTCATCTAAAGCACTCTGCATGGACTTTTCCAACTTAGGTGCATCACTAAATTTAAATTCACAACCGATAAGTTTAGAGTTTTTCATAAAAACTAAATCTAACTCCGCTCCAGAATGCAAGTTCCAGAAAAAACATTCTTCATGAGCTAGTTTGAAAACTTTAATAGTTTCCTCTAAGGCAAAGCCTTCCCAAGACGCACCAAGTTTAGGATTAGACTTCAATTCAGCTTCAGTAGAGATATTCATAAGAGCATGGAAAATACCAGAATCTCTAAAATAAATCTTCGGTCTTTTGACTAAACGTTTTTTGTATTATACAACCACGGCTGTAATTCTCTAATCATGTAAGTTCCCGTTAAAATATCTAAATAGTTTCTAGCAGTTTTATCAGAACAGTCCAAGCTTTTTGCGATTTCTGAAGCATTGAAAATTTGTCCATGATAGTGAGCAAGCATCATCCAAAACCTTCTGAGTGCTCTTGCTGGAACATCGATTCCTAGTTGAGGGATATCTCTTTCAAGAAAAGTTTTTATAAACTCTTCTCGCCAGCTTAATGATTTTGAATCATTTTCAGCAAGAAAAGAAAGTGGAAAACCTCCTTTAAGCCATAATTGTTCACGCTCACTTTTTTTACAATTATCTAAGCTAAAGCCAGATAGCTCTAGATGATAAACTCGCCCAGCTAAAGACTCAGAGCTTAATTTTAGAAGTTTTGGGGAAGCACTACCAAGAATTATAAACTTTTGTCCTTTATCTGCTAAAACCCTTAATACTGGAAATAAACCAGGATCCTCTTGAATTTCATCAATTACTATAAGTTCTTTTTTGTTTTCAAGTTCAAATAATGGGTTTCTCAAAATCTGATAGTCTAAGGGATTCTCTAGGTCATAAAATTTATATTCTTTAATCTTTGATTCTCTAATATATTGCTTAGCTAAAGTGGTTTTGCCACATTGGCGTGGTCCGAGTATAGAGGCAATAGGAAAGTCTTTCAAAGCTTCTTTACAACTCTGAAAGTTTATTTTTTCTGATGATTTCTCTTTTCATCTAATAATATTCTACCTTGAAATCTCGGAGTCTTAACTCGAAATTTCAAGGTAGAATATTGGCTCTTTGGTGAAATTGAAAATATCTTAAAGGTAAAGTGTCTTAACTGCTTAATACTGTAAGATAATTCACATGCTTGATAATAATCCAGCAGCTCCCGTTTTAGGATGTTTTTGATATAGAAGTAGTTTTTTTGTAAGAATATTAGTTTTTTTAGTTTTGTATTATTAAATTGAGCAGCAAAAAAAAGCCTCCTAAGTATTTTAGGAAGCTTTTTATCTAGGTTAATCAAATCAAGCAGTAGAATACTCGGCTAAAATTGCACGAAGAAGATCATCCCAAGAATCAAACTTTAAAGACCCAAAAAAGCTCCTAATGCAATCCCACAAGGCTTTCCTGTTAACGAAGCCGGTTATTTCTGAGAAAACTTTACAGCAAATCTCCTGAATTTGATCAATCAGGAAATCAAGCATCATAAGCATAGCCATGTTATTTGCTAGATTTTTTTTACCATGTCCGTATGGCTCCCCCTCGATAAAATATACCAATAAGTGAAAAGAAATTGAGGTAATTAATGTCCAATAAGAAATTAAGTAAA
>JAKVAO010000036.1 GCA_022447685.1 Candidatus Caenarcanales bacterium | reverse complement strand
TTCCTTTTTTACTTTTCTCATATTCTCACACCTTCTGATATACGTATTTACTGGCCTGAATTTCTCAGTCCACTACACTAATCTTTTAGTGAGGGCATCTGAATTCTCAAAAGAACCTGGAAGTCACCCGATTATTAAACAAAAATTTGAAGAGTTTATAATCAGATTGAAAACATACGCAGTTGTTGACCCTAGTGTGAAGGAAGAGTATGAAAGCCAAGAGCCAAGTTCTATGTTTGGTTTTGGTGCTATGAAGAAGAAAACTAAGAAAAAGAAGGGTTCATTTGGTGCTATGTTAGCAGCTAAATCACCTAAAGTTTCAAGTAAGCCGTCAAATAAAGCAGGCTATCGTAATATTATTGGAGCATCAGCTTATATGAACTTTAAAGAAGCAGATGGTGAGACTAGAAAAATCACTAGAGAGGATTATGCAAATAAAGTTAATCAAAGGATTAATAACATAGCTAGTCAGTATGCCGGGACTATATTAAACTCTGTCCCTGAATCATAATCTCAGAATCCTTGAGTTCAAACCAGTTAAGAATGGTTGCACCAATATCAGCAAAAGTCTCTCTAGTACCTAGATCCTTAGCTTCTATTTCTGGGTTGAAGACTAGTATTGGAACATATTCACGGGTATGGTCAGTACCAGCTGCACATGGATCACAGCCATGATCAGCTGAGATCAGGAGAACATCGTTCTCGCTTAAGGCACTTAGTATACGCGGCAGAGCCGCGTCAATATCTTCTAGAGCTTGAGCGAAGCCCTCTGGATCTCTTCTATGACCAAAATTACAGTCAGTTTCTACTAAATTTAAGAAAATGGTTTCCTTATCTTTATCATTGAAACTATCTATGTGTTTGCTGTAATTGTTTTCAAGCAGATCTGTGATTTTCTCCAAACCATCTAAGTTATCTTTACTATGAATACTTAGTGGAACCCCTTGCCCAGCGAATATGTCTTGGATTTTACCTATGCCAATAACATTACCGTCATTCTCAAGTACGGTTTCTAGCATTGTTTTATTGTGTGGCAAAACTGAATAGTCGTGTCTTTTGTCATTGAGGCGGATATACTTTGTATCTGGATTAGACTGCTCAGGATTAGTAGTAAATGGTCTCGCGATAATTCTGGCCACTTCGTGTTCACCACGCATAATTTCACGCGCCTGCTCGCACCATTTATACTGAGTTTTTAGAGGAATTTTATCTACATGAGCTGCTAGTTGAAGAACTGAGTCTGCACTAGTATAAACTATCGGATAACCAGTTTCCATATGCTTGTCACCGAAGTCGGTAAGTGCTGTGGTGCCACTGTAAGGAGCGTTTAGAAGTATATCTTCAACATCCCAGGCTGCTTTTAATTTAGTGACAACATCATCAGGGAAACCATTCGGGTAGTAAGGGAAAGTATTAGTTGCTTTTACCCCAGTCATTTCCCAGTGACCAGTGATAGTATCCTTGGCTGGATTTAATTCTGCCATTTTACCGAAGCTTGCCTGGGTTTTCTCTAGTGCGGGCATTGAACTTAATTCTGTGATGTTAGCTATGCCAAGTGAGTAGAGATTAGGTATTTTAATGCCTCTGCCACTCTCGACGCAGTGTTTTACTGTGCTTGCAAGGGTATTTGCTGGGGCTGCTTCATCGTATTCAGCCCAGTCTGGCATGGATCCAACCCCGCAGGCATCAATAATAAATATAATCGCTCTTTTTTTAATATTTTTCATATATTTCCTAGACTATATATTTTAGCAGTCTATGGTAAGATATTTCATCTGTAGGGGCCTTTAGCTCAGCTGGTTAGAGCGCACGCTTGATAAGCGTGAGGTCCCGTGTTCAAGTCACGGAAGGCCCACCATTTTTGGATAAGTTCGGATTGAGTGTTATTGGTTGAGAAGCTTGCTTTGTTTTTCTTTTATTAATTTCAAAGTTCCTGAGTGAAATATATGTATCCATATTCATACTAAGTTTAGGCAAGCCATGTTTTATTTCTTTTAAATTCTTTTCTTGCTCCACTCGTGCATTTTTTGCTCTCTTAACTAAATCATTTAGATTTAAGCCTTTTTGTTCAAGTTGCTCTAGTAAATTATTTTCAATTGTCTCTTTTTGTTCTATTAGCTTGGATACACTTATGTGTAACCCAAGTTCAGGTTTAGTTTCGTCTTTATAAAAACCATAGTATTTACTTAGATGATTCTCAACTTCCATGTTGCTATCTATTATGAGAAGTGTTTCTTCAGGGATTGGTACATCACCTTTATTAAAAGACTTCATGAATTTTAAGATCCCCAGGCAGAGATCAAAAGGAGTGAAAAGTTTTTCTGAATCACTAATATTGTGGCTGTCGCTCATTTTTTTTCCATTAGTGGAGATAGGTACAAAGTGGATTAGTGATTGAAGTCTTTTCTTTGGTTTGTAAGCAATGATATTATCTCTATTTTGATTAAAAACAGGTTTTATAGGCATTTCAATACTAAATCCATTGCCGAACATATATTGAGTTGAATTAGGGAATTGCCAATTACCAATAGACATTGGTGTTTCATCTATGGCTTGTTTTAATCTTTTAATTTTGTTTGAATTGGTGGGCTTTTTTGAGTTTTTTTCCTTAACTGACTGATTAGTAGTTAAAGAAAATTCTTGTTTGATCCCAATATGAAGAGACATGTTTATACAAAGTAATTTTTTTGAATTACTTGATGTCTTATCTTAATGCTTCTCAAAAACCAAAAATCTATTATTAGCAGGCATAGCAAAATCTTTCTTGAACTCAAAGCTATTTTCATTCATTTCTTCTACTAAATCTTCAAAATTCCGGATGCCACTATTAGGATCTCTATCTTTAAGCCATTGATCAAAATTTTCATTGGATTCTGAAGTGTAATTATCGTCATAGTTAAATGGACCATAGATTAGAAATAAAGCCTCAGGCTCTAAGGCTTTTCCTGACAAGTTAATCAAATGCTGAACATGCTTCCAGGACATAATATGAAAGGTATTAGCCGTGAATAATAAATCATAAGAACCTTTAGGGAATTCATCCTTCATGATTTCAAATTCTAGTGGATCTTTGATATTGGAATTAGAATCATCAATCCACATTGATATTCCTGCTAGTTTATCAGCGGTATCAGAACAAAACCAATTGAGCTGAGGGAAGTGCTTTGATAAATAAACTGCGTGCTGTCCTGTCCCTGAACCAATCTCCAAAAGACTTTTATGCTTATCTCTTATTAGTTCTTGGAGAACTTTTAGAATTGGATCTCGATTACGGTCACAAGAACTAGAGTATGGTTTCTCACTTGACATTACTCTAATAAAATTAGCATAGCAATCTCTGATCTTGGAATTTATATTTTCCATCTCTTTACAAACTTTATGTAGATGTATACGTCTTTGATTTGGGGGGCGATTTTTATTACTTTATCTATGTCTTTTAGTTTTATGGTCCATTTGTTTTTTTTGGAAAAATCAATAATATCTCTAGAGTAAAGCCAGTTGATTTTACTTCTATCTACTAGATTTCTTCCCGTTTCTATATTGCTACCGCCATTCATGGCGAAGAAAAATTCTTTTTTTTGATCATCTAACTTGGTGCTTAAACTCAGTCCTGCATTGCATTGTTTGAGTATATCTTGAGGGACTTGATTTGCGTAGATATCTATAAATTTGATTCCTAGCTTCTCTATTCTGTATCTTGGGTCTATGTTTTTGTAATCGTTGAGATCTATATCTAGATTTTTTTGTTTAATCGGGCTTATGAAGTCTTTGCCCATAGGCTGATCATCCCAGTGTACGTAGAAAAAATTACCTTGTTTTGATTCTATAAGCTTTAGGTTTAGTGGGAAAACTATTAATATTTCAGGGATATAGCTTCTGTGGTACATTGAGAAGATTTTTTTGAGAATTAGGCGAATTGACTTGAGGTCTGAAACTTGATCCAATTCTATTTCTTCAAATAGAGCAAGATAAATTCTAGAACTATAAATTGAACTAAGTGTGTATAGGATTAGATCACAGAAATCTACAGTGAAATGAAATTCTTGTTCTTTACTTAAATTATTATTGCTAATTTCAAGTATTTCTTCACAAGCTTCAGCTAGATTTATACTAATTTGTAAGTTATTCTCTAGGTCACTTGAGATTGAGACTATCAAGTTTTACTAACTCATGTGCAAAATGCTCTAGATAAAATTCGCTCAAAGTATCATAGTGCTGAACTTTATTTACATTGATATTCTTTTTGAAATTTTGTATATGTTCTTGTGCCTCTTTGGATAAGTTTGGATCTATATTCGTATCTAATATTGAATTGATAATTCTTTTTTCTATTGAAACCTCTTTCAAGATTGCTTCCTCCGCTTTGTAAGGAATATTTAATCAATATCTGAGAACTAAATATACGATAAAAAAAACTTCATTTTTGTCATGCTTTATAAAGAAACTGGTGAGAAATAGTTAACATCATGGCTATGCTGATGTGGTTTGATAGTTACAAAGATTTCTTGCTCTGGCTTCATAGAGATAAGTCTTATTCACAGGTTGAAATTGCTGAGATGATGAACTATGGAAGTTATCATCAAGTTAATCGTCAAATCAATCAATCTTATAACCCTGGTACAGAGAGGATGAATGAGAATGTGAAAAGGGTTGAAGCTGTGTTGAAGCAAAGTTTTGCTATTGGTGAAGCTAAGGAAGCTGAAGATCAAATTCATATTGAAAGGGTTGAAGAGTTTTTAGATGAGACTTTGAATCTTATGAATATCCGTGAGATGGTGGCAAGATACCATGAAGCTGATTATATTACTGTTAATTTGAAAGATAATGCAGGTTTGATTTTGGAGGAGAGTACAGAGTTGTGCTATAGCCATGAATCGAGTTTACAGGCAAACCCGAATGATCCAGAACGTCTTAAGAAGCTTATTCAAGTCTCTTGCTCTAAATCTTTTGCAGTGGTTGAGAAGAACGATCATGTTGCAGCGCAGGCTACTTGTTTTACTCTAAAGCAAAATGCTTTTGATCATTTTTAAAACCTTGATCGTGAAGATGGACATAGTTACCCTTCTATATCAGAAGATAATTTGGTTGAGCATTGCTGTGATGATTATTCTTTCATCGTTCACTCTGTGACTGCTAATAATAAATTTTCTTTCACTGCTTTGCTTAAAGCTATTACTGAGCATTTGCATAATATCTATGACGATAAATCTATCAAAAACCCTAAGAAAATAGGTGCTATCTGTAGTTATAATAATGCGGTGAAAATCGCTAGGTCATTGGAGATGAAGCCTAGTTACATTAGAATCAATGATAGTGACATCGGTGGTTTTGATTTTAATAAGTATAATGCTAAGTTTGTTTCATTTGAGGTTCCTTTCGAGGAAATCTCAATTTTTGAGCAAATAAAAGAACTTAATTAGTCGAGGCTTTTGGGGGCTTAGCATTCGTTCTCTGCCACACTCTGAGATAGTCAACTACCATGGCATCAGGTAAGCCTGAATATTCCTTAAGCTGCTTAGCCCAGCCTCCAACAAAGTTATTCAAGATTATATACATTGGTACATCTGCAATTCTGCCTGATCTATATTCGGCGACCTTCTCTCCATTTGCAAACCATATTAACTGTTTTGGAGCCCAATAGAGACCGAATCTCACAAAGTCACTCCTCTTATGTTTTATAGTGTAGCGTCCTTCAAAAGATTGCATTGCTTCTTTGTAACCATCCCAGTGAAGTGCATAGCTGAATTTGTGGTGATCCCACTCACTGAGCTGCTCCATGATATCTATCTCCATACCTCTACCAGATAGATACTTATCGTTTTTGCTTTCTATAAATGTTGACCTGATTCCTTTTTGGACCTTGTCACTATCTTGGAAGCGCCTATCTGGCATTAACCAGAAGGCAGACCATAGACCTTCACTGCTTGGGGCTTTTATTGAAGCCTCTATGTAACCATATTTGAATTTGAATTTTCCGAAACTATTAATTGCTCCAGTACTATAATCGTATTTGGCTTTGCTCTTGTCTTTTTTTAGGTAAACTAGTTCATCTTTTTTTATATTTAAAAGTATTTTGCCGTCTAAGAATTCGAGATTTTCGTCATTGAAGAAATTTATGGCATTTCTTGGTGGGATAGGATCTTTCCAGCTGTCACCTTTGGACCAAAGTTTAGGGTTGAATTCATTGAATTCTTCATTTAGAACTAATTTCCATTTTCCTCCTATTGGAGGGATAGTGTTTATAGCATTTGCTTGCAGGTTTAAAGAAGCTATGTATAGCACCGAAATAATTATTACTAGTAAGTCTCTCATCTTTAGTCTATTATCTTAGCTTTTCTAGATTCTATCAATTCACTCATAGTTTCTGCATTTGCTAACTCCTTATGTTTTTTTGATATTTTAACTGTGTATATTTAAAATGTGAACTTTTTTGAGTTTATGAACTTGCCCTTTAACCTTTTGTCTGGAGTTGGACTGCTGATTTTGTCTACTTCTGCTAGGTATGGCACGCTCAAGAGACGTTTGATTGAGTATTCTAATACTTTGGAGAAGAAAACTTACCCTGAAAGTTATGTTTCTCGTCAAATTAGCCGTGCTCACTTCCTGAGAAACGCTCTTTTTTTACTTTATGTGAGTATTTCTCTTATGACTGTTAATAGTTTGGTGATTTCGATCTTCCCACACTTGGACTTTTCTGGCTTTGTGAGTCAAGTTTTGTCAGTTATTAATGTTTTATTGATTCTTGTAACTGCAGTTCAGTTAATGATGGAGACTGCTCTCTCTTTGAAGATAATAGAGGGCTATGCGGAGTTGTAGAAGGAGTATTATTTGCAGGAAGAAAAAATATCTCTAGTCTGGCTAAAGCGTGATTTACGCTTAAGCGACCATGAGCCGATATTTAGAGCTATTGAAGCTGGATTGCCGGTTTTTATCTTTTACAGTTTTGAGCCTGACATTACTATGAGTGCTGATTGGTCTGAGTTCCATGAGTCTTTTATCTATGACTCATTACTGGATATGGAACTTAGGTTGAGAGATCTGAATAAGCGTCTTTATGTTTTTGAAGAAGCTATTGAGGATCTAATAGTTAAGCTGGAGCAGAAATTTCAAATCCAGAACGTTTTCTCTCATCAAGAAGTAGGTAACGCAATTAGCTATGAACGTGATCTGAGGATGAAAGATTTTTTTCAGTACCGTAATATTAATTGGACTGAATGTGAACTCAATGGTGTTATGCGTGGTCTTAAGAATCGTAAATCTTGGAATAGTAAGTTTCTAGCTAAGCTTAAAGTGAGAGATTATGATTTTGATTTAGCTGCTTTAAATACTGTCAATCTCTCTAATTATGAGATGGCACAAATGTTGCTTGAGTTTAAGAATCTTTCTTTCAGGCAGATTAAGCCTTTTTTGAAAATTGATTTTAGCCAAGTGCTGCATGGCGGTGAGACTTTAGCTAAAGCTTTTATGAGAAGCTTTTTCGAGGGACGTTTCCAAAATTACAATAAACATATATCTAAACCTAGTCTTGCTCAGGAATCTTGTAGTAGACTTGCTCCATATCTTAGTTGGGGTAATCTTAGTCTCAAACAAGTCTTCAATGCTTATCAATGTAAATATAATGCTAGTGAAGATAGCTGGGAGAAGAGAAATTTATCTGCATTTAAATCTCGCCTTTTCTGGCGCTCACATTTTATTCAGAAATTTGAAACCGAATCTGAAATGGAGTTTCAGAATCAGAATCCTGCTTTCAACTATATTAGAACAGAGGATAACCATGAGCTTATAGAGTCTTTTGAGAATGGTATGACTGGCTTCCCTCTGGTAGACGCTTCTATGCGCTGTCTTAGAGCTACTGGTTATATTAATTTTAGAATGCGTGCGATGTTAGCTTCTTTCTTTACTCATATTCTATGGCAGGATTGGCGTTGTATCTCAGATTATTTGGCTAGTGTCTTTCTTGATTATGAGCCTGGGATTCATTATCCTCAATTACAGATGCAGGCTGGTACTACAGGTGTGAATACTATAAGGATTTATAATCCTTTCTTGCAGTGTGAGAGACAGGACCCAGATGCATTGTTCGTTAGGAAGTGGATTCCTGAGTTACAAGATACTCCTACTGAGTTGATTCACAGAGTCCGCAAGCCTGGTGAGCAGTTATTATTCTTCAAGAATTACTTAGATCCAATTGTGGATTATGAAAGTTCTTATAGAAGAGCAAAAGAAGATTTATGGGCTGTGAAGAATTCTCCTGAAGCTAAGTATTATAAGCAGAAGATTTTGGATACCCATGTTCAATCTGCTAAGTAAGCTTCTTCGTTTAATTCCTCCGAGGATACACACCCTCAGTAGCAATGCAAAGCGTCACAACATTGTACGGTTGCATATTTTGGTGAGCTTGGTTGCCACCACTGTTATTAGTTATCTGACTTGAAAATGTTGTTATATTTCCAGAATCTCTATATATGCCAGATTCTGCAATTGATGAATTAGTTGCATCGCTTTTCACTCCACGACCTTCTTTAACAACAAAGTTGTAACTATGGTTGTGAGAAGGAATTTGTGCACTTATGCATCTGGCTGCCATCTGCACGGACCCATCCTCTAGGACAGTAATTGCCACCAAACATCATGATTTCACCTAGATAGGGAGTGGAAGATGCTTGGGCTTCTTGCTTAATGTTTGAAATTATTAGTGTAAATAGTATTAATATTAGATATGTTTTTCTCATTTTAAATTCCTTAAGGTTGTGGGACTATATCTGGAACTCCGCCACAGTCTTTAATTAGAATGCTTCCAGCTCTTGTTGCTGATCCAGAACTTACTTTTATATTTTCTTGTCTAGCTGCTTCCATGCCGTATTGTTGAACTATAAGAGTGTATGTGCCAGTTGCAACATTTGTAAAACTAAAGTCTCTACTCGAGTCTAATTGAACAGAGCCTGAAACTCCTGCTAGATGAACAGAAAAACTATTATTAGCTAGCCCCGAACATCCTACTATGTTTCCTACAATGCTTCCTCCGTTTTGATTAGAACTCCTAGTTCTAGCAACTGCTCTACTGGTGATGATCATTGGGAACTCTTGAACTTTTTCATTTTCTTGTGTTCTGATTATTAGTTTACCTTCGCTTTCTTCATTAACTGAAGGTAGAAGAATTTTGGCTACAGTGCCTTTACTGTTACTTCTTACTTATAGTTCTTTGCAAGCTTTGGCTTCTAAATCGGCGTTACTAGGGAATTCAAAGCAACTGCTAGCGTTTTGTAAGTTTTCACCTTTGACTCTTATCCATGAATTTTCTGAAGCCTTATTCCTACTGATACTCTCTACATGTGCGTTTACTGCACTATGGCTTAAAAGTAATAGTAGTAAAAGGGAAAAGATTTTTTTTGTATTCATGACCTTGCATGAATTAATCTAGCATATTTTTCTTTTTGAGAGATGATTTGTTTATGCGGTAAATAACCACTCTAATCACCGCAAATCTTGCGGTAAATAATGGGTGTAGTTACAGAAGCAGTAGCTATAGAATAGCTAACTAATCCAAAAACCGTCTATCCAGATATACCTCTCTAGTTTTATAACTAAAAACTTTTACGGGCTCTGGATAAACCATATGAATCTCCTCAAAGCGTTTACTGAAAACAAAAATCTTATCGAAGTGTTCGACTTCTAGTTCCTTGTAGTCTTCCAAAGCAGTTTCGTGTAAGTAAAGTAAGTCAGAAAGAAACAAACCGTGTGAGAAAATAATTAACCATTTTTCATCGAAACCGATTCTATAAGCTTTACTTTTTTCATTTTTGTGGGCGATAATTTTCTTTAATGCCTCTAGTGGATTTTTTACAGTATCAGCTTTGAGGCTGCTGTGCCACCAGAGTACGTTCTTGTCTGGAAAAGTATAATCGAGGTTGATGCTCACCAAATGCTCATAAAGTAAAGGATAGTTGTTCAATCTATCCAAATTCAGACTTAGTCTTTCTTTGACTTTATCGTATCTTTCACTTACTAGCTGAATTAATTCCTCCATGAATAGAGGATCTTTAATGATTTTCACCTGTTCTTTGAAACACTCGTCTTTGAAATTATCACTAGTGTTTTTCCAGCTCAGAGAACCGAATACATAATTTAAGCCTTTAAACTCAAGTTCTTTATTAAGCTTTTTAGTAAATTCAAACCAGTCATAGATAAACATTTTGCCGTGTGAACCATTGGCTTCTGAGTCTACATAGTAATTGGTGAGTTCTATGCCGTAGTATTTACCATTCATGCGACAGTCGAAGTCTGGACATTCGCCTGCTTCTAGGTCTTTAGCTAAGTTGTTTAAATCTAATCTATCAAAAAAAATATCAAGTACATACTTTTCATCTTCTTTCGTGGATGAAAGAAAATGTTCGTATATTTCACTAGGATACTTGTATCTCACAGGGTAATAGCTTCTTTGCTTTTGCCGATAAGTATAGTGTATCTATCTCTTATGAATATATTATGCCCAAAAAATAGTAATATCCCTAATTTAACGTGCTTTTAATCTGCTTTACATAATTGAAGCTTAAACTTATTAGTCATACAGCTTTTGAACTAATGTTTGCTAGTCTTTGATTTAATCAAGTTTTTATTTAATCCTAGAAAACCACTCATCATCTCTGGCTATTACGGCTTTTTTATCAGTGAAAACTATAGGTCTCTGTAAGATTTTGGGATTGGCACTGATAAGTTTAATAAGTTCAGATTTGCTCTGATTTAGATCTAAGTCAAGCTCTTTAGCTTCTTTTTTTCTGATCATTTCTTCTAATTCAAAATCAGCTATAGTTAAAATTTCTTTGATCAATTTCTGCGTGATACCTTCGTTTAGGTATTCATGAATACTTACTTTTAACTTCTTTTCTTCGATTAACTTAAGTGCTGCTCTGGATTTACCGCATCTAGGGTTATGAAGAATAGTGTAGTCTTTAGCCATAGCAATGATTTTAGCATCTGCTAAAATACCTATGTGCTAATTCAAGCGACTAATGTATCCCATAACTTCGGTAAACGTCAGGTTTTAGATGATGTTTCTATCAAAATCACCAACCACAGTAAGATCGGTTTAATTGGTGTTAATGGTGCTGGTAAATCTACATTATTGAAGATCCTTATTGGCGAACTTGAAGCTCAGCAAGGAGAAGTGATTCGTGCTCCTCATATTAATATTAAAGTCTTAACTCAGAACCCTAAATTAACTGCTGGAAATACCCTCAGACAGGAATTAGAAAGTGTTTTCACCTATGTGAACACTCTCAAAAAAGAAGAAGAGGATCTTAGTAACAAGCTTATGACCGCTTCTGAAGAAGAATTCGATGAAGTTTTGAAGGAGCTTGGTGAAGTTCAACATAAATTAGAAGATTATGACGCCGATAAAATTGAAGCTAAAATCGGGAGAATGGTTACTGGGCTTGGTTTTAGTTTAGATGAACTTGAGCATCACGTAGATAAATTCAGTGGTGGCTGGCAGATGAGAATTAACCTTGCGAAAGTTTTATTAGAAGAGCCGGATTTGATTCTAATGGATGAACCGACTAACCATTTGGATCTTGAAGCTATAGACTGGCTTGAAGAGTTTCTTCTCGATTATCCGAATGGAATTTTACTAGTTTCTCACGATAGATACTTCTTAAACCAAATAGTAAATGAAATTGCAGAATTGGATAGAGGTAAATTAACTTCTTATAGCGGGAATTACTCTGAGTATGTAGCACAGCGAAATTCTATGAGACGTTTACAGGCAGCTACAGCTGCCCGCCAGAAAAAATCCATGGAAAAACAAATGGAGTTTGTTAACAGGTTTAGAGCGAGCGCTGCTAAAAGTAAACAAGCTAAATCTCGCGAGAAACAACTCAAAAAAATTGAAGTTATTGATGTACCTGTAAGTGAACAGCGTAAAATCCAAATTCAGTTTCCTTTAGACAATCCTAGTGCAAGAGATGTTTTTCAGATTAAAGATCTTAGTAAAAGTTTTGGTACTAATAAACTTTTTAGTGATGTAAAAGTCAATCTTGAATGGCTTAAAGAAGAAGCTCAGCGAGTTTTTATACTAGGAGCAAATGGCTGTGGAAAAACAACTTTCTTCAAAATGTTAATGAGACTTGAAGATCCAGATACTGGATCTATAGATATTCATGAGCGTACGAAAATCGGTTATTATTCTCAGAACCAGTTACAGACTTTGGATTACGATAAAACTTTAGTTAGAACTATTGAGGAATTGATGCCTAATGCTACTCAAACTGATGTTCGTGGTGTTCTTGGGCGTTTTCTTTTTAGTGGTGATCAAGTCTTCAAAGAAGTTGGACTTTTAAGTGGTGGTGAGAAAGCACGTTTGGCTATAGCGAAATTAATGTTAGGTGGTTATAACACTCTGCTACTCGATGAGCCGACTAACCATTTAGATACTATTGCCCAAGAGTCTCTAGAAGATGCAATGGAAGCCTATCAGGGGACGATTATTTGTATTTCACACGATAGATATTTAATCAATAACCACGCGACTCAGATTTGGGAATTTGTCGAAGGTTCGCTTATAGTTCATAAGTCTTCTTACGCTGACTATTTGGAGAAAAGAGATTTTCTGATAGATCAGATGCGTGAAAAGAAAATCAAAGCAGCTAAAGCTCGTGGCGAAGATCTTTCTGAGCCTGAAGCAGAACTGAAAGAGAAAGCTTTAAGTCCAGCTAAACTAGCTAAAGAGCGTGAAAAGCAAATAAAAAAAATGGAAAGAGAGATTAAAGAACTCAACACCAAGAAAGAAAATCTCTCTGGGAAAATAGCTGATCCTAAGCTTGCAGAGGATTATAAGGAATTAGAAAAATTAAGCACTGAACTTGGTGAAGTGGAAACTAGGCTTCAGGAGATTGAATCTGAGTGGCTTGAGTTTACTCAATAATTCCTGTGATTGTATATTTTGCTAGTGTCTCTATAATATTTTTTTTAATAAGAATAGCTCTTATTAACTCTTCCCTTACTTTAGATGAAACTGAGATATTGCATACTATAGAAGCTCCCTGGTCTTTGACCTATCATAATCAGGCGCCACTCTATGTTTGGTTAGTAAAATCAATCTCTTATTTTACAGAAATAAATCTCATTTCTTTGAGTTTTATCAAATATTCTCTATATTTTGCTTTTTGGTTTACTAATTATCTGATATCTAGGAATTTTTGGAGCAAGGCAAACTCTTTCTATATAAGTCTTTTTACTGTATTTATAGTTCAATATTCCTATGAAAGTAATTTTGATTTGACTCATAGTATTCTGCTTTCTTTTCTTTCATCTTTGTTTATTTTGCAGTTAATAAGAACTATCAAATCGCCATCATGGCTTAATTATTTGGCTTTAGCGATTATTGCTGCACTTGCTTTTTTGAGTAAGTATAATTTCATTCTTCTGCTATTAGCTTCTGTCTTTGCTTTGGCGTTCAATTTATCTTTGCGTAAAAGATTATTGAATATCAAGCTCATTGTTTCAGCATTATTGTTTCTAAGTCTTATCTCAATTCATCTTTTAGCTTACGCTAATCATTTAGAGCAGGGTCTTTTCTACTTCACTGATAATGCTGTGTCTCTGAGTATATTTAATAATTATATACAAGTCGCAAAGATTCTTGTGATTAAGTACTTTGTTGTTTTTATTCCTGTTCTAGTGGTTTTTGGGTTATTCTTTAGGGGTAGAATTTTGGCTTCCAGGATTTATTTTATTGACTATTTGCAAAATATTTTTGGTTTCTCTGAATCTAAACCAAGCCGCAAAAATAACATAATTCAATACCTTTCTTCTATTTGTTTAATAAGCTTTATTCTGCCAATCATATATGTTTTTTATAGCCATATAGATAAGTTCCAGGGGCGTTGGGGGATGTTTTTCTATTTCTTCTTCGTGCAAATTATGTTTCTTGGATTATATAGAAGCTATGCTATAAACCTTAAACAAGAAATCCCATTCCATAATAAGAAAACTCTAATCGTCATTGTTAGCCTTTTTTTCACTATAGTTGCTTCACTGAAGCTATGTTTTTTCTATAAACCAGATTTGTTCAAAGTCTATAAAAGAGAAACAATTCCATTCTATCATCTAGTCAAGCAATTAGATAAATCACTTTCCATAACAGCTCACAGGCATACCGCTACGAATATTAATTATCACTTAGAGCAACTTGGAGTTTCAGATCATAAAGAAGCTATTAGGTTTAAGGAGTTCTTTGACGGAGAATATAAACTAGCAAAAGATCAAACTAATTATAATTCAGGTAAATCCATACAATTAATCTGGAATATGAAGCGATATGGTAAGCAAATCCCTCAAGAATTATTAGACTTAAGTCATAAATATAATTGTCTTCAAAAAAATATTGAGATAATCAAAATTCCATATCTGAATTCAAGAAAAAATTTTAAGTTTGCATTAATTGTTTGTCAAAGTTAAGATAAAAGATAGGCTTGAGAATTGAAATTTATACTATAATATAAATAGACATATAAATAAGAGTGTGAAATATTGAAAAACTTATTATATTTAGGTACATCAATAGCTAATCAAAGACTTAATCCTCTTGAAAGTAAAGTCAAATTCTGCACTGCTGAAGAGTTAAGCAAAATCAAAGTTTCTCATGACGACTATAAGGATTTTATAGTTTATCTAAAAAATAATCTTAATATTGATGAAATCACACTTTTATCTACCTGTAATAGATTTGAAGTTATTATTTTCTTGAAAGCTGAATTAGATGATAAGCCTCAAGAGAAAGCTTCTGTTATTGAAGCCATTAGAAATTCAATATTCCATTACTTAGAGAAGCAGTTCCCGATAACTACTTTGAGTGGTCATGAAGCAGAGCTTCAGATTCTTAGAACTTATTGTGGTTTAAACAGTGGTCTTGTTGGTGAATCTGAGATTTGTATGCAGTTTAAAGGATCTTTTAGGCAAGCTTTAAGTATGGGTTTCTTCCAAGAACAAGGAGAAGCACTACTAGCTAAAGCTGAAGAGATGAGAAGTTTCTTCGATCAGGAAATTTATGTTTCTCCTGTTTCATACTGTGAGATTGCTATTAATAAAGCACTTATGAGTTTATCTCTTATGAGCCCTATCAATTCTGTAACTATACTAGGCTCAGGTAGTACCGCGATTCAGTCGAGTATAGCCCTTACTAAGAATAATATCCAGGCTGGGGATATGACTTTGATTCATAGGGTTAGTTCTTCTTCTCAGCAGATTGAGCTATTTAAATCTAGAGATGAGTTGTCTGGGCTTAAATTTGTTCGCTCCAAGAAACACGGTTACAAAACACCTAAAATTGCTGATCATTGTTCTAGAAGTGATTTAGTTGTATTTGGTATAGATTCGAGGCAGCCAGTAATTAGATTTCCAGAAAGGCACCATCAAGTGATCTTTGATTTTAACTCCACGCCTTCTTGTGACTTTGATGGTTTGAGAAAGAATGAGAATTATTTTCCACTATCTAGCTTGGATGCTTTTGTTAGAGAGTATTCCTTTAGGCAGAATAATGATTTTGAACTAAGTGCAAGGTTGAATTTTGGTGAAAGATATATTCAACATAGACTTAAAGAAACTTCTAGAAGCGTCTCTTCCAGCTTAGTTTAGATTTATTAACCCACTCAGGTAGACTTGCTGCACTGTAGGCAAGTTCAGCTTCTTCAAGCTGTTCTATAGTAAGTCCTTTTGCTTCTGCGAGCAAAGCCTTACTGATTTTAGCTCCTTTGAAAATCGCATTTGTTAAATCTGCATCCCTGAAATTAACACCAACCAGGTTAGCTCCTTCGAAGTTAGCTCCTTCTAGATTTGCTTTGCGGAAATTTGCGGCAGTGAGATTGGTTCTTCTGAAGTTTACATTTCTGAGTTCAGCTCCACCAAAGTCAGCTCCAAGTAAGAAAGAGTCTTTGAAGTTCGCTGAGAACAAAAGTGAACCGTTGAACTGTACTTCCAGTAACTCGGTTTCTTTGAAATTAGCTCCAGCAAGGAAGGCTTTTTCGAAGTTTACTAATTCTCCTTTGGCGCCGTAGAAGTTTGAATTTGTCAGCTCTGTTTCAACGAAGCTTGCCATATTCATTTTGGCTCTAATAAATGAAGAATCTGTTAATGTTGCAAAATTAAACTTAGCTCCTGCAACATTGGCACCTCTAAATTGTGCGTCCTGGATTACAACTCCTTCAAAGTTAGCTTCTTTGAGGTTACTTTGTATAAATTTATTTAAATATTTATAGTCAATTGATCTAAGATCCAAGCCTGATAAATTTATTTTTTCAGTGTATTCAGTTCCTTTCGCTGAAACTTTGCCAAGATCTTGTTCTTCAAGTATCAATAAAAGTTGTTCATTAGTGATTAAACCTGGGTATTTCTCGCTCATGTCTATAGACATTGGGTCTTTCATTTCGTGAAGTGCGTGGTGATGATGCTCGTGCTCATTTTTTAGATATCTTTCCGGGTGCCTGACATAGTTTCTAATGATTTTTGTTACTTCTTCATTGAATGGTCCTTCGACACCTTCTGGTAAATCATGGTTTACTTTAATGTAACCGATTAGTTGTTTATACTCTTCTTTGCTCTTTGAGTTCCAAGTGAGAGTTGAGAATGCAGCTCCAGCTATAATCCCTACTACCATGAGCATTTGTAAGAATTTACTTTTGGCTATAGCCTCGAAATCACTTACAGTGTTGACACTGCTTCTTATGTATTTCTCGAAACGCTGGAAAACATTTCTGGAATTGATTTTCTCTAAGAATTCATCATCGCTTAAAGCTTCATCGATGATAGTAAGATCTTTAGAGAGATTCTCTTTAAGCTCCCTAATCTCTTTTTCTTTATCTATCTCGATATCATATTCAGCTTCACTAGTTTTATCGTTTTCGGTAGATTTGCTATCTTCTTCGGTTTCAGCCTTTTGATCAGATGCTTTCTCTGTTTCTTCCGTGCTCTCATCTGAATCGTTGGCATTAGCTGAATCTTCGCTATCTGATTTTTCAGGGTTTTCAGTGCTATCACTATCACTGTCAGCCTCATTGCCATCAGTTGCATCACTTTCAGTATTTTCTGAATCCACAGCAATATCTTCCTCAGCAGTAGCTGCTGAGTTGTCTTCATCGTTGTCAGTAACTTGTTCCTCTTTTGCTGCGATATCTTCAGCTTCAGTATCTTCAAGCTCTGATTCTAATTCATCATCAGGCATTTAGTTTATGAATTAAGATAAAGCTCTGGGTCGAACTTTCCATTTATAATATGCCCTCTAATCTCCTTAGTTAAATTAATCAAATAGCTCAAATTATGTATGCTCAGCAGAGTTGCCGCCGTAGTCTCATGCACTTTCCATAGATGTCGTATGTATGCTTTAGAGTAATTGCTACAGGTATAGCACTTACAGTCTTCAGATAATGGACTAAAGTCTTCTGTGTATTTTTGGTTTTTGATTTGTAACCTTTCCCCTTTTTCATTGAAAAAGCTTCCGTGTCTTGCGATTCTGGTTGGCATTACACAGTCAAACATGTCTATTCCAGCTGCTATAGCTTTGACTATATCTTCTTTGGTACCGATTCCCATAAGGTATCTAGGTTTATCTTCAGGAAGTAGTGGGGCGGTAAATTCTACTATTCTATCTATATCTTCACGGGATTCACCTACTGATACACCTCCAATTGCAAAGCCCGGAACATCTTTTTTGCATATATAGTCTGCACTATCACGTCTCAAATCCTCATAAATTCCGCCCTGTACTATAAGGAATAGCGCCTGATCTTCAGCTCTAGTATGAGCATTTATGCAGCGATCAGCCCAGGCATGGGTTCTATTCATAGCTTCTTTGGTTTCTTCGTAGCTTGAGTTACCCTGCGGGCAATGATCAAAAGCCATGATTATATCTGCACCAAGTTTGTTTTGGGAGATAATAGAATCTTCAGGGCCCATGAAATGTTTTTGACCAGTGATGGTATCTATAAATGCAGCGCCTTCATCTGTAACCTTACATTTATTTATACGCATTTGTGAAAAAATCTGGAAACCACCAGAATCTGTAAGGAATGGTCTATGGTAATTGGTCCATTTATGTAAGCCTCCGGCTTTAGCTATGAGGTCAGGACCCGGGCGTAAATATAAATGATAGTTATTAGCGAGGGTAATTTCAGCGCCAGTAGCTTCTACTTGGTCATAAGTCATAGCTTTTACTGTGCTTTGAGTGCCTACCGGCATAAAAACAGGTGTTTCAATATCGCCGTGGGGAGTCGAAATAACTCCAGCTCTAGCTTTATTATGTTGGGAAATTAGCTTATATTTGACTGCCATTTTACGCTTTTTTAGCTTAGCACGCTAAGTATTTAATACTTTTATCTATAAATACAAATTTAATGTAAAATTTTTCTGATTATCAACTATATATATTTATCTAAAAAAGTATCAAATTTTTTATCAAATAAATCAAAGAGCATACTTTATATATTCAGAAAGAGATAAACAACTTTTACAATTCAAAAAATTTAATTCATAAGGAGAGATATTATGAACTCTATTAACCCTCCAAATATTGCTGCAAAGCGGGACATTCCTATAAGTACTCCTGAGGCAGGTATCGGAGATATCAGGATCAGTAGGAATTTTTCTGGAATTGGCGGCGGCGGAATAGGTCAGATGATAGGGCAAGTTTTACAAATGCTCTTCAGCATGTTTGGTAACTCTAAAGCAGATGATGGAAGGTTAATATCAGATAAGACTGGTGGTAACGAATTCAACCCTGATAAGTATAATGAAGACGGAATTGTTGTTGACCCAGCTAAATATGATGGTAAAAATATTACTCTAGATAATGTTTCAGATAGAGGAGATGAGGCTCTACTTTCAAAGATGGAGGAGCTTCTTACCAAAGAAGGTGGTCTGACTAAGGATGAAGAAGAACTTTTAGCAGCAATGATCGAAGAAAAAACTATAAGACAGTTAGAAAATGAATACGCTAAGAGTATTGATGAAATAAATAAAGAAAAACCAGATTTACTAGCAAATAAGCTAGAGGATAATATTTCTCAAGTTGTATCTAAAGCTGATGTGGAGAATGCAAGTGAACTGAAAGATAGATTAATTGCATATACTGATTCAAGTAAAGATACAGAAGTAGCTTCATCTAAGGGTGATACCTATGAAGGAAAAGGAGATACAGAAAAAGTCTCCAAAGATACAAGATCCTTGCAAGCTAAACTACCTGAAAATAAGGCTAATGAAGAATGGATTACTAATAATGATCTAACACAATTAGCAGCATAAACAATTTTCTCACACCACTCGCGCCTAATAAAGACCCTAGCTCGCAACTAGGGTCTTTATTTATTAGGGTTGTCACAAAATGCCCACTTGCTGCGTTATTTGAGCTTATTTGAGGATGCGAAAGCTGGCTTTCATATCCGAGATACGCGAAAAGCTTAATGCTTAAGCATCACTCAAATTTTTCAAAGCCATCATTGACAAGCAGTCAACTCAGTCTTTTCAAAATTTGAAAGCCTTGCCATTGAACATTTTGTGACAACCCTCTTGTATAATTCCAACTTCTGCATCACTCAAATTTAATAGCAAACCATAACCACTACTTAACTTATATGTGAAAGAATATGGCTAAAGCTGTAAAAATAAATCCATATACTAGACTTATTTGGCACTTTTAGCATTTGGGCATATAATAATCTATAAGGAGTTATCATTTTGACTGAAGATGGAGACAAACAAATACCCTGCATAGTTGGGAAAGGTCTTGTCACTGCCAAAAGAGATATGATTCGAGTTCTTAAGGGCTTTGATCATGTTAAGTTCATTGATGAAATCGATGGACAAGTGATGAATGAAGATGAAGCTTATGTAGTAGAAGTTTTTGTCTCAGATTCAGAAGGAACATTAGTGTTCAATCGGAGGATTCATATCAATGTAAATTCATTCGATTACCTAAAAATCATCGAAAATCAACCGGGTACTGTAGAACTTGTGGATGGCCATAGGGTACTTAAGTTATATGCAATAACTGATCCATTTGATAACAAAGATATCTTAATGAATGAAGTTATTGAGAACCGTAACAACTACGACGGCTATTACCAGGAAGAAGACATAATATTCGATGATGATTTCTAATGCAATTAATCTGCAAACTCTCAACAAGACTTTAAAATCATTAGCTACCAATCAATCCAATATCCTTGCAGTATTTATTATTGTAATCATTGGTATCTTGATGGTGCCATTACCGACATTTATCATTGACCTTGCTTTTGTAATTAATTTTTCAGTAGCTATTGGAATTATTCTTGTAACTTTATACGTTAAAGAACCACTTGAATTTAGTACTTTCCCTACACTTTTACTTATTGTTACCTTATCTAGACTTGCGATGGAAGTTTCAGCGACTCGTTCTATACTAGTTAATGCTCACGGTGGAAATGTCATTCATGCTATTGGAGAGTTTGTAGTTGGTGGTAATTTCGTTGTTGGTATTTTAATATTCTTGATTTTATTCATAGTTAACTTTATTGTTGTTACTCAAGGTGCAGGTAGAGTATCTGAGGTTGCAGCGAGATTTGCTTTAGATAGTATGCCAGGTAAACAGCTTGCAGTTGATGCTGATTTGAACGCAGGTTTGATCGACGAAGCGCAGGCAAATGATCGAAGAAAAAATATCGCTAAAGAAGCTGATTTTTATGCCACTATGGATGGTGGTTCTAAGTTCGTGAAAGGTGATGCTACAGCATCAATTATCATAGCTCTAGTAAATATTATCGCTGGATTTATTATTGGTATGGTTCAGTTGAATATGAAAGCTGGAGAAGCAGCTTCACTCTATACTCTTCTTACTATTGGGGAAGGTCTTGCTTCACAAATCCCAGCTCTTATTATTTCAGTTGCAACAGGTATCATCGTTACCAGATCTAATCCAGAAGTACAGTTTGCAGATGACTTGGGCGCACAGCTTTTCAAAAGAAAAGAGATTATTGGTATCGCGTCACTTACTATGTTCGTACTTGCTATAGGTATTAGAGGTGCATTTTTACCGTTTATGATAGTAAGTGGCGCTTTGGGTTACTGGGCTTATACTAAGTTTAAGTCTGAGAAGGAAGAAGAGCAGAATGCTGAAGCAAATGAAGCAGCTATGGCAGCTGAAGATGCTGAAAGTACTCACCATGAAAAACTCAAACAAAAAGAGAAGGATAATAGTCCAGAAGCTGTTCTTAAATTACTTAAGGTTGATCAAATTGAGTTGGAAATTGGTTATAAGTTAGTTGGTTTAATCGATAAGAAACAAAACGGTGATCTAATGTCCCGTATCGGGCAGATACGCAGGCAGATAATGGTGGAAATGGGTTTACCTATGCCTCCAGTAAGAGTTCACGATAATTTAGCTGAGCTTGGTGCTGATGACTATCAGATAAAATTACGTGGTTCTGTAATCTCGAAAGGCATTGTTATGGTTGATTCCTTCCTAGCTGTTAACACTGGTTTGGTTGACCCTATGGCAGATCCACTTAAAGGTAAAGAAACTGTAGAACCTAGTTATGGCTTACCTGCAACTTGGGTTAAAGGTGAGGAGAAGGATAGAGCCGAGTCTCTTGGTTATACGGTGGCTACACCTTCTTCTGTAATTGCAACTCACTTGACTGAAGTTATCAAAATCTTTGCTGGAGAGATTCTCAATAGACAAAGTCTAGTAGCTATGCTTGAAGAAGTTAAAGAATTCAATGAAACTATAGTAGAAGAAGCTACAACGAATATTAGTAAAGGTGAATTACTTGCTATTCTAGCTGGTTTACTATCTGAGCAAGTTTCTATAAGAGATTTCTCTACAGTGCTTGAACATATTGCTAATAATTCCAAGTTGAATAAAGATAGAGACTTTCTAATAGAAAGAGTTAGAGAAGGGCTTGCAAGGCAGCTAGTTGATCCATATCTGGTGGATGACATTCTTAACTGCATAACTTTCCATCCGACTATAGAAGAAGAAATTGTAAAATCACTTCACCTAGATAAACTTGCTCTAGATCCTGCTAAAGCTAAAGTTATACTTGAGCAGATTAATTTAGCCTTTGAAGAAGTTTCTGGACAAGGTTTTCCACCAGTATTACTATGTAATGGCAAAATTAGGATGCCACTTAGAAGATTACTGGAAAGGCAAATGCCACAACTTGCAATACTTGCCTATAGTGAAATTCCAACTAATGTAGAAGCTCAATCAATCTTAACTGTAGGAGAATAATTATGAAGAGAGAAATTAGTGTATATCTGAAAATTTTAAGTCTGGCTTCCATTCTGTTAATATCAGTTTCTTGTTCTAATGAGTTTGAGCACGAAGCAAGTAATTGGGAATATGTAACTACTTCCAATAAGGGTGTTGAAGCTTATGTCGATACACTAAGAGTTGAGTGTGACGACAAGATGTGTAAAGCTTGGACCAAATTAATGTTTCCATCTGCTCAGAAAATGTCACAACAAGAATTTCATAAAAGTGATAATCCTCATATTAATTTGAATTCGAAACGAGTTGATTCAATGCGTTATTACTATTGCTTTACTAATATAGCTATGATGACTTCCTATCAACTATATGATGAAAAAGATAAATTGATCGATGCGAAGTGGATCAATAAGCCTGAGCTGGAGCCGATTAGGAAGAATACACTGGAATATGATCTATTTCATCACGTCTGCAAACCACTCTTACAAGAGGATGAAGAGGAAAATGCAGATTCAAATTATTAAGAACGGATTTTTTTCATAAATTGTTATTTTTATGTTTTTCTGTGTATATTACAAACATAAGAAAAAGATAGGGAAGTTCAGAATGCAAAAGAGTAAAAATACTTTACGGATATAGATTCTTTTATATAAAGGGTAGAGTTAGTTTCTGCTAGCTCAAATTAAAGGGGAAGAATCATGTCTGGTTATGGTTTAAATGGATTAGGTATTGGTAATGCCGCGCGGAATATTGAAAAGTCTGTCCAGCAAACAATATCAAATTCAAAAGTGAAATTTAGTAAAGTAAATAATTTGAAAAATAGTTTCAGTAAGCTTAGTGATGGTTTTACTGAAAACTTATTTCAAAGTCCTGAGAAACTATCCTCAGCCATGAGGACTATAGATTCTATTAGCTCTAAACTATCCCAGGTAAGTTATTTTATAAATGAAGCTAAAGTCGGTAATTATAGTGATAATGAACGTTTAGCGAAACAAGAAGAATTCTTGAAAATTGTGGATGATGTTAAAATATTGAAAAACAGTGATGAATTTAAAACTATCTACAAGAATCTTGAAAATATTGGTATTAAATTAAATATCGGTTCACAGAAAGTCGAAAACTTTTTGAATCATTTCTTTGATAGTAGTCTTGAAGAGTCTCAACCTGACTTGGTGGGAATTTTTGATCAGATAAGTTCTATCAATAGATTGAATGCAAGTGATTTTGCTCAATCTGAGACTCATCTTTTTGCAGCTCTAAATGGTAATGATGAAGATGGCAATATTAGTTCATATGAAAGTGTCGCCATGATTAATAAAGAGAATTCTAATGTCGACAATACTATAAGCTTAGATAGAGTAGAAGAAGCTTTCAAAAATTTTGAGAAATTAGATTTTGATATTGAGGGTGATAATTTATTACTTTCAGTAAATGGTTTCAATATGGCTGAATCTAGTGATGGCTTTAGAGCAGCTCATCTTTTCGATACTGAAACTCAGGAGTTGAGTAGTTCATTTACCCATGCTGATTTTGATACTAATAAAACTTTCAAAGGTGCAGAGATTAAAAATAATCTAGTTTATGTTAATAGTGAAGGTTCTGAATATATTTTCAATGTAAAAGGTGACTTCATTAATAAGTTTAATTCTGCTGGAAATAAAATTAATGAAAGTACTGTAGTTGAGGACAAAATGTACGCTATAGCTCCAGCAAGTGAAAAAGTAGATGGAGAAATAGTTGGTGCTCTTCATGTTTTTGATCTTGAAAGTGGAGAAGCTATAGATGAAATAAGCAAAGCTAGGAACTCTCAGGGAAGTGTTTTCGGTACTAATATCGAATCTAATGGTAAAGATTTATATATTGCTGAAAGTGAATTGGTTACTGAGAAAGGACAGAAGCTAACTCAAGGTAAAGTGCATGTTTTTGATACTGAATCTAATACCTTTGAAGGAGAATTTACTCCAAATTCAGCTACTAAAGGTGTGGGAACTTTTGGTAAAAACATTTCAGTTAATGATCGTTTCCTAGCAGTTTCAACTAAAGCCGATGGCGCTTCTGCGAGTGCAGGTTCTACAATTCATGTATTTGATCTGAATAAGGGAAACCAAATTCACACAGTGAACCCTCATTATTTTGGTACAGAATTAGACGGGAATATTGAATTAAATGACAATAAATTATTGATGTCTGCAAAAGACAAAAATAATAGATCTAATATTTATGAATTTGATTTATCTACGCGTGAAAAGAATTTAGAGAAATTCCAAAGTTTAATTGGTGATGATGCACGAGTGATAGACGCTATTAAAACTAGTATGGTAGCTGATAGAATGAATAGCAAAAATTCACAATTAGGTAAACTTTCTCAGCAAAACTCTAGAGCAAATAATTTAAATGAGTTTAACCAAGGGCTTAACACTAAGGGACAAGTTTACTCTGGTAGGACAGATAAAGCAAGTACCTATGAAGGTAGAGAATCGCAGGAAATTAACAATCAAGAGAATGTTGCTAAAGAAAGCATGGTCTACCAAGGAAGAGAAGGGAAAGAATATACTGGTAGAGATGGAAATGTCTATGAAGGTAGAGAAGATAAAGTATTAGATACCAGAAACAATAATATCTATGAAGGTATTAATTCTAATATTAAAGATCTTAGAAACGAAGTTGAAGCTCATGAAGAAAGAGTTTTAGAAAAGCATGAGGCAGCTCCAGAAATTAAGAAGGCTGCTGTAAGAAATAGAAATCTTAAAATTGAAGAGAAAACAGATCTTAGAGAAGATATACTCGATAATATTTCAAAGAAAATTAAAGATAGAAGAGATGAAAAATCTAATGATATCCAAGGTGAGATTGTTGAGAAAAAAGAAATTGCTGACGATGTCGAAAGAGAAGTTAATCTTAGTGAATCTATAGAAGCTCAATCAGGTCCTGAGATTAAGGCTGAGGATGCATTCTCTGAATTGGATGATTTTATTTATTCTTTGGAGCATTCTGCTTTTATCGCAGCAAACCAAACGAATGAATTACTCAAATCTAAAATCAAGCACGAGAAAGATTCATCTCTAAAAACTCAAGCTAATATTTCGGCTACAGCATCGATAGACTTATTACCTTAATATTTATTACATATTTTAATGTTATCTTTAGGCACTTTTTGTTAATAACTAGGAAGCTGTTATTCAAGAGAAGAGACATGAATACAGAGTTTACAGGAATATTACAGTCGCAAGCGAGGTTAACAGAGGAATTAGGTAAGCCAAGAAACTCGAGTAGCATAAGAGCCATAGCTAAAATACAATCTAGTCCTATTTACTCAGGTAAAACCGGCACTCCAGTTAAAGTTAAAACTGATTACCAAGAGGTAATGAGATTAAGGGAAAGTGATATATAAGCTAAAGAGGCTTAATAACAAACACTATTGAATCTTTAGGAAGTTCTTTAGGTGAAGTAGATAATGTTTCTAATAGTTTTGTTCAAGCTAAAGACGATTTGGCTCCCCCTCGATAAAATATACCAATAAGTGAAAAGAAATTGAGGTAATTAATGTCCAATAAGAAATTAAGTAA
>JAKVAO010000035.1 GCA_022447685.1 Candidatus Caenarcanales bacterium | reverse complement strand
TTACTTAATTTCTTATTGGACATTAATTACCTCAATTTCTTTTCACTTATTGGTATATTTTATCGAGGGGGAGCCAACCAGAATGGAGTCAATACTAGATTCCAAAACCAACCGCCTACAGAGTGAATTCGATAGACTAAATGACGAAAAAGCAGCACTACTCAAGAATAAAGAATATATAGACGACACATTAATAACTGATATGTTCACTAATAATCCATACGCTATATCATCTCAGGTAGCAGATCCATACGTAGCTATGTCGGTTATGCCATAAGCGTTTCACCACAAATCAACAAAGAAGTTTAAGAACAAGTTAAGTAATTCTAAATCAAAAAACATCAATAAGTCCCTATTTATGATTAGAGATCACAAGCAAGGGAAAGTGATACTCAAGAAATGGGAGATTAATACAGTGCTAAATACTCTAGATAAAGAGATAGAAAAACTATTTTCACACACAGAAGAAGAATTATTTACTAGCTTCACCTTAGATAGCAAAGGAAACAAAATTGGCTTTTACAAAGACGAGAAAGGTCAAACATATCTACTAAGAAAAAATCTTAGAGATGCAATAAGAGCGGTTAAGTATCTAGAAACTGGCTCCAAAGTAATTTTTATTAATACTCATAATGGCAAAGCTGCTACTAAACATAAATTTTTAAATGACAATAGCGAGATTATCTACAGATATGATTCAGATTTCAAGATCAAAGAAATCCTCTCATTCAACGCCGATGCAAGTATTTTTAGAACCTCATTAACGCCATTTGGTGAACTTACAGAAATATATAATTCTTCATCCAAAAAATCAAAAACATTTTATGTCAAATCCAAGCAAGAAGTTGCATTAATAAATATAGATGATGAGGGTAATTTAGTTCAGAAGGGAACCAAAACTTTATTAAAATACCTGAGAAGAAAGTTCGCAAAAGAACTAATTAATACAAAATAAACAATTTTCCTGTCCAAATCGACACTTGCACTCCGTAGCAAAAAAGAAGCCTTAAAAGCTTCTTTTTTGCTTTATGTATCTAGCTATACATTAGTTTATATTTTCCTTAGGAAAATACTTATACACTTAAGATAATTATGCTTCTATAAGGGCATATAACTATAAGAGGGGGAAAATCATGGCAGTCAATCTTAGCGGTGGCTCGATGAGAATAGAAGCTGGAGTTCATACTGCAATGACTCTGCTTAAAGTAGAATCCTCAAATTTTCAAAAAAGAAATGAAAAAGATGAAGAGCAAAACAGCTTCTCTAGAACTGTAGCTAGTAGAGAAATGCTCTGGGAAGCGAAGAATATTACAGCTATACAAAACAACCTCAGTCAAGGTATAACAGATCTTAATAACGCTCAAGGAAATTTCGAGTCAGTACAATCAAATGTTGCAAGGATTAAAGAAATAGTTGATGGAGCTTATTCTGGAGCTATAGTTGATCTAGATGGTGCTCAGAATGAAATAAACACACTTGTAAATGAAATAGATGAAATAGTTAATACGACCACCTATGGTGGTCAGAAGCTTTTCGATGGTAATTTCAATCAAACACTGCTTACTGGTACTACTACAACTGATAATTTAAATTTAGACTTTAGACAAGGAGTAATACCAGTAGGAACACCAGATTTAGTTAGTGAGATATTTTCACCAAATGGTGATGAGGGTGATCAATTTAGAGTTAGACTTGTAAATGAGAATTATATCGTTGCTACCGCTAGAAACAATGATAATGATGATCCAGAAGGTTTAAATGATAATAATGGAAGTGTCTATATATTCGATGCAGAGACAAGAGAGTTAAAGACTGAAATAATTTCGCCACTTACAGATGTAATGAATGAAAGATTCGGTCATGCGATTGACGTACAAGGTAATAAAATTTTAATTGGAACAAATAATTATGATGCAAACCCATCTATATTAGAAGACGCAAATTTCGCTGGAGCTGCATTTATGTATGACATGGAAACAGGTGAGCAGCTAGCATCATTCACTCATGAAGATGCTGCAACTGGAGTCGAAAGAGGAAGTTCACTTGGGTCTAATTTTGGAAAGAGTGTTCAATTTGCAGGAGATAGTGTTTTTGTTCATATACAGTATGAAAGAGATACTGGAAATGGTGTGGCGATAGAATATGATCATGATGGTGAATTTATCAAAAAACATGTTAATCCCAGTGGAACACTAGATTCAGGTTTCAAAGTAACAGATACAAGCATTATTTTTGAAAATAAAGTTTATAACCAAAGACAAGGTCAAATGTATGTAATGAGTAGAGAAACAGGAGAAATAACAGCAACTATAGATTCACCAAACCCTCAAGTCGGACATGGATTTGGATGGCATTATGATTTAGCTGGTGATAAATTACTGGTAGGAGCTTATGGATATAGAGGAGGGGCAACTGCAGATTGGGCTGATAGTGATTATGCAGGTGAAGCATTTTTATTCGATCTGAGTGGTGCTAGTCCTGTATTTGAGAGAGCATTTGTACCTCCAGCAGGTAGTTTGGATGGATTTGATTCCTATGGAGCCGGAGTGAAAATTGTAGGAGATTATGCAATTATCGGATCTCCAGGAGATGATGATGCTGGAAACAACAGTGGAGCTACTTATGCCTTTGAATTAAATACAGGCAACTTTGTATTCAAAGCTGCAGGGGTTTATTCTACAGTGGTATCCGAGAACAGTATTTACTCAGCAGAATCATATAATAATGGTGAAGGAAAAACCCAAGAATTCAATTTTTTATCAGCGTTAGGTATATCTGAAACTTCTTTAAACTTAAGCACAGACACAGTAGCAGCTGGCTCTCTTGGCGGAGGTTCATTCTCTGCTCTGAATAAAATTAGTGTCTCTGATGCAACAACTAATAACGCTGGAACCACAGGTCTAGCAGATCTGACAACAAAAAGTAATGTTCAAGAAATGCTAGATAACTTAGATAGAATGGAAGCCATACTAGATTCTAAAACCAACCGACTGCAAAGCGAATTCGATAGACTTCAAGAAGAGAAAGAAGCGAAACTTAACAGTAAAATCTACATAGACGATAAATTGATAGCATCTATGTACGATAATATATATTCTATAGAGAACCAGTTCTCGAACCCGTACAATGCTGTCAACATACTGCCATAAGAAAAATAGTTTTTATTTTTTATTACTTATAATTATATTTTTAAGCTCTTGTTCTAGACTTGATAAAGAAACTGCTACAGCTTACTTCCCGATTCTGCAAGGAATTACGAGTGAAAATTTCACAAGCTTTAATATAATTACAGTAAGAGATTTAGGTCTAAGAATTAAGATCTTTGATCGTAAATCGGGGAAGTTACTTTGCTCTCAAGGAGAAACATGCCTAGATCATAAAATAATCATTAAGCAATATATTGCTGATAAAGAGATTCACAAAATCAGATTTAATTATCAACTCGTTTCAGAACCCCCAAATGCTCAATCCCCAAATTTCATACTAAAACTCACAACTAAAAACCACAGTGAAGAAAGATATTTCAAACTAAAAGATCTAGCAAAGCAACACAAAATAGCCATAAGCTCTTGCATGAACGATCATTACCAAAATGAGCAAAAAAGGATTTGGACCAATTTAACAAAACTCAATCCAGATATAATTTTCATGATTGGAGACAATAGCTATGTAGATCATGGCTTGAAGCTCAAATCTGGAGCTGAACCACAATTACTCTGGCAAAGATATTTAGAGACAAGAGAGAAACTTCATATATTCCATAGTAAAACTTTAATACCTATAGCTATGATCTGGGATGATCACGATTACGGTTTCAACAACGGTGATAAAAACTATCAGTACAAAAATGAAGCAAGTGAAGTCTTCCAGGTTTTTTCACAAAACTATAATCCAGAACACAGCTCATCAGGACCAGGCATAGCCTGGTCACTCATAGACAAAAACAGAAAATTTGTATTCATGGATAATAGAAGTTTTAGAGACCCTGATGAAGATAGTTCTGGTAGCCATTTTGGAGAAGAACAAATGCAATGGTTAAAATCAGAACTAGAAGCAAGTCCAGAACAGATTTATATAATATCTGGAGATCAATTCCAAGGTGCTTATCACCCCTTCGAATCTTATCAAGGTAATCACCCTGAATCATATGATCAATTCATTAGTTTGCTAAAAGGCTTATCAACAAGAACTGGGGAATCTGGAAATTCTGATAGTAAAGAAATTAAAAATATCACCCTCATATCCGGAGATAGACATATCTCTGAAATTCAATCTATTAAAGAAATACCAGAGATTATAGAAATAACCAGTTCACCAATTCACAGTGGCTTTGTACCGAATAAATCACTGAAAGATTTTCAAAATCCACAAAGGCTGTGGGCATTTGCTGGAGATCATAATTTTGCGATATTAGATACAAGCGCTATGCAAGTTAGTTTCTATAGCTTAAATTCAGGTCTAGAATCAATCTTCAAATACAGAGTAACCAATTAAACCTAAGCCATCTCCAGTGCAGCCTTAGGGTCTTCTTTCAAACCCTTAATGTAGAGGTACTCACCAACGAAGTAAGCCATATTTGCAAGTTTATGACCAACCTTACCTACAACACCTTTGAATGGAGTAAACACTGTATCAGCTATAGATGAACCACCATAGAAATAGCCAGAAGTACTAAGATTTTTATTCTCACTGATTTGAGACAGAATGTAGTCACCATACATTACACCACCAATAATATGCCTAAATGTAGATGAAATAGTTCTTAGAATTCTATTCTCACCAGATAGCATACAGCCGATAGTACCTCCAAGCATAGCCATGGATCCAGGAACTAAACCTCTCTCTAGATGACCACTTTTAGGTTTAAATGTAAGATAGCCAATAGGGTCCTCTAATACTTCTTTTAAAATCTTTTTCGTTGCTTTGAAATATTCATTGACACTATGACCAAAGTTTTTGAATTTAGAAAAACCAATTACCTTAGCACAACCTGGCTTCATCTGATCAAATGCAGTCTGAATACCAGCAAGCTGTAAGAAATCATCATCCCCAGCCATTAATACTTGAAAAACTTTCCCGAAACCCGCTATCAGCAATGTTGCATCTTTATTTTTAAATGCTTGGTTCAAAAGATCAGAACCAAAACCAGCAGCCTGAAGTTTATTTGCGATCATTGCAGCAGGGTCTAATATCTTATCCAAAATCTCAGCGACTTCACCAAAGCCCATATTTTCAAGCTTACTTTTAACAGAATCTAATGATAAAGAAGCAAAGTTTAAAGAAACAGCAGAAGTAGTGGCTGCAACCATAAATTTATCCAAGAATGAAGTCTTTTGTTCATCCTCTTCAGTATCTTCCCCCAGCTCCTCTTTAAGAATTTCTGGAACTTCTTCCTCTTCATCTATCTGTTCATGCTCGATAGATGTATCTGATTTATATAATTGTTCTAAACTTTTTCTTTGAAACTCTTTCTCTATAGATTCATCTGATCTTTCTTTTTCAACTTTATTAGAGGAGTTTAAATGTAAATTTTTCTCTAAGTTAGGTTTTGCACTAACTTTAGCTGATTTGATATTCGGATTGCTCTGCAATAAGTCAGTCGTCAACGTTTAATCCTCGATATAGTCAACCACTACTAACCAATTACTGAAGCATATCGCTTCTTCGCTTTGATCACATATATACATATTGACTCATATGTTAGCATATATGTCTTAATAAAACTAGCTAAGATAATTTTAAAATCAGCCCTAAAATCAAACTTATCTTAGAAAAAAAAATTAATTTTATGGCAAACTATTAAACAGTGTCAAAAAGAGAGAATTGGTCCAACAAGTTTGCATTTGTGATGTCTACAGCCGGAGCTGCTGTTGGTTTAGGTAATATTTGGAGATTTCCATATATATGCGGTGAGAATGGCGGTGGAGCCTTCATAGTCGTCTATATGATTCTGATATTTGCAATTGGTATGCCAATTATGATTTCTGAACTTACTATTGGTAGAGCAAGTAAGAAAGGAAGTGGCGGAGCTTTCACCAAGCTTATCGGCAACAAAAAAAGTAAAGTATGGCGAACTGTGGGTTTACTTGGCGTAATAATTGCTTTTATAGTAAGTAGTTATTACAGCATTATTGCAGGTTGGACCTTAGACTATCTCTATGAGAGTTTCAGTGGCAAATTGGTTCATCTCAGTAATTCTGAGTTGCAAGGCTATTTTGATCACTTTATGGGCAGCGATAACGCTCAAATATTTTGGCATGTAATCTTTACATTACTTACGACATTAATTTTAAGTGGAGGAATCAGCAGCAGTGTTGAATGGTTTAATAAAATCACTATGCCGTTCTTATTCCTAATATTAATTGGCTTAATGGTATTCTCACTCAATATAGAACTTGAAGGTAACTGGTCTAATTTCTTCCAAAGTGAAACTATAGACTTTCTCTTCAAACCCAAATGGGAAAACTTCACCCGAGAATCATTTTTCCGGGCTCTAGGACAGGCTGCTTTTACACTCAGTATAGCTTCTGGAACAATGATAAGCTACGGTAGCTACCTTAATAAGAAAGAAGATGTTGTCAATCTCAGCGCAATTGTAGTTGTTATGGATACATTTGTTGCTATTTTGGCAGGTCTAATGATATTCCCAATCATATTTCACTATGGCTTAGAACCTGGATCTGGAACAGGATTAGTATTTATAAGTTTACCTAGCTTATTTTCACAGATACCAGGCGGAGCAATATTTTCGTTAGTATTCTACTTCTTATTATGCTTTGCAGCACTTAGTTCCAGTATCGCAATACTAGAACCAGTAGTTACCCATCTCATAGATGAGGTCAAATACCCTAGAAGAATTGCAGCAGGCTTATCTGGTTTTCTTAGTTTAATACTTGGAATAACCTGGATCAAAGTAAGCACACTTGAACATTCAGGAACCTTTACCAATGTAGACAAATTGGTATCAGACTTGCTGATACCAATTGAATCCGTTGCTATTTGTGTGTTTGTTGGATGGGCGCTCAGGAAAAAACTGTTTCTAAAGACACTTAACTCTCACTCCCCGCTCTTCAATGAAGTTCTCTATTTTGTCGTCAAGTGGATCTGCCCAATTGGTATTTTCTTGATCCTCTTGAATACTTTTTAGAGTCTCCATCGGAACCTCTGTACTTATAATATTCCCAGTTTTGAATGATTCTAACGGTTTTCCTTTATTTTTTCCTTATATTTTATACATTTTTTTCAAGGAGACGAAGTGCTACTTTTATCTTAATTCTGTGCAATACCTAATTAAGAAAGATTAAGAAATTTCATTAAACTTTTGCTCTAGATTAGCCGATCTATTCATTTAAGTGTAGGTCTTATTCCTTAAGTACGGGGGGGGGGAATATGAAGTTAATAAGGGTTGTTAATTTAATTCTGTTGATATTATCGTCACAGATTATTTTTAATAAAGTTAAATCAAAAGATATAAATAAAGTCTATTTTGAATGCGATGTAAATTCAGTAGATCAAATAGCAGACGGCTTAGTACTCAAACTAAATAAGAAGAATCATGTAAGTATTAGTCGGCTAAAGTCACTAGCAAATTTAGAGTCAATAGAATCCAATCTTAGCCTAGATTATAGCTATAGCTCATTGAAAAGTAATTCCAATAAGAGGCTAAAGAAACTTAATAAGTATAAAAAAGCGATTCATGATCACGGCATAGATAGATCTTACATAGTAAGAGACTTTGGTGAGACACATAAATATACATGTTCAGAGCTTAAGAAACTCGAAGAAGCTATTCTTAGCAGCCTTAGTGAATCAGAAATAGAGTATCTGGAACCTAATTATATTAGAGACTTATTCTCACCTATAGAATTAAATCAAGAGATCTCTAGAACCTTTAGCAGCTCAGGCACAAATAGTATCGGCTCATGGGGACTAGGTAAAATTAACGCTAAATCAGCCTGGGCATTTAGTACAGGTAAAGGAGTCAGGGTAGCTATGCTCGACTCTGGAATAGATTATAATCACCCTAATCTTTGGGAGAAAGTCTGGATAGATGAAACAGTTGTCCAGGACCAAAATTCAGACGGGGATATTAGCCTAGATGATGCTGACACCAACCAAAATGGATATATAGACAATAATTTCAGCTTCAGCGAAATGAAACCACTGAGTGAAGATAGTATCTTTGGTGAATACTATAAAGATTCACTACACGAAAATCCATACGATGGATTTGGACACGGTAGTCACGTAGCAGGAATCATAGCAGCAGAATCCAAATCCAATAATAATCTCAATGGCTTAGCCTATGACTCTAAATTACTCGCTATGAAGATTTTCGATAATCAAGGTAACTTTAGTTCTGTTTCAGAATTACTAAAAGCGATAAGATCATCCATCATAGATGGCGCACAAGTTATCAACGCCTCTATAGGAGGGAGTTTCTACTCACACTTGGAAGAAGAGACTTACCAACTAGCAGATGAACTTGGGGTACTTGTCGTTGCAGCAGCTGGAAACAATGGATCAAACAACGATTATAGACCAATATATCCAGCAAACTACGCATCAGTATTCTCTGTAGCCTCTACTGACGAAAATGATCAAATATCTTTATTCTCCAACTATGGAAACACTATAGATGTCGCAGCGCCAGGTAATCTTATAAGTTCCACTATGGCAAACGATAGTTTCCTTGCTAATAATCTTGCAAGCAGCTTGGATAGAGACATAGACGGAAATTATGGTTATTGGTATCTCAGCGGCACCTCTATGGCAACTCCATATGTCTCAGCTCTAGCAGCTTTACTCTTAGCAAAATATCCAGATCTAAGTACAAAAAATTTAAAAGAAATTATCAGCAAGTCTAGTCAAGCAATTAATGGTGAAAGACAAATATCTGGAGGTCGTATCAACGCACTTTCCGCTTTGAATCTTGCAAGTACTTATAGTTTAAATTCTTCAGGAGAATTAAATATAGAGGACTTAGCGAGGGAATTATTCCTGAGCAGACCCAAGAGTAGGAATATTATCAGATATCAGAGATTAAATACCAGTTCAAGTTCCACAGTTCAAAAATACATAAATCAAACCAATGATATGGAAACTATTACTAAAGTAATTAGAGCCTTAAACTCAGTTGACACCAATAGAAATGGACTTGTAAGTAGTAATGAGTTAAAAAAATACAAAAAGAAATTCAAGAATAAAAGAAGATTTTATTTCAAAAGACTAGACGTAAATAGAGACGGGAAAGTAAATGAAATCGATGATACCTATATCAAATATATCTATTCACTCGTAAATATCTCAGTTTAAGGCTTAAGCTCAATTGCTTTTAATTCGTATAATTTGTTGAAGAGTTCAACTACATCTAGGCCTAAAATCACATCGTGATCACCTTCTATAGATTTGAAAATATGTTTACCGTGCTTCTCCAGCATATAGGCACCGCAGGACTGAAACGGTTGCTCTAAATCTATATAAGCTTCAATCTCACTATCACTCAAGTCTCTAAGACTAATATAAGCCTTCGTAATTGATTCATAAATTATCTCACAATTTCTAGCTATAACCATGGCACAGTTCTGATTATGAGTTTGGTTTCTAAGTAGTTTCAAATGCTTTATTGCATTTTCCCTATTACCAGGCTTATCAAAGACTCTTCCCTTAAGTTCACATACCTGATCAGCTGCAATTACATAAGCATCTGGAAATTTAGCCGAAACATCTTTAGCTTTAGCCTTAGCTAAAAAAAGTGCCATCTCATTAGGACCCATATCTTGACAGTGTTCATTTTTTAGCTGCTCTTCATCTACAGTCGGAGCAAAATTATTAATATTTAAGCCATGCCTCTTTAAAAGCTCAAGCCTAGTCTCTGATCCAGAGCCAAGAATAATTTCATCATTAAGTATTATTGCCATAATCTTGAAATTAATTATATAATGTAATTCGATTATTTTATGTGACTTGGAAGCTCATAGATAATTAACTAAAAATAAATATTAAAAACAACCTTAAGGATGATTAAGATAATTCCTTTTACATGTATTATAAATGTATGGGGAATATCAATTTTTTCTGAGCTTCCATTGGTATTCCCCCCTCTCTTCTAAAACAGCTTTTTAAGACAATTCTAATTTACATTCAAATTCCTTTAATATATAATCAGAACTAATGTTTCAAACGATTAAAGCAATTACAGTTCAAGATTTAAAGCAGTGGTTGGACGAGAATAAAGATTTTACATTAATAGATGTTCGTAACCCTGATGAATTCAAGTATGCAAACATTGAAGGGACACTTATCCCAATGTCAGAAATACCTGAGAGGGTGAGTGAATTCCCCGTTAACAAACCGGTCGTTGTACACTGTCATCATGGCAGCAGAAGCAAAAAAGTTATAGCATGGTTACAAGAACAGAATGAAGAATACGAACTCTACAATCTAGAAGGCGGTATTCATGCATGGTCTGAACAGATAGATACTGATGTCCCTATGTATTGATAAGCAACTCGATAATATATTTGTAAGAATCAAATTAAAGTTCTAGAGCAAGTAACCGAGAACTTTTTGTTCAGGGAATTAATGGCACTAAGTCAGTGGATGAAAGAGATGCTTTGCAAAGAGAGATTAATGAAATAGTCGATCACTTGAGAAATGTCAGTGAAAATACCAGAGTTACAATATCTTCTGGAAATGAAGAAAGAATAGTGAACGGAGGAGCTACAAGTACCTCACTTGCTTGCACTAATGAAAAATATCTCAGAGAGCAAATATTCAAAGCTCAAACTGGTATTCAAGCTATATAACGACATACCTAGAAAGGGATGTAAGAAATATATTAAATGTAAGTAAACTAAGTGACTTCGCCATTTTTTTAAAAGCTGTAGCTATTCGCTCCACTCAAATTCTCTCGGACTCTGACCTCTCAAGAGATATAGGTGTGAGTATAAACACGGTTAAAGAGTGGGTCTCAGTATTAGAAACTTCACAGATAGTCTATATCCTGAAACCATATTTTAGAAATCTAGGGAAACGGCTTGTAAAATCACCTAAATTATATCTAAAAGACACTGTTTTAATGTGTCATTTATGCAGTATTCACGATCTACAAAGCTTATTGAAGCTAAGTTTGCAGAAAGACCAAATCTAGATAAAGTGAAAAAGAATTTTGATGCCTTAAAAAGGCACTATGGTGAAGAAAGTATTTCAAAGTTAATTATAAAAAGTACTATAAAAAAAGAGTTTTAAATTTCTAATGAAATTAATATAAGTCCAGGGTGGATTTACTAACATCTTCACTATAAACAGTACAACGATTTATTAACTGAAAAAAGATCCAATATTATTCGAGCAAAGATTTTCAGAATTCTCACAGGTAATAGATCGTACTTTCGGGCATACTAATACTTCCTAAGCTTAAGACTATTCATCTCATGCATATACTGAATTACAGCTGAAATTATTGACATAGCAGGAAGCGCAAAAACAACACCAAAAGCACCATAGAGCTTAGCACCAACAATTAAACCCAGAATAATAGCCACAGGATGAAATCCTAAAGCATTACCCATAATTCTAGGAGTTATCAAATTATCTCTAAAAATCTGAGTATAAGTCATATAAACAATTAGAACTATAAAAGCCTTAGTGAAACTGGTTGAGAAAGCAACAATAATAATACAAGGAATAATAGCAAGCCAAGTTCCAATCACTGGAAGCATTTCAAGCATCTGTGCGAGCCCCAATACTAATGCAAATGGCACTTTCAAAATAAAATAAGTACTAAGCATCACAAGTGTAGTCAGTGAAGCTATCTGGAATTGACCAATAATAAAAGCATATAAACCATTATCGATTTTCTTCTTAACATTAATCAAATGTTCTTTGAACTTACCTTCAAAAGGAGTCAGAAACAAATCCCAAACTCTTCTTCCATCTACCAGTAAATAAAAACTAATGATCACAGTCAAAACTAAATAAAGTCCAATAGAGAAAGAGTTCTTGATAAAAGAAGTTAAAAAACTACTAAATTGAGATATCTTAAATTCTTTTATCGCTTCCAGAGCACCGTTAACAAAACCGTTCAAGTTAAAAGAAAATGGTAAAACTATCTGATGACTAGCAAGAAAGCTAGTAAAAGCATCCAAAAGTGATTTGACTTTCGGAATTAAGACTGGAATCGAATTAGATAAAGCTCTTAACTGGACCAAAATTTCAGGAAAGAGGTAAACGCTCAAAAGAATCAAGATCGCAATAAAAGTTAGATATATGATTGCAACAGAAATGATTCGGTAGCGAATATATTTGGTAAGAAATTCAACTGGCTTTGCAAGTAAGTAGTTAATCAAGATGGCGATAAAAAAAGTTACCACGACATCTGAGATTTTCGAAGCAGCGTTAATAAGAGAATTAGCTATAAATAAAAACAAAGCAAAGCTCACCAACTGATAAGTTCTAAGCTTCCAAGTATCTATATTTTTTCTCACATCCACCATTTTTAGAAATTATTAAGGAACAAAAAAGAGAGGCAAAAATCAAAAAATTTGAATTATTCTCTAATTCAATTATAATGTCTATATGCCCGAACTCAAGGTAAAACAGCATAAAAAAGAAATATTTTTAGATCTTTCATCTTTTGACTTTAGTAAAGATTCCTTCACCAGAGAGCTTGAGAAAGAATTAAATAGAAGTGCTAGTTTCTTCTCAGGTAACTCAGTCTCTGTAATCATACCTGAGATGGAATTGAATAGTGGCGCCAAAGATGTTAAACAACAAATTCAAGAAATCCAAGACTCACTAAATAAGAAAAATATCTCACTAAGAGCTTCTTATGCAGCTGGAGATCTGGAGAATATTATTGCATCAGCTGATAGTTTCCGTGATGTGAAGCTCAGCTTTGATGATGGACAGACAGAAACAGTTGCCACTTCTAAAACAGAAACTAAAGACGAAGAATATAATATTCCTGATACTCTTTATGTTAAAGCCAATCTTAGAGCAGGTCATCTAATAAGATACCCAGGCACTGTAATTGTCTATGGTGACGTTAATCCATCAGCTGAAATAATTGCCGAAGGAGATATTTTGGTTTGGGGAACTTGTAGAGGAATAGTTCACGCAGGATCTAATGGAAATTTTAATGCAACTATTTCAGCATTAAAATTTAACAATTGTCAGATCAGAATCGCAGAGAAGTTTTTAAGCCTTTCAGAGGACACGGAACACAAAAAAGGCGAAAAAAGTAATTATTTTAACGGAGCAGAGCTTGCAAAAATCGAAAATAATGAGATAATGATATACAAATCTTAATTAATTCATTAGGTTGTTACATGGGTAGAGTAATTGTTATAACGTCAGGAAAAGGTGGAGTAGGTAAAACTACAACTACTGCTAATATCGGAGCTGCACTTGCAAAGCAAGGTAAAAATGTTTGTGTAGTAGATATGGACATAGGTTTAAGAAATTTAGACATACTTATGGGCCTAGAGAACAGAGTTGTTTATAACCTAGTTGACGTTATTGAAGGTACTTGTAAAGTGAAACAAGCACTTGTTAAAGACAAGAAATTACCAACTTTATCATTATTACCAGCCGCACAAACCAGAGACAAGACAGCAGTAAACGCTGATCAAGTAAAAGAATTGGTTACTGATCTTAAAGCTATGTTTGATTTTGTTTTAGTTGATTGCCCAGCTGGAATTGAATCTGGCTTCCAAAACAGCATAGCTGGAGCAGACGAAGCTGTAGTAGTAGTAACTCCTGAAATGTCTTCAGTTAGAGATGCAGACAGAATTATTGGTTTACTTGAAGCTAGAAAGAATGAATTAGATTCTTATAGACTAGTTATAAATAGAATTAAACCTGATTTAGTGAATGCTAATCAGATGATGAATATAGACGATATCTGTGAAATCTTATCAGTGGAATTACTAGGTATAGTTCCTGATGATGAAGATGTAGTAGTTTCTACCAACAAAGGTGAGCCTCTTTCACTTACAGCTAATAAATCAGCTGGACAAGCATATAGAAATATAGCTAAGAGAATTCAGGGTGAGGATGTTCCACTTATGGATATCAAAGGTAAAGGATTTTTCGGAAAATTAAAGGCGATATTTAGTTAAGATGTTCACAGCAGTAAAAAATCTCTTCAGTAAAATTAGCGGCCAAGCCGATGATAAAAGTGGTAGCACAGCGGCTAGTAGAATGAGATTGATGCTCACCCACGATAGACAGGAAGTTGCTCCTGGGGTCATGAATCAAATGAAGCAAGAAATTCTTCAAGTTATTTCTAAGTATTTCGATATAGATCCTAATGAAGCTGAGTTTATTATTCAAGCTAATCATGTTGATGCAGAATCTATTTTCTCATCTAAAGTTCCTTTACTTAAGGGAGCTAAGCTAAGACCTGAGCATATGAATAGTTCTCAGGAAGCTAAGTAGTTAGTATTAAATAGTTAGTATAGTAAATAATATTTCAAAATATTAAATTTGATTGAAAAGTACAGAGAAGATATTTCTTACAGATTTGTCGTTTAGATTCTCTGGAAGCTTAATTTCATAGTCTTGCGGATTCAAGTTAGTCCTATTAATATGAGTCAATAATTTTATTACTTTCTCACGTTTTGATTTGTCGTCTATAGAATTAGCTATGTGAATTAATTTCTTAGGATAATCAGTACCAAAAAGATATTCACAAGAGAAATCGGCTCCTAATCTATGCAACTCTTTAATCATTGGAATATTTCCTGCTTTTACTGCAGAATAAACAGGATTAGGTCCATTCACACAAACTCTTTCATCCAGATCAAAACCATTTTTTAAAAAAACATCTTTTATCAATTTAGGATTAGTTCCTCTACTAGTAAATTTGGATAAAGCATTTTCATAGCCTCCCTCAATTATTGATAAATCTAATCCCTTTTCAATTAAGTCTGGAATTTTATCGTCAAGCTTATATTTAAGTAAAAGCTCGAATAATGAATTACTTATCTTCTTATCTAACGCAGCTATGTCAAGAGAGTCAATTAAACACTCCGCAAATTTAAGATTGGAACTGATGGAACCTTCACGATAATATAAAAATGAAGCTGGAGGATCACTGGACCTTTCCTTTATTTGGGCATTCATAATTTGAGAGAATAAAGTATAATCACTAGTATCACAAATTACGTCATGATAAGTGGATCGACCTACCTCAATACCAATATCTAAAAGATATTCAATAATATCTGACCTTTCTTTGTCAGTTCCATTACTAAAAAATAATACTGTAGAAAGCAAACTTACATTATAAATATCCTTATAACCAAGATCAGCACCATTTTGATGCATAGTTTTCATTTTATCTAAATCTAACTTAGAGCCTAAGTTATTCATATAGCTACGCTCATTATTATCTCGAAGATTATAAACAAGGTTATTTTTTTTATGAGCATAGTCAAGCATTTGCTTACGTATTTTATTATGAGGATAATTTTCATAATAATTCATAGGAATTATGGATCTATCTTCTGGGTAATAAACCAAGGTATTTTCATTTATTTCCGACTCAGATGAAGCAAATTGATCTTCCCGAATATCAAATATAACAGCCATATCAGACTCATAAGAAAAGAGTCTCGAATTAATCATTTCATTTAATTGTTCATTATACTCGTCTTGAGAAAAATGACTAAAAGGTCTTCTAATCTCATAAATAAAAGTTAAGTCTTCCTTACTTAATTCAGATCCAGATTTATATTTTCCATAAATTCTATTTAAACTCTTCAGGTCTTTATCTTTTCTAAGGAAAATTTCTTTATCTGGGAAGATTGGATCCCCATTAGCTCTCTTGGAATTTAACATAGTTTCTAAAATGTTAGTCTCTGCAATATAGGAGTCCATGGCTTGAGATACTGCTATTCCTCTGATTTCAGCAATTCTATTTCCTGTCATTTTGATTGCTATTCTAGGAACTAGAGCCTTAGGTTCAGGATTATTGTTATAAGAACAATATATATAAAAATCACCGTCTTTCAGTGCACTTTCAGCAAAATCATAACCTGCCGTACACCAACCAGTATTATAGCCATCTAATGCTTCAACTAATTTTTCAGGTTTAGAACCTTTTTTAAATACACGCCACTCACCTGAAGTTTCACTTAAATCAAAGCTTTTAGAGCTTACTAGTGATTCATTAATATAATGTGCATAGAGTCTAGGAAAATTTAACGAAGAAGAGTTTTGAGTAGTAGTCTTCATATCAGCTATAGCTTTTACTAAAGCTTCTCTATTAATTTCAGGGTATGGTTTGAGTGAAGAATCACGTCTTTTAACAAATTTAAGTTTCTTATTGAGAGGATCAGCTAATAAATAACTATAAACATTATTTAAAATCACATTAGAGTTTGAATCAAAAAAATCATTTCTAGATATACCATCTTCATTATCAGAATATTTATTGAGAGATTGTCTTTTTTCTTGTAAGGTTTGAAATAAATCATCTTTTGAAGCTTCAGAAGAAAAATCAGAATCTATATTTAAATCAAGCATGACTAAACAAACATCTAAATCTAGTTGTAAATTATTAGTATCATATTCCCTAGTTTTCAACAAATTTAGAGTTTTTGTAATCTCCTCATCTTTTACATTGGCTTCTAAGCTTCTAGTTTCTAAACCTAAAATAGTATTAAAAATAGTATGCCTTAATTTTAAGTCATCAGTCTTTTCTGGATTTGTTTCGTCTTCTAAAGCCTTGATCCACTCCTTGAGCTGTTTATTTTGTCCTTTTTTAATATCCCTCAACAATATATCTCTATTAGACTCATTATCAGTGATAGCTACTCCACCAGCATTTAATAAATCATTGTTTCTTCTTTCCCATTCATTATCTGTTATTTCTTGGGTTATAAATTTATCCAAATATAAATCTAGAACTTTTCCATATAATTCAGGATTATTCGCTTTCAAATCATTGAAGAAGAAAGAGGTACTCTTATGAATTGATTCTTCAATATCTTGCTGCTTAGTAAAGCCTTGAGCAGCTTCAAAAATATAAGAATATAGTTTTAGACTTTGTTCATCTAATAAAGTCTGAGAATTTTTCTTTGCTTCATTTACTTGTGAGGTCTTTTGCTTCTTGTGGGGTAATTTATTGGTTTTATTAGCCTTGTTGGTTTGACCAATCTGCTTTATTAATCCTTTTAACCTCACTTGAACGATATCAAGATAAGACATGTTATTATAAAGTAAAAAATATACATATATTTATAAGCTATTCTATGAGATATAAGGATCAAAGCGTCTATTAAAAAATGATTCCCTTAGAACCCAAAACAACTGAAACTATTAAAAAAAATACCTACTCAGATAATATACACGACCCACTAAGCTCGCTATTAGAAAAATCAGGTGTTTTAAATGAATTAAGCAATGAAAATAACGAAATAGATCGAAAACTATATAAGCAAATTTTTATAGATTGGCTGAGGAATATTAATAAAGAAAATGATAATATTCCACATGGAAGAAAATTAAGAGCTTTAGCTGAAATACGTTCAGCAATAGATAAGATATTCAAGAATGTTTCAGATATAGAAACTATTCAAACATTTAAAGAATTAAAAGATCGAAAAAATATCAGATCTCATTATCTAACAAAACTTGAAATAATAGATAATAAATTAAATACAAAGCAAGCAAATCAAAAATCTTTACTATCAGTACAAACAGTGAAGATTTTACATACAGCTGATAAAAGCAACTATACTAGAGATTTCTACTTCGATGATATATTGAAAAACCCAGAAAAATATGGAATAGGAACTAGAACCAGATCATTAACTCAATTCCCTGATCGTTTAAATGATTTTAAAAGAATAATTACTGGACAGATTACAATCCAAGACTTATCAGGCGAATATTATTTTAACGATAATATTGAAAGATCAAAGCAAGCAATAAGACAAAGTAACAGGAATTTAGTATTAGCTCTAGTAAAAAAACATAACGAATTAAACAAAGAAAAGCTTATTAATACTAACCCACTCCCAAAGCATACTAATGCAGAGGAATCTAACAGTATATTTAACATGATTAAATATATACATGAAAATACAATTGAGCTTTAATTAAAAAAGCTAATGAACTAACATAAACATAAATACAGAATAAATTTTTTATTGACTCCCTAAAAGTTGGCTTATTATCTTAAGCATGAGGCTTGAGTTTAATAAAACTAGTGAAAACTTAAAGATCTGTAAAGAGAAAACATGAGGCTATAAAAAATTACTTGAAATTGCGTTAGTAAATAGCGTCTACAATTCTCCAGAAAATATAGATACCTTCAGCAAACGCTTGAGTGGCGAAGATCAAAATCAGAGTATGTTTTCAAATACTCTGATAACTCAAAATGAAACTCGATTAATACACTCTATTAGAGAAGAAATAAATAAGATATTTCAAAATATCTGCAGCCCAACATTAATTGATATAAATGATTCCAATAAATTAGATAGTATATATCTTAATCCACAAATAATAACAAAGCTTCAACTGATAGTCCTTACAAAACTTTCGAATCCAAATGAAGAAAAGGGTATAGAGAGACCAATAGCTCTAAGCAAAAGAACATTAAATATTTTACATGAAGCATATAATAAAAACATAATGCCAAAATCACACCTAGATGAAATGAAAACACAGCCAGATAAATACGGGCTATCATTCGAAGATTTTATTGAACTTGCAGAAAAATTAGAAAATTTCAAAAAAATAATTACTGGAGAATCTAAAATCAAAGATTTAATCGATTCAGAATTAACTAAAAATACTTCAGAATACAATAAGGCAGAATCTAAAATAAGAAGACAGAGTCAAAAGATAATTAACAATCTGATTACAAAATATAATGAACTAAATTCAATAAGATCTCCAATAAATAAATCCCCTTCACTAGTCGAGAGGGATGGACAAAGAAAAATTCTTAGAATAATAGACTATATTTACAATAGTGACAAAAAAATTGAAGATCAAGCCCATGCTAAAATCATATAACTATGGTACAAGCACCTATTGAAAAGAAATCAGCTAATAATAGCTCAGTAAATACTGATGAATTAAAACAAAAAATTGAAGAGATCTATAATCTCCCATTCCCAGAGTTGATTTTTCAAGCACAAACTATCCACAGAGAATTTCATAACTCTAGTGAAGTTCAATTTTGCACATTAAGTAATATAAAATCCGGAGCTTGCCCTGAAGATTGTGGCTATTGCTCGCAATCAGCTCACCACAAAACAGAATCTGAAGTATACGGACTTATGAATATAGAAGAAGTTTTGAAAGAAGCTAAAGAAGCTAAAGACAATGGGGCAACTCGTTTCTGTATGGGAGCAGCATGGAGATCTGCACCTGATAATTACCAATTCGAGAATGTATTAGAAATGGTTCGCAGCGTAAAAGAAATGGGAATGGAACCATGCGTCACACTAGGTATGCTCAAAAAAGATCAAGCTGAGAAATTAAAAGAAGCTGGCTTACATAGTTATAACCATAATATAGATACATCACCTGAACACTACGAAAATGTTATCAGCACTAGAACATTTGATGATAGATTAGAAACTATTCAGTACGTCCAAGAAGCAGGAATTAATGTCTGTTGTGGTGGGATTTTAGGTTTAGGAGAAACTAAAGCAGATCGTATTAGCTTCATAGCTTCACTAGCAAAGCTAGATCCACAACCAGGTTCTGTACCAATTAATGTTCTAGCTCCAATTCCTGGAACACCACTCTATGAACAAGGAGTAACTAATCCTGTAGATAACTTTGAAGTAATTAGAACAATTGCAACTTCTAGAATCATGATGCCAAAGGCTCAAGTAAGACTTTCAGCTGGAAGACTAGAAATGTCAGATGAAATGCAGTCACTATGTTTTATAGCTGGAGCTAATAGTATTTTCTCAGGTGATAAGTTATTAACTACTGATAACCCAGAATCTTCTAAAGACTTCCAATTAATTGAGAAGCTTGGTATGACTAGAAGAGTAAAGGCTGAGATTTAAGATGAGTAAATTAATAAATTATATTGTATTAATAATCATATTTACTCTTACTAACTTTTTACCAAGCCATGCAGTTACAGGTAATCTGATTCTCTCTAGAAGTTCAATATCAGAAAATCAAAAAATCAATACTCGGATTGGGTCTGTCAGTGTAGAAGATGGAGACTTTGATGAAGATGAATATGAGTATGAAATAATTGAAGGAGATAAAAAAGCATTTAAATTAATTAACTTTTTTGGTGGAACGCTTAGGAGCAATAAAGTTTTTGATTACGAGACAAAAAGTGAATACCAAATAACTATTCGAGCTACTGCTCCAAACTCAGATGTATTAGAAGAAACATTTACAATTATAGTATTTGATTTAATAGAAGATGGTACTAATAGCTACTACTTTAAAATCAATGACGTTGATGAAAAAGATATATTAGCTTTCGCTATGACAGCTAGAAGTTTTGCAAGTATAGCCTTTTGTAGAGAAAGAATTAGCCCTGAGCCATTAAGACTCAGAATCATAAGTGAAGATCCTAAACTTATAAGGTTTACAAAAAGATTGAATTTTTCAAACAGTGGTAATACCGCTCGTGTTAGAAAGAACTTAAATACTTATAGGAGAGCTTCTAATCTAACAATAAAAGCTAATGACGATTGTAGAGGTCTCTTCATGATTTCAGGTAAAAATAACCCAAATAACGCTTCTGTAAAGGTGATAGATAGAAATAGTAAAGAAGAACTTGGTAGATTTACTATCTAACTAATCATTTCACCCATGCAATTTAAGCTTTGAAGCTGCAAGTTTTGCTTTATTTAAAGCTAGTTTCAAATCCTGATCCAAAACAGTAATATGTCCCATTTTACGTGCAGGTTTACACATATCTTTACCATAAATATGTAAAAAAGTATTTTCTAGCGCTAGGACTTCATCTCTACCATAAATATCCAGGTGAGCGACCTTATTTGCAAGTATATTCACCATTACCGCAGGAGATATTAACTCTGTTGAACCCAAAGGTAAATTCGTTAAAGCTCTTATATGCTGCTCAAACTGAGAGGTTTTACACGCTTCAATAGTAAAGTGCCCAGAATTATGTACCCTAGGGGCAATTTCATTAAGAATAACGTCACCAGACTTACTTAAGAAAAATTCAATAGCAAAAACACTAACATAGTCTAAAGCTTCAGCGGCCTTAGTAGCAATAAGCTTAACTTCTTCTATTACAGTATCAGTAACTAGTGCTGGAGCAAAAGCTAAATTACAAATATTATCCTCTTGAACAGTCTCAACTACAGGATAGAACTTCATTTCGTTATCAACACTTCTAACAGCCACTATTGCAAGCTCTTTATCAAAGTCAACAAAAGACTCCAAGTATAAATTCGAGTAGTCAAACAGATAAGTATCCTCAAGATGCGAAGAAGAGGATTTGTTAGCACCAAGCTGTATCAAAGCATTATCAATTTCAGAAGCATAGTTAATTACAGCATTACCACGACCATCATAAGCATTCAATCTAGCTTTAAGCATAAATGGATAACCATGTTCATGCGCAAAATTAACAATATCCTCTCTAGATTTGATCTCCCTATAATTACTAACCGGGATATGATACTTAGCAAAAAGATCTTTCTGTTTGAACTTGTCTTTGACCAATTCTAGAGATTTAGGGTAGGGGATTACTCTTGTTTTAGAGTTGTTGTGGTGCTTATTATAAATCTCCTCTATAGCTTCAGTATTTGCTGATTCAATTTCATAGGTAATAAAATCCATATCACTTGCAAAATCTAAAACCGCTTCTTTATCTTTAAAATCACCCACAGTATGCTTATCAGCCACTTGTGAGGCTGGACAGTTTTCTTTGGGGTCAAGTATATGAACTTCGAAACCAAGTGGCTTAGCAGCTAGACTAAGCATTCTTCCGAGTTGACCACCACCAATTATTCCAATTTTATTTTTCAATTGATATTACCTGATAAATTAATTATGAAATCGGTTCTAAAACCTTAAGAGCTTTAGCGCCAATATCTTTTCTAGAGTATGCTCCTTGAAAATCTATTTTAGCTGCTGCATTATAAGCCTTATCAATAGCTTCTTTCAAATTATCTGCAATCGCAGATACTGCTAAAACTCTACCGCCATTAGTAAGTAATTTATGAGCATCAAGCTTAGTACCAGCATGAAACACCTTCACATCATCAGAAAGTTCTGCTTCACTTATACCAGAAATATCTTTACCCTTCTCGTAAGAAACCGGATAACCTTCTGAAGCTAAAATTACAGAAGCTACAGATTTGCTTGACCACTGAATATTCAATTCCTCTAGCTTAGAATCCACGCAAGCCTCTAGAACATCATAGAGATCGCTTTCTATAAGTCTCATGTAAGATTGAGTTTCAGGATCACCAAATCTAGCATTAAACTCAAGAACCTTGGGACCAGAATTAGTCATTATTAATCCAGGGTAAAGTAAACCTTTAAAAGGTCTGCCATCTTCAGCCATAGCTTTTAGTATGGGTAAAACTACTGTCTCTGATATTTCAATCAAATCTTCATTACTAATAAATGGCAATGGAGCTATAGTTCCCATTCCACCAGTATTAGGTCCACGGTCATTTTCATAAATAGCCTTATGATCCTGCGCAGTTGGGAAAAGCACAGCAGACTTACCATCACAAAAAGCATGAATCGAAATCTCTTGTCCTTCTAAAAACTCTTCCACTACAACTTTGTTACCTGCTTTAGCAAACACTTGATCTATAAAGATTTTCTGTAGAAAATCCATAGCATCTTTCTCAGTATGGCAAATGCTAACACCTTTACCAAGAGCAAGACCACTTGCTTTCACAACGACAGGATACTTAGCTTCAGATTTAATATGTGCATAGGCAGTTTCATAATCATCAAATATTTGATAGTCAGCTGTTGGGACATTTGCTCTACTCATTAGTTCTTTAGAATAAGCTTTAGAAGCCTCTATTTCAGCAGCTTTAGCATTAGGTCCGAAAACTTTAAGACCAGCTTCTTCAAAAAGATCTACAATACCATCAGCTAGAGCATCATCAGGACCAACAACAGTCATATCTATAGATTCAGACTTAGCAAATTCAATTAGTTTAGGAAAATCTTTTTTCTTCAGTGAAATATCAAGATTAGAAGTTTTGTTGAGTGAAGCCGTTCCGCCGTTACCAGGAGCTACAAAAACCTTAGAAACCTTCTCAGACAATGATAGTTTCCATGCAAGAGCATGCTCTCTACCTCCAGATCCCAGCACTAAGACTTTTTTTGACATAAGAGTATTTTAGCATTGAGCCAAAAAGACTAATGCTAAAATAAACAAATGCCAGAAAAGCCACTAGTATCAATAGTAATGGGCTCAGACTCTGACTTACCAGTCATGAAAGAAGCCTCAGAGTTTTTACAAGAACTGGGCATAGATTTTGAACTCGATATAGTTTCAGCACATCGCACTCCTGGAAAGCTTTTTAAATATAGTAAAGAAGCTCACAAAAGAGGAATTAAGGTGATCATTGCAGGCGCCGGAGGCGCCGCACATCTACCAGGTATGATCGCAGCTATTAGCCCACTTCCAGTAATAGGAGTACCGGTTCTCTCAAGAAACAGCATTCAAGGAATAGATTCATTACTTTCTATAGTACAAATGCCAGCTGGTGTTCCGGTAGCAACAGTAGCTGTTAATGGTTCCAAGAATGCAGGCATACTTGCAGCCCAAATATTAGGTGCTGAAGATAAGGATATCCAGGAAAAAATTATAAATTTCAAAGAAACACTAAAAGAAAAAGTGGAGATCAAATCAAATAATCTTAGTAAGGAGCAAATTAATGCCTAGTTACGCAAGCGCTGGTGTCGATATCGACGCAGGAAATAAAACAGTTAACATGATCAAATCTAAAGTTGCTGAAACTCATAATAGTTCAGTTTTAACTGGTTTAGGGTCATTTGGTGCACTATTTGACTTAAAAGAAATTATCAACAACTATGATGAACCTGTCCTTGTCCAGAGCATAGATGGTGTAGGTACTAAGCTCATAGTTGCAGAAATGGCTCAAAGCTTCTATGGAGTTGGACAAGATATAGTTAATCACAGTGTTAATGACATATTGGTTATGGGATCTAAACCACTCACTTTTCTAGATTATGTAGCTAATGAAAAATTGAAACCAGAAGTAGTCGCAGAAATGGTTTCTGGAATGGCTGATGCTTGTAAAGAAAGTGGCATGGCTCTAGTAGGTGGTGAAACAGCGGAAATGCCAGGAACTTACCTACCAGGTCAACACGATATAGCTGGAACTATCACTGGTGTTGTAGAGAAATCAAAAATCATAACAGGTGAAAAAATCTCAAAAGGAGATATTATAATTGGCATAGCCTCTAATGGACTTCACACTAATGGTTACTCACTTGCTAGAAAAATATTTTTTTCAGACAATGACTTCAAAGTAGAAAGTAAATTTGAGGAGCTTGGAGAAGAAAATCTAGGTGAAGCTCTATTGAAACCACATTTAAGCTATAACAAAATCATTCATAAAATTTTAGACTCTGGAATCCAAATAAATGGCATGTCACATATTACTGGTGGTGGTTTCTATGAAAATTTAGTGAGAGTGCTTCCTGATAATTTAAGCATTGAAATTCAGAAAGACTCATGGGAAATACTTCCTATCTTCAACCTAATTAAAAAGTTAGGAAAAGAAGATGAAAGAGAAATGTTTAGAGTATTCAATATGGGAATTGGGCTTTGCATCATGGTTCCAGAATCCATTGCAACGCATACATTAAAAATGATAAATAGTGAATCAGATCATAAGGCTTACCTGGTTGGTTACGTGAAGTCTGGCGATAAAGAAGTAGAGATAAATTGAAGTAGAAATAAATTAATGAATACCTCGCTAACTGAAATTAATAGAAGAGAGCCTGATAGCAAAGGTAAAGTAAGAGACATCTATAATTTAGGTGAGAAGCTTGCTTTAGTAGCTAGTGACAGACATTCATCTTTCGATAGGGTTATTGCTGAGGTACCTGGTAAAGGCAAAATTTTAAACTTAATGTCTAAATTCTGGTTTGAAAATACTAAAGATATAATTCAGAACCACGCTATAGAATACCCAGATGAAAGAACTGTAATAGCTAAGAAGTGTAAAGTGATTCCTATTGAGGTTATAGTAAGAGGTTATATTACTGGTGTTACTAGTACTTCACTTTGGACTAACTATAAAAATGGTCAAAGAGACTTTGGTGATTTTAAGTTAGAAGAAGGGATTAAGAAAAATCAAAAGCTCCCAGAACCAGTAGTAACACCTACTACTAAATCAAATACAGGCGATGAAAGTATTAGTTTTCAAGAAATAATTTCACGAAATATAATTGAAGAAATTCTTGCAAATAAAATCAGGGAAACAGCGCTTAAACTTTTTAAGCCTGGACAAGAAATCTCAGAATCGAAAGGTTGGATTTTAGTGGATACTAAATATGAATTTGGTTTAGATGAAAATAATCAGTTAACTTTAATTGATGAGATTCATACGCCAGATTCTTCGCGTTTTTGGAAGCTCTCAAGCTACCAGGAAAGATTTAACAAAGGTGAAGAACCTGAAGCATTCGATAAAGAATTCCTAAGACTATGGTTCAAAGAAAATTGTGATCCATATAATGACGAGGTTTTACCAGAAGCTCCGGAGGAGCTTATTAATAAATTAGTAGAAAAGTATCAAGAGATTTATCAAAGTATTTGTTTTTAAAGCCAAGCTAAATATTCAAAAATATCCACAACAATTTCAAGCGATAACACAAGTAAATATGCGGTATTATCTTGAACGTGTTCAAGGAAGGTAACTACTCAGGTAAAAAATAAAGATTATGTAAACAAATAGGTCTAGCTCTGGCCAAATCTAGTTATTCATGAG
>JAKVAO010000034.1 GCA_022447685.1 Candidatus Caenarcanales bacterium | reverse complement strand
AAAGATTAGGACAATCTGCAATTCTAGCTTGCCAAAACATATTTGCTGCTAATTTTCAATTTACCTGAGTAGTTACAACAAGTTAAAAGACTATAAATAATACCATCGTATTTACGTTGTACATATGTATGATACAGAGAACCGAGGTCTTAAAATACGCTGGTACTGGCGCGAAAATTTATTCAAATCTAACTCCAGTAAAGCCTACAAATGTTAGAGCCTTCAATCAATTTGTTAATAACTTAAAAGAAGTCAATGGTGTAAGAGCCATGCCAATCCCTGGCTTGGATGCAGTAGCATTAATAAACGACGAACAAGCAGAGCAATTAAGCTCACTAAAGCCCAATAACTTTGCCAGGATAGGGCAGGGTTTAGTAAATTTTTCACAGAAAGGTGATTCCGACAAAATAGCTTTAAAAATAGTTTATACAGATGGTAATAAACCACCTAAGTTATCAGAGAATACTGAAGTCGTTGAAGTTAGCATGAAAGAACTAATTAGGTCATATGCAATGAATACATCTTTATCAAATGGTTTAACAAAGAACCCTCACTTAGGGGTTCATCGCATGTTAGAGACTTTAAGTAATGCAGATAATTCAAAACCAAGCACGCCTGACTTAATGAGAAATGCTCTTAGCAATATGACAGACACTGACATAATGCCAACTCCTCCTCAACCTCAAACTCCGACACCAATTCCAACCCCAAGCACTCCAGGAAAAATCACCCATTACAATCTTGCAGAGTTAGGATCAACAACGGACATGTCAGTTGACTCCTTATCAGGAGTACCAGAACTCTGTGACAAAATAGAAGTCAACAACTCAGGTGATCCAGTCATTTATGGTTTCAACTCAGGAACGAATCAAGATAGTCGCGATGAAATGAATGCACTTAATTTACTTGAAGGTGGTCGAGTCATAGATGCATCAGAGGTAAAACAACTTAGTGGTTTAGATATCGGTGGTGTAGCTTTCAGTTCTGTTAGAGGCTCTATAGAGAAGAAACAAGAGGATGGAGTATATTTAGCATTTGCAAAGAATGGAGCAATATCGATAACAGTTGTAGATGGTATGGGGGGATACCAGGGTGGCGACAGAGCAAAAGATCATATTATTAATGAATTTAGGATAAATCCCTTTGATAGGAAGAAGGCAGCAGAAGCAGCTTCAAAAGCAATAAAACAAGATAAAGCAATAACAAACCATAAAGCTGGAGCAGTTCTATCTGCAAATATAATTTGGCAAGACCCTAATACTAATAAGCTTTACCTAGAAGAAGCTCACATGGGAGATACTCATACATATATTTTCAATGAAGATGGCAGTCTTGCTTTTAGTTCAAGAGAGGATTCCTTTGTTCAAACCCAATTAGATGCAGGTTTTTCAGCAGATGATCCAACTGTCTATAACCATAAAGATAGAAGTGGCGTCAGCAATCCTATAAATAGGAATAATGGTGCTAATTTCCACGGCGAGAAAGATCCAATAGAGTTAAAGAAAGGGCAGTTCGTTATAACTATCTCCGATGGTGTTGGTGACAATGTTCACTATCGTGAGCTTACTGAAATGGTTAAAGAATCTAAAGGAGATCTAAATCTACTTAATGAGAAAATTGCAAATGCAACTTCAATACAAATGAGAAATTATGAAAGGATAAGTGGCGGAAGACAGTTAAATGCCTGGGTAAGATCTGAGACTCACGATGGAGATATAGATAAAGCTGGGAGGGTAAGTACCAGAAATCCTGGTTTAGAAGCTTCCGCTATAGCATATTTACGCTATGACCCTAGTGATGATACTCAAAAAGAATTTTTTGATGAATTTATTAAAAATATAGATGATGCTATCGATAATAATAGAGGAGAGAATTTCATCTTAAATCTAATATTAGCCTATGCTACTGATCAGCTAGAATTAGTTAGTGGTCACACTGCTCAAGAATTAAATAATGCTCAGTTTATGAAAGAATATAAGCCTGATAACTGCGGCATGATCATTACAAAAATCTAATTAATAATTAGCTAACTCTAAATAAGTTTGTGCTTTATTCTTGTTGATACCTTCTTTCTTACCAACACCGCTATCCTGAAGACCCGCTCTTATAATTTCCATATCAGGGTTAGGAGGTTCTCCCGTGGTTAGTTCCTCTGGATCTTGTTCTGGCTTCTTAGTCGGCTTCTTAACAAGCGATTCATCTATAAATTGTTGATAAACAGCCTCTGCTTTATCTAAATTAGATTCTTGACCAGCCTTTGGTTTCTCTTTCAAGAAAGATTCTAGCTTATCATAACTGGTACCTAAAGTAGTTACAACATGGTTACGAGGTCCTGGCTCATTTTCCATTTTAGCCATAAAAGCATTTACCCGAGTATCGTTTTCACCTTTAGCCTTATCAAGTTCCGCTTGTTTCACTTTTAATAAAGCAACGGCATCATCAAGCTTACGCTTCATTTCAGCTCTTTCTTCTGTTAGCCTTGCATTATCATCCTTCAAACCTTCAATTTCCTGATCCTTGTCGTTATCATTAACAGGATTAAGATTCAGAGCTGGATCTTCATTATCAGCCTCATCATTATCAACACTGTCGTCTGGATTATTGACTTGAGAAGCTTCATAAGCTGCAACTTTACCCTTCACGAAGTCTTTAAACATAGATGATCCCGAAGGTAGTTTATTACCACTCATTGCTTCTAAAAGATTCTCTGGACTATAAGCTTTTTGCCTTATAGTTCTTAAAATATTATCATTGGTGTTAATATTACCGAACATTGAGAGTAAATCTTTAACTTGAATATCTTGAACCTTATAACCTTTTTGAATTTCCCCAGTTCTAGAATCAACTTTACTTACTTTTAAGCTAATATAATCACCTGGGTCTTTTTTCAACCTAGCTTGAGCACCATGGACAAGCCTACCAAACTTAGCATCTGGCAGTGCCATTATCTGCTGGAACTGTTCATCATTCAAAGAAGCCAAACCTTGAATTGTATCACCATTAACTATTGGCAAGGCTCTAATATCCTTACCAACAGGCAATGTTCTAATAAAAGACTTAGAAGTTTTCACATTCGGCTCTAAAAGCTGACCTTTAGGAGCCTTTACTATGGGTACAGAGTTTGTGCTTGAGATTGACATGAATTCAAAGAATACGATTAAGTATTTTTAGTTCCTTTATGTATTATTATCAGGCTTAATTGTAGTACGTGTTCTTTTTCTCCTTCTTCTTCCGTCGCCAGCTGGTGTCTTAGCTTCTATGGAATCAGGGCTCTTCGTTTCATTATTCTCCTTAACAGATGGAGGTGGCTTTAAAGTTGTTTTATTATCTGTATCTCCAGGAGCTGGCGTAATTACAGTAGTTGGAGTAGGCGAAGCCTTAAGAGGAGTAGGCTTAGGAGGAGGAGGAGGTAACGTAGCCTCAGTTACTAAAGATTCAACCACAACTGCTCCTGGCTTAAATTTAGCCAAGCTTGCGATTGCCTTATCCATATTAGACTCTTCACCATCAGCTGGCTCTTCACTTAAGAAACCAGACAAATTATCCGATGAAACTCCTAATTCAGTTAAAACGTCATTCATAACATCAGAATGCTTATCCACTAAGTCCATAACAAAACGTGTAGCTTCCATTACAAAATCTCGCTTAGGTGGTGGTGGTGGGTCATCAGAAGAAACAGAAGCAGGACTTGAAGTTTCAGCCTCAGTAACCCCACCGATAACTGATGCCAAAGCAAGGATTTGTGCTTTAGGGTCATTAACATTTTTATCAAAGATATAATCAAATATCTCCTTTGGTGTTTTTCCGACCTGGTCACCAATATGAGCGTAGTCATCTTGTGTGACTACATTCTCAGCGACATAACTTGACATAGATGCAGCAGTCAGTAGTATTTCAACTTGTTCTCTAGCGTTTACCTTGTCTGAGCTTTCATTCTTTTTAGCTTCAGGCATGGCTGCTACAGCGAGAAGGGTCAATAGCTGGTCTTGAGAATCAAAGCCTTCAGCTGTCACTAACTTATCAACAAGCCCTGGAACTTTATCTAAAGCTTGTGCAATTTGAGCAATATTTTTATTTATAGTTACTGATTCTTGAATACCATCTTCTATAGCCGAGAAACCACCTGTGTCTGCAAGAAAACTATTCAAATCATCCCGGCTAATTTTCATTTCCTGCAGCAAAGCTGGACCTATAAGCTTTATAACTTGCTGTTCATAGGTTTGCTTTTGAGTTGCTGGAGGAGTATCTGGCACACCTAAAGCTCTTTTAGCTTTTTGTAAATTAGATTCTTGACCAGACTCTGAAGGCATAGTGATAAACTCTGCAACTTCTTTTGAAGAGCTAAGCCCAAGTTCATTCATAATCGTATTAAACCTAGCCCTATCTCGTGATTCAATTGCAGCTATCGTAACAGATACATCCTGCATATCTTTAGATATCTGCTGACCAAGTTCGTCAATTCTACTACCAATTTCATTATTTCTAGCTTCCACATCACCAGAAATTATATAGTCAAAGATTTCTTGAGCATTATTACCAAACTCTGCTTTTAAGACTGCAAAATGAGAATCATTCAATCTCTCAGCAATATTTTTAGCACTTTCTGCAGCCAGCATTAACAAATCTATCTCTGTAACTTGAGTAGGGTCAGCTTGAGCTTGAGCTTGAGCTTGAACTTGAGCAGAATACAAATTAGTTAATTCTTCTTGAGTGTCAACACCTTTTTGAGTTTGCAACTTAGCTAAAGTTCCAGGGTAATCATTTTCCACATTATCTAAAATCAATTTCACTGGGACAAACGAACCAGGCTCAATTTCCCAAACCCTCCCTGTAATACGGTTCATTTCACTTTGTCCATGTTCTTCTAAACCAAACCTAGCAATATATTTATATACACTAAGAGTATCCTCACCAAATTCAGTTTTTAGCGCATCAAATTTTGCATCTGGTAAAACATCAGCAACAAAATCTTCTGCAAAATCAACAGCATATGAAACTTTCGAGAAATAGCTATCTGTAGGATCATTCATTGACTTTAATATAACGATATTAATTAATTGCTCTTTATTCTCTAACCCCATATCTTTCACTAGCTCATCAGTTAAACCTGGAGTTTGAGCCTCCATTTGGTCTAAAATAGTATTTGCGCCACTAATACTAGCATCATCAATGAATATTTCTCTCACATCATCAATACCATCTATTTCAATTAAGTCTTCAAACTCTATTCTTGTGGAATTAATACCAGCCAACATATCTTCTGTTACTAGATTCTTAAATTGTTCCTCATAGGAAGGTTTTACATCTGTTGAGGTTTCACCATCAGCGCTAGCTTCTTGCTTCATATTAATAAGTGCCATTTTCACAGCAGATATCCCTGACGAAACACCAGCTTCATTTTTAGTAGGTTGAGTAGTATCAGCCATTGCTGTTACTAAGCTAGAAACATTGAAACCTCTAGCAGCACTAATAAACGGATCTGCCTTTGCTAGATCTCTATAAAAAGCGTGTTGTTGCTTTAGATTAATTTTTTGTGCAGTAACTTTTCCATCTGCAGGCACTTGTCCAGACTCTATATTTACAACATTCAACTCTACAGAAGGGTCTTTCTGAAAAAACTTTTTCACAGCAAGCTGATACCTTCCTCTCCTAGTATCTGGGAGTAATATTTGCTCTAGATCTTCTTTTTTCACTAAAGCTGCATGCTTTGGTTCAGTGTTATTACCAATAAGAACGGGCAAGATAACAGGCTCGTCTGTCATAGCTTTTAAAACAGTCTCAGCTTTTATAGTTCCATCTATATTAGATATACCTAATTGTTTAGCGACTATATTTAATATAGAAGAATTACTTTGAGATAGGTTACCTAGACCTACGACTTTCTCTAAATTTTTACCAAATGGACTTATAATGTTTTGCATATATTTTTCTCTTTAGTCATAAAAGGAGTAAAAAAAGGTTAAGTTGACATTAAAATAACTGTCAAAAAATCTTTTTTCTTATCTTGTAACTATATGACTACAGTATCACCTAGTAACACCTCACCTAATTTCGTTAAAGTAGGTAAAAAACAGATAGAAGTTCCTCTATCAAATGCGAACCTTGATAAATTGCAAGCTGAGGTATTTGATGAAGCAAAAATTGCAGAATGGGAAGCTGATCCAAACAATGCTGATACAAATCCTCCTATTGTTCAAACTATTAAAGAAGAGTTAACGAAGCTTAGTCCTAATGGTGTTACCGATGATGAAACAGCAAATCAGCAAATCGCAGAAAATATAGTTACAAACTTACTTCCAGCGATGATTCAGGATTCATCTGGAACAGTAGAAGATTTACTAAAGTTAACAAAAGGAGCTAAGAAAAGACCAGATTTTATTCTTGATAACAGTAATAACTTAAAAACTGGTGGTCAGTTTTGGGTAGATTTAGCACAAGACAAGAAAAAACATCATATTTTAAGAAATATTTTAATCGCTACTGAAAAAGCTATACCTCAAGTTACTGGAGATAATACACCAGTTATGAAACCAATAACTGATGAGTTAAGTTCTAATAATCCTAAGAAGGGTCTTAATATTAGAAATACAATTGGTGGTACATTGGGTGCGATTAGCTTAGTAACATTTACTGTGCTTGAACCAATTGGAGTGACTAACTTTGTCCCCAATATAGGTGGGGGTGATAAACAAGAACAAGTTCAAGGAGGACCAAAAGAAGTTGTTTCATTTATTGATAACTTCAACAGAGATCCTGACAGCCCTCCTCCAGAAACATCTGAAGTTGCAAATACTGCAACAGAATTATTCTTAACGAATACAAACACTAATAAATTAAGTATAGTCGGTAAAGATTCTAATGGTGTTCGAATAGCAGGAGCTGACAAACTAAGTGTTCTTTCAGTTAGAATACAGAACAATGAAACACAAAAGAAAACAGTAGCAGATATCATCTACCTTGCTAATTCAGAGTTTGAAAAAGCAGTAGTAGTTATACCAAAAGAAAAAGTTAATGATAATTTCCAATATAACGTAACAAAAGATCAACCAGGGTTTTTAATTTCTAATGATGGTCAATATATACCATTCAATAATCTATCAGATGACCTTCTGGGTAAAATAACTACCCCCTAAGACCAGAACTCAAAGTCGCATAAACAGTGAATTTATGGAACTATACAGTCCATTATTCACAGAGAATCAGGTAAAAAATACCGAAAGAATCGCTCAAATCCTTTCACCCTATACTGATTTAGAACAAAAAATCATTCATGAGCTAATTTCACACCATCGAGAACTATTCACAAATGATACTAAGGGCGATAGAGAGTTTTTAAACAACTTAGAATACATAGTTAACGCAACTAAAAATTTTGAATTTAGCACGGAGAACTCTAATGCTATTTCTATAGTCCCTACAGACTCTAGGGCTTTTGCACTTAGTGATAAACCTGAAAAAATTGCTGAAGAGAAACCGATACATATACTCTTTCATTACTTAGTTTTAGCAAATAACTTAATTGACACCAATATAATTAGTGACCCTGTAATAAAAGCCGAGAAAGACGAATATAATTTCTATAACGAATACTTCCCTATCAAGACTAGCTCAAAAGATGTTTTAACTCAGTACTTAAAAGACCGTAACCCAGAGCTTTTAAGACTTTCAAAATTAATGTTCTTTGCTGACAGGTGGACCTTTGCACGGGCACCAAAAGACTTTTTTAGATTTAAAGAGAATGAAATTAAAGGAATAGACAATGGCTACGATGAGGCTTTTGATGATTACTTCATTAGCTCTTTAGAGGAAATAGTCATGCCTAGCAGTTGCAACGCTCAAGAAAAGCGCATCATTACCATAGATTCTAACCAACCAGAAGTAATATATGGCACAGGAGTCGTAAACTCTACTTTTATTCAAGGCACTGCTGAAAATCAGGATATCAAATCGCCATCTTCGAGTAATTTGATTGGGAAGAAATTACCAAATAGAATAGATGTAGGGCTATCTGGACCTGTTCCTGTGAGTGAAAGTAGTAGACCTGGTGAGTTTAAAATTCATGCTTCACATATAAACCGAGGACCAGCTTCTAACTTTGCGATAGTTATAACAAATCCAGACCCTAACCGTGAACTAAAAATCAACATTATAGAGGGTGGTATATTCAATGAATATTATCGAAGTCCGAATGGTGTCATTTCCACTCCATATAATCACCTTGGTATTTCTAGCAGTGGAAGAAGTTCAGTTAAAGAATTTAATAAATTAAACCCTTATAGTAATCCTAAGCCAACATCTGGCTCTGAAGGCTTTAGCGCAGCTTATATAATAGAGAACCCAGGAAAGAGATTTGGAGAAATTCCAGATAAACTCATCGTTCCTCCAGGAGGATCACGTGTCCTGGATTCTAGAGACTTTATAGTAGGTGACCAAGGCATAGTAGATATTAGAGGGAAAGCAGATGGTGACTTCCATGCAAGTTTTTTAAACATGCCAAGAAGTGTACAGTCAGAATCTGCAATTTTGAATCAGTTTGATTTATATAAGAAGAATAAGACCATCCTACCAAGATTCGGCAATGTCTTTGAATCTCTAGATGCCACTGGAAATAATTACTGGAGAACTGCTGGCTTTGGACAAATCTTTGCGATAACCCGTGCTGGTGACTGTCACGCTGAAAGAGATATCACCATATACCCTAAAGATATAGTTTCAGGCATAGGCTCCGGACATAGACATGAAAAGCAAGGCACTAATCTTGCAAGCTTTTTAATAGGCTCTGACGCTAGAGATAATCAAGGTGGAATCGAATCTATGGCAGAAGGAATAGCTCCTTTTCCGAAATCTACTCAAGTCGGTGCTAATACGAGATATCTCTGGAAATATGATGAACATGGTAATGAAATGCCTTCCACTACACGTTACCGCCAATTTAATATTGCTAATAGAAATCATGGGGACTATCATGCTAAATATAAATTCAAACTTAATGTGAATAATGAAACAGGTAAAGAAAAGCAACTCGAACTAAGAGTAGGACCCAGCGATGGCTACTATGACACGATAAAAGAGAACCAGACTATTTTCAATGGAGCAGTGCATATTAAAGTCAACAACAAAGTAAGAAAGTTCAACATTACATTTACTAAAGCTAGTGGGGAAGTGAAGATTCCATTTACGATACCTAATGGTAGATCTACAGTTGAGATTATCACAAGTTCTCCAGCTAATAGTACGCCAGCTCCTAGGGTAGATGTTATAGATCCCGAATAGTTTTAGTAAAAGTCAAAATAACCACACTAATTACTTTATATGTGTAGGGTTATATTATGGTTAGAGTATGGAACGAAAGTCCTGAATATCCAGATCAGGGTTCTAAACTCTTCAAAGATCCTAATGCCGTTAAAAATTTCAAAAAATTAAATATAGTAAGACCTGAACCTAGAACACCAGCTGGCTATTTCTTTAAAGATTTCCTAGGGGCTCCATTTAAGCTCATAGGTGGAACTTTAAATAATACGAGAAGAGGATTTAAGACTTTTGGCTGGAAATTACACAGTGACTTAGGTATAAAAGCAAAAGATTTAAACTGGGTAATATATAGTGATTTAGGAACAGACCTATATGGTCATTATTATAAAGAAGCGACTCTTCACAAGGCATATCATGACCCAAAGGTTTATGAGGAGAGGCTAAAGCCACCACTAGAAGAATTTTTAAGAAAAATGCCTGATAAAGACCCTACAGGTCAAGACTTAAGTCCTAAAGACAAGTTCTATTTATATAACCTAACCGAAGACATTCATAGACAGATTGGTAGCCATAAAAAAATTGATCGAATCTCAAAACAAGCATCAAATCTAACAGAATTTCTTAAGTCAAAAAGCATTGCCGATATGAAAGAAATTCAGGATGAATTAGTTGAGTTTGCAGAAAGTATTAATGTTAGCTATTTTGGACGCCAAGAAGATGAAACACAAGTGATGAATCAAGCACTCAGAATAATGGGAGAAGAGTTTAAAGATTTAAAGAATGAAGATTACAAAAAAGCCCTAAAACTGATGGCGAAATATCTTGAAAATACTCACACCTATGAAAAAAGGAACGAAAATACTCTTAAAAAGTATGCCATTCTTTCTAAAAATTTAGTCTTAGAAAATCCTAGCCTAAGCACTGACCAGCTATTTGAATCTTACAAGAAAGAAGAAGGCATGAATGATATAAAAGTTTTCCATACAAATGCTCCAGAAAATGTTTACAACTCAGGTATTATATTCTCTACTACAGGTCATGAAGGTTCCTTTACAAACCGAATTACAAAAAAACGAGATACTGTGAAGATGCCTAACTATGAATTAAGAAATGAAAAATTTCAAATCTCAGGACACCATATAGTTAAAACTGGGCAACCTTCATATGTAGTATATCTAGCTCAAAACAACTCAAATACTGAAACAAAGATAGATATAGAAACGGCTGGTATTGCAACGAATAGTGAGTCAAGCTTTGCTAGAGGTAAATATAGAGGGGTACATGACAATCTTACTAAAGGTGAAAAGACAATTGGTCCAGGTGACGGTGCCGGTTTAGAAGTTTTATCTGGGAAAATAGATAGCAGAGTTAAAAAAAATATTACTGTCCCTAAAGACAATAATCCTTCAGATAAAAAAGGATCATTAAAATTAATAACCGCAGCAAGAACGAATGGAAATGAAGCTGTAAATTTAAATATAAATGGTGAGATTAAAGGCTCAACTAAACTTATCGGTGCAGTAGTAACTCAAGCAGAGCTTAATGCTCATAATGGTTCTTTTGAAGCTGCTGTCCAAGCCCAGTTAGATAGCAAGAAATTTGTTAATAGAAGGCACTACCAAAAATATGAAAAGAATGAGGTTGGAAGAGCAACTGGTTTATATGTTGGATCTGAGTACAATATCAACGACAATATAGTCATAGGAGACTCTACTAAAAAAGGGGATGTACTAGCAGAATCAGAAATAGCAATTTCAGAATTGAATAGTGATAGAAATCAAAATGGAGAAGCTGTTACCTATGAAGAAGGTGGTGAAACTAAGTATGCAGATCTCGCTAGTTATGGATATTCTTCAAATAGACATCAGAATTTCGGTAATTACGGAACTAGGTATAAATTAAACTACAATGTGAGTGATTTTCGCTCTGGAGGAGATGCTGATAAAAATTTCAAAATCAAATTTAGTTCTTTTGCTGGTGGTGGTAGAAGTGACCAAGCGGCTTTCAGAGGAACTATTAATGTTTACCTAAAAGATAAAAATGGTAACCGTATTAAAGACTCACAAGGTAAAGACATTAAACACTCAAAACATGTAAGTATCGGCTTTGGGCAAGAAGTAGATCTTTTACCTAGTTTAAAATTCGGTCCAGAGGTGGCATCAATTGAGGTTGACATGGTCAACACTGGAGACAGTACCCCACCTTATAAAGTCAAGATTGTAGAAAATGGAAGTCCTAAAACGACAAAGAGTCCTACTTCTGACTTAAAACACGAATTTGTACAAGGTGATACTACAGAGATATCTAATTTTATTGATAACTTCAAAAGAGATTCTGACGGACCCACTCCAGGAACATCTGAAGTTGCAAATACTGCAATAGACTTATTCTTACAGAATTCAAACACTAAGAAATTAAGTATAGTCGGTAAAGATTCTAATGGTGTTCGAAGAGCAGGAACTGACAAACTAAATGTTCTTTCAGTTAGAATACAGAATAATGAAACACAAAAGAAAACAGTAGCAGATGTCATCTACCTTGCTAACTCAGAGTTTGAAAAAGCAGTAGTAGTTATACCAAAAGAAAAAGTTAATGGTAAGTTCCAATATAAAGTAACGAAAGATCAACCAGGTTTTTTAGTTTCTAATGATGGTCAATATATACCGTTCAGTAGTCTATCAGATGACCTTCTGAGTAAAATAGCTACTCCCTAGCACCAGAACTTGAAGCCGCATAAATAGTGAATTTAAGGAACTATACAGTCACTTATTCACAGATAATCAGGTAGAAAACACCAAAAGAATTGCTCAAACCCTTTCACCACATACTGATTTAGAGCAAAAAATCATCAATGAATTAATTTCACACCATCCAGAATTATTCACAAATGATACTAAAAACGCTCAAGAAAAGGACATCATTACCATAGATTCTAACCAACCAGAAATAATTTTATGGCACTGGAGTCATAAACTCCACTTTTACAGGAGTTTCGCGTAACTCCTGTAAGGGTTAGTAACACTACAACAGGAAAAAAATTCAAATCAGAATATATAACAGACCCCGAACAAGCAAAAGAGATATTAAAGCTTTTACCTTAAATCTTTACTTAACTTCCTTTACAAAATATATTCTATAAAACTTAACTATAATAAATTTTATTTAAATGAGTACGAGAATCAAGATTAATCAACTCATCATTTAGCCCTAACTCTATTTCAAATTCCCTTTGAGCTTCTTCTCGTGCTTCTTGATGAACTCTATCAGCATTATCCCAGAAGTCAATTTCTTCAGATATATCTGAAGCATCAATTTTACCGTCATGTAAATCTCTGATCATTTCTTTTAAATAATCAAGCTTAGTCGTTCTATAGATATCTATCAAACCTTCTCTGACAAAGCTTAAATCTAAAATAAAGAAACAATATTTAACTAACCTAGTTAAAAGATACTTATTCGTTTCTTCTGATAATCTTTTTAATACGTATCTAGCTGAACTTTCTCTTTCTAGCGTCCTTTTACCTTCTTCAATATCTTTTTTCTGTCTTAACATTGCAAGCTGTTGATCTGTATTCATATTATTTTACTCCTTATTAACCCTTAGAATCAAAAACATCTGATATTATTTTCAAAAATCTTTTTATAGCCACTAAAAGAGACTGGCTAGATGCCTCTCCAGAACTAAGTACTGAATTACCTGAGATAGTGGCATCAGAATCAGCAGTTTCAAGTCTATTAACTAACTTATCGCCATATTCTTGGACTACATCTACTACTAAATCTGCATTTTGATCAGAAACGAATGAACCTAGTACCTGAGTAAACTTAAGACTTGCTACTGATAAAAATTCATTTCTAATATTTTGACGTAATTCTATTTGCTGTGACTCAGTATCATAGCTATTCAAATCATCTCTTTGCTTAGAAATTTCTATAATACTTTTATTTAAATCTCTTAATTCTTCTAATTCAGCAAGACTTTGATCTTTTAAGATATAAGGATTTACAGAATCCAGGTTTTCATTATGGATCATAGACTTCACGCCGAGTTCTCTTTGATTTAATAGAAAATCATAGAGAAGTAATTTGAATTCAGAGTCACTGTAATTAGCATTAACATCCTGCACTCGTGTTCTTAATTCCGTTCTTAACGCTTCAGCTCTTTCCCCTTCAGCAAGCTCAATACCATCAAGCAAATCTCTTGCCTTAGCTTGTCTATTAACTCCAACAGGATCATCAATCAAGAATGCCGAGTTAAAACTGGCTTCTTGACTTGCAAGATCAGTATTTAAAGTATTAATTTCTGTTTGCAGCTCAGAACTGATAGTAACGATACTTTGTTCAAGACCACTTGTTCCAGAGTTACCCTTTATCGCTTCGACACTATTTTCTAATTGCTCATCAGAGAGTAAGCTTTTCATTATCGTATTACCATTAGTTTCATTAACCAGTGCCTCTACGAATAATCTTTCTAAACCAGTAGCATTTGGATTATTTGTGATTAAGGTTGCTTTCGCTAAACTAAAACCTAAATGGTCAACTGCTTCATTAAAATTATTAGTATCTTCCTGCAAACTTTGCTGAAGAATGTTTATTTTATCTTGAATTTTCTTAATGCTTGCCTGAGACTTCAAAGAAGGGCTTAGCCTTTTAATATCTGCTTTTAATTCTTGAAGTTGATTAATTTCCACTTGAGATCTTGTACTTCTCTCGACATGATCTTTAACAGTGTCTTGGAAAGACTGAACACCTGAATTATATTCAGGGTGACCAACAGGATAGCTTAAAGCTTTTTTCAAGCTAGTTTCAAAAATACCATTATATGAATTACTTGGATTGCTGTGAGGACTTTCATTGAAAATTTTATCTGCTGTCTGTGAGTATACTCTAGCTGCTTTTGCAGCTAGCTGTGGATTTGCCTTAAGTAAGCCTTGAACCTCTTCAAATTTGGTTGTAAAACCTTCTCCATCTTCTTTTAATTCCTTACCATCTCCACCAAGAGCATAATTGATTAATTGGTTACCATAAGCAAGGAATGCTTCACCGACAGGACCATTTAACTCTAGCCTTGTTTTAAGCTCAATCCTTGCACTATCAACAGAAAAACTATTTAAGTTTAAACTTTCAATTAAATCAAAAGCTACCGAAAGTTGATTCTCACGAGAATGGTTTTCAACCCCCTTTGCTAAAAGAGCGATTGTTCTATCAAGTGGTTGATTCTGCTTAGCATAAAGTACGTCTTGGATAGCACGCTTAGCTTCATCTCGGTGAGCATCTGTATGTTTAGAAATCGCGACACCTATAAGCCTAAACATAGCGCTAGCATCATTAACGATTCTATCGCCAGATTTCTTTATTAATTCTTCAAAAGTTTCTTCACCTTTATAAACTAATTCATTATCAAGACTTAAACCTAACTGATCCCAAGAATTTTCTGGAGTTCTTTTTCTTCTCTGTGCAGACTCATAAGCCTCTTCACGATCAGAAGTATTAATACCGACTATATTATTTTTCGGGGTATAGGTCGATATACTTGCTATAAGTCCTTGGAACATATTTTAACCAAATGGTGCCATTCACCTGTATATACAATGTTTTAATGAACTTGTTTTTGACAGAAATTTTTAAGATTAATCATGTCATTTGCGACATCATTTTCACTTTCCTGACTTTGCAAACGTGATCTAAAGTTATTTTTCATTTCCTTTTGCTTTGCCATTTTCTCTTGTGATTTAATAATGTCGTCTACATCTAAAGTTCCATCTAAAAACTGTTCGATATACTTTGATAGATAATCACTTTTAACTTTTTCTTGTAAATTCTTAACAGCTTCAAGAACAAAGTCAAAATCTTTATAAAAATATAATAGCTTTAAGTTCTCTTTAATTAACCATTCTGAGCCTTTATCATAGTTTCTTAGAAAATACATAGCCATCTTATATCTTCTTTCTTTTTTCTTTTGCTCATCTACTCTTTTAACAGTATCTTGAATGAAATTCAAATTTGCCATTAATTTCTCCTTAAATTAAGCTTCTTGACTACCACTTCCAAACATATTTAAAATGAATTGGTTAATAAATTTAACAATAACCTCTGAAATATTATCGAGAAAATCTCCTGCTGCGGTGTATTGGTTATCAGCAATAGTTTCTAGATCAAACTGTAGATTATCAAATTGTTCTTGACTTGGCTCCATCGCGATAACAAACTTCCCAATCTGTAAGTTAAACCCAGTCAATCCTAAATCTGGATCACCATTAAAGTATTTATCAGCATGCTCTTTTAACTTAGATTGAACAAAGTTGTAATCTTCATATTGCTCAAGCTCTGCTTGACTAGTTTCATACGCATCTCTTGCTCGGTGTACTTGACTTTGCCCATCTTTTTGTAATTGAAACTCAGCAAGTGCTGCCTGAGAACCTGATATTTGCAAACGCAATCCAGTTACCTCATCCCAATTAGAGTAAGCAACAAGAGTTGATTTTAGCTTTCGATACCTCTCTAAATTATCACCATTAGCTGCTCTACTGTTTTCATCTGGATCATTTTCATATTCACGTATATGTTTTTCAATCTTAACTACCGCTTCATTAATTCCATCTATAGTATTTAAATCTATGCTATTAATGACAGGAGTGTTACCACTTGGACTAGGAGCATGAGTAAATGTTGTAATTTCATTTAACTGAGTCACTTTCTCAGAAACCAATGCATTATAGTTCTGCTCGATGATATTGTTTCCAGCTAAAATCACTGGACTTCCAGCACTTATACTACTATTAATATTTCTCAGATATTCTTGCTGGTTCGCTGAAGATATCAAATTATCATATGTTTGCTTTGCTTCAGTTGCTTTAGTTTTTGCTTTTTGGTAATCATCTCTTACGCCAGTTAAAGCAAAACCTTTCATCTGACCGATACCAGTAAGCGGAGTATTAGCTTTCACCTCAGCTGGCTGGATAACTGAAAGTTCAGTATGAATTTTATCAATACCTAGAAATTTAGATAAAGCTTTCTGCCTATCATCTGGGTTATCAGACTCACCGAAGAGTTTTTCATAAAACAGCTCTTTAACGTTAATATCATCACCGAAAGCTACTAAACCTTCATTAAAAGAATTATAAAAACCATTTATTTCTCTTTTCATAGTTTCTAGATTATCTTTAAGCTCTTGAAGTGTATTATAGTTACGATCTGTTTTATTTTCACGGTATATTTGCCTTGCCTCTAGAACATCTAGTTCAAGTTTCTGAATTGCTTCAGCGTTATCTCTAACGGAATCTATTAAATCTTGCCTAGCACTATCAAAGCTAGGATCACTAGATGCAGTTTCAAGCAACTTCTGAGCCTTCTTTATAAAAGCTGTATAGTGCCTACTTCTTAAGCCTTCTACTGGAACATTCTGCGCTAAACCAGTGCCAATTTTTTTGAATATTTTTGATAAAACTTCTTGCCCGCCAGGTTGTGATTCAAGCCCTTTACGGAAAGCATGATCAGTAAAGATTCTCCCTAGTGAAAATCTCATTTCATCAGCCATAACTGTACCTAAACCAGCAGCATGATTAGCTCTAACACCCTTACCTAAAAAGCCATTTTTTGCATAAAAGTTTGAGTTCAATTGCTTTTCAACTCTTTTAAACTGTTTTTCTGTATTCTTTGCAAAATCATCAAAATAACGGATATCATCTCTTACACGTTTATCAACGAAATCATGAATTCTTTCAAAATATTCTACAGAATTAGGATCAGAGCCTAAAATTTCCTCTGGAGAATAGTCATAGACCTCTTCATTACGCATAACATTATTATTTAGGTCTATAATCCCAAAAAGTTTATTATTCGCTGGATATTGTTTAGAGTTATCCACAAGTGCTTTTAGAACATCTCTTGCAGCTTCAGCTCTTTCTTTATCTTCATTATCTAAAGAACTAAAATTCTTTGGTGACGCCAGAGTTGCAAGGATACGAATCGCATCCTCTCTATTTTCATGAAGTAAAATTTGTGCTTGGTAATTAAAAGAGTTACTACCATCACCTTTACTGGGAGCTAAGTCATGTAAGATTGATTCTATATCAATCACAGTTAATTCTTCAGGCTTTGCTGGTAAATCATCTAAAACACCAGCTGCTTCATTAGGTTTAGTCGAATCAGCATCAAGACTCATCTCTCTTTGATACTGCATATTTCTTTCGTTTACTTTACCTTTAATGTTTCTGCCGATACCAGAGAAGACTCGCTCACCAGCTTTCTTAAAACGGCGAAGAGGATGCGGTCTTTCCGCATTCCAGAACTGCCAATTATTTGCTGTAGAAGACAATATCTTTACTCCTTATCATATACAAAGTAAATACATTAATTTCTTTGACAGTCTTATAAACAAATCTTAATTAAAGTTGCTAAGATCAATTAATCTGACTTCTATTAGAATTAATACCTTCATAAGCTGATATAACTAGCTCGTCTAAAGCTGTTTTATTATTACCATCCCTAAGCTTATTTAAGCGATCTGAATTATTTTTATTTATAAATACTTGCGTCTGATTAGTGTGACCATCAAACATAAAACCGGTATTTGAATAGACAGACTCTAAAATTTCACTAAGTGACTGCTTAATTTTATCAAATAAAGTACTATGCTCTTTCCTGAGAGCATCATAATCTTTAGAGCCTTGAGCTTCTTGTAAATCGAGTATAGTTTTCTGTGCAGCATAAATTTCATTTTGTTTACTTAATTGATTCTGCATTCTAACTTGCCTACCAGGATCTGTTTCTACGCTTAATCTAGCTTTTAAATTATCAATAAATTTCTCTAATCTTTCATGCTTTGCCCTGTTAACAGCTCCTATCGTAATTCCTCTGTCATTAGCAACTTTTAGAATCTCACCATTTATAACTTCTCTAAAGATAGGGTCTAAAGTTTGATCAGCGATATTATAAGAATCATGCTCAGGATCTTTAATTATATGCTTGCCGATAGTCGTACCTATAATATTTCTTAAATTATCACCAAGCTGCCCGTATTCATGTGAAAGAGCGTCATTTAAAGCAACTTCCATCATGTCATAAGCTTCATTCATGTTTTTATACTCATCTGTACCTGGATCTAAAGCAGCGATTTTTGCTTTATAAAACTTCACTTCTTCTAAGTAATTTTGCACGAGAGTCTGAGTATCACTACTACTTCCCTCTAAATGCTTAGCTACAAGGCCATCACGGTCGTTAGAAACTATATCTAAAAGACTGTTAAATGTAGTAACGACATCTGCTTGCTGGGTAGTCGATAAATTTAAATTTCGCAAACTAGTTTCTAACTCTAACCTAGTGGTATTTTCACTATATTGTTTATACTGCTTTACTTGCGCTGCTATTAATTTTTTATAAGCTCCAGAGGCACCTGATTTCAGTAAAGATTTTTCTTTATGATTAAGTTCACTACTATTAGAATCACTTTTATCAGCTTTAGAACCTTCAATAAAATTATTAGTTAGCTTCATCAGTTTTTCTTGAAACTGTAAGGCTCTTGCTTCACCTAGCTGATTACCACCGAAAGCTTTCACTAAATCTGCATAAAACTTTTTAGAAGAAACTATATGGAAACCAGTTTTACCTCCTCTACTAGAAGATCTATCTTTCGCTTCTACTAACTTCGTTAAATTATCTAAAGCTTCAGCATCTGATCTTGCATGAACAAAAGCTTCAACGTAAGCCATTTCTGGATCAGATTCTTTTATATACCTTTCATCAGCATCGAAAGCTTTAGAACCATTTAAAGTTCTATTTCTATCTGTAGCTTTATTTAACAGATCTACAGCTTTAGTCTGAACTTCAGAGAAAAGAGTATCAGTCTTCGCAGCACTACCTTCAGTCAGAAGTTCTAAGATTGAAAAAACATCAAAACTCTCTTTCTTTAAATCTCTATTAGTTAACCATAAATCAAGATTCGTCTCATTAAGGTCATCATCCTTAGAATCTAAGTATTTTAAAAATTTCTCCATAGCAACTTTCGTCTTTTTGTCTATGGCAACTGCTCTTTCTAATAAATTACCTTCTTGTTTTGCATTATCATTTTCATAAACTTCTATGCCGAACCCTTTACCGTATTCTTCATTACTTAGTTCAGTTCTAATTGCTTCTATATTATTTTCACTAAGCTCACCGAAGCTTCCATTTAACGCTTCTACTATTCCAGGGAATTGATTTAACTCTGCAAGTAATTCTTTACCTGATTTATCAGGGTTATTAACCACTATATCTTTTGCTCTTAATAAAGAAGCAGCATTTTGAGCTTTTACATAGGATTGCCTAAAATCATTAATTACATCTTTATGTTCTTGAATTTTATTATTGTAAAGTTCTTTTCTAGCTTGAGCATCCTTAGATCGAGGCCCAGGGATTTGATCATTATAGCCACCTGGACTTCTATTTATACGTTGTTTTCTTTTTGCTAATTCTTCATTAGCTGATGTAACGTCATATTTTGTTAAAAATTCTAGTGACATATTTTTCTTACCATCTCTACATATCTAGAAATCTGTAATACTATATAGTTCTTTTTTATTTTTATTTGATAAAAAGTTCCCAATATTCCTATATTTTTATTAACATTTGAAATATTTTTTATTTTTCTTTAATAATATATTGACATATCCGATTTAGTATTGCTATAATTTTTGAAGTAAATTGAGTCAATCTAATTTTTAAGATTCAATTATCAACTTACGAAAGAGTAAATCTTTGTAAAGCTAGAGACACTTAAACTCAATTTAAAAGGAAATGATGAAATGGGTACAGAAATAAACGGTGCAACAGGTAATAGCTTAACTGAAATCAGAGAAAGACACACCAATGCTGCTAAAGAGAGTCAGCCGACTGGAATTCATACTAGTGGTAATTATTGGGAAAATAAAAAGAAAAATTACACTGAAGAACAAACATCAGCAACAACTGATAAGCTCCAAGAAACTGTTGAGAAGATTGAAGCGAAAAACATCTTCCAAACTGATGAAAACGAAAATGGTTTCTTATCTACAAATATCCAAGTCCTCGCTGATGACGAAGATGCCATCAAAGATGTTAGGACTTTATTTGAAACTGGTATTAATTATATTACTGACCAAAAATCTGGCGTAAGAGCTACGATTTTAAATCCTAAAAGTAAAGAAGAGAACGAGTTAGCGACTAAGGTTAATACTATCGCTCTTGCGATGTGGGAAGTTCAAAACCCAGATAATGATCCTTTAATTAGTGCAGCTAAAAAAGATGCTACATCATACTTAAAGACTCTTTTACCTGGTTACTTCGATAACCCAGCTATCGATGCAAGAGAAGTAAAAAGTGTAATCGCGATGTTAAGCGCTAAGAATGACGAAGAAGAAATGATGGGCGCTCTTAAACTTATGGGTGCAGTAGATTCTAGTGATATAGATTCTAAGTCACTAAAAGTAACAGAAGCTGAAGATGGAAGTACTTCTGTTAGAGCGACTTCCTCTACTAACCTCTGGGGTAGAATGTTCAAAAAATTAGGTAAGAACCCACTTGCAAACATGATAGTTTCTAATACTAAAGCTAAATTAGAGAAAATTGCTTCTGGAGCTTTTAATAAAGAACAATTAGATATTTTATCTAAGAACAATGCTTTAAGAAATAATTTTGATCGAATCCAAAAAGTATTCATTAGAGAAGCAGCTAAAGATTCCCAAAAAATGGTTGTCAAAGCAACATCTGATGATATCGATAACACTCTAACTAAAGATTTTGATACTATCAGTTCTAACTTTGGTTTAGGTGTGTCTGTAGCTGGTCTAAAAGGTTTAGCAAGTAAAGCTATGCAATCACTAATGAAAGCGATCAGACCTAATGGTGTTGAAGAAAATATGAAGCGTACCTTTGAAGGTTCAGATTCATACTTCTCTACCGTAAATGAAATTAGTCTGAAAAGAGCGAAAGTAGATAATGCTTTAGATGCTCTGAAATCATTAGAAATCACTTTAAATAAATTTGACCCTGGTAGTAAGAACCCTGTATTTAAACAAGTTCCTCTTACAGTAATAGGAAAATCAGGTGCTGATGGTAAATTACTTACGAGAGATTTATTAGCTAAAGTTGTTAGCAGTAGGTTAAAGGCTGTTCAAGGTTTATTAGATCCAGGTCAACAGATTACAAATGTTATGGAAGCTGTTCATAACGCAGATTCCAACTTGCTTGCAACCAAAGTTACAGCTGGTAACACCTTATTAACATTTAATGATCTTGATAGTATCTACGCTGCACTTCCTAAAGCAACAAAAACCCCAATTCAAAAAACTACAGCAGAAGATAATATTAAAGAAGAGATCACAAGGCAACTTAAAGCCGGTAATGACGATATAGTTCTAACTGGTAAATTAGGTACAGCTACTATAAAGAATGCAAAAACTTACTTTCAGCTTGACGCTAATAGGAAATTAGACACTACTTCAACCGCTATTTTCTCAGGAAATCATGGACAACGTGAATTAAATGATACTAGTGGCCCTTCTCCTACTCCTGTAAACATTGAATTAGAATATGATGTACCAGGAGCAGGTAAACATACATTCAATACTACTTTTAGAGGCTTAACAGCTCTTGAAAGATTGAATGATAAATCAACTAATCTTGACTACGATGTTGCCGGCAGTACTGATTTCCTAGAAGCAGTGGCAGAAGGTGCTCCTAGTTCTATAAATGGTCTTCAAGGATTATTAGATGCAGAAAAAGTTGGAACTTTAAACTTTAGCCAAGGTGGAACCTTCACTGACAATCAAATTGACAGCATTCTAGACTCTCTTAAAACTGCAGATCAAGATATTCAAGAAGTCGAGTTTGATCCAGCAAATTCTAATGATGTAAAAGCTGTTAGCAATCTAACTGAAAAGATCATTCCAACTGCTACAAGTGACTTAAGTCAAGTTTCTGATGGTTTAACTAGTATTAAAAAGAAAATGTTTTCTAATATTCAGAAATTTGCGACTAAGCATATGAAAATTGCTAATACCTCGAAAGCCGTTGTTTCAGAAGCTTTAATCGATAGAGAGAGTGGTGACCTTATGCTTGATTCTAAAATCGGTAATCAGTTATTAAAGACTTCACCTTTCGAAAACTTGAGGAATAAAGCTAGGCTTGCAAGTTCTCAACTTAAAGCTGACGACATTGAGAACCAAGGTAAACTAATCGCTCAAAACAGTAAGCTTGCTGCTACTAATAGCAATATAGGAAGCACAGGTTCAAGACCTATTGTGAACTTATCAGGAACAGCCTTTGTTAGTGGCGGTAATCTAAGAGGAACTGCAGATATTCAAGCTATCTTGAAAGATGTAAATGACGCATTAGAGCAATACAGCAGCAAGAACCAGTCGATTGCGACATTTCTAAGTTTAGAGAAGTCAACCAATGGACTTCTAAATGAAGAAACATATAATAGTTCTAATAACTTCAATAATGAAAAAGTTAAAGATGCTAGGCTAGATTTATTAAAATCTAAATTAGTTGAACTCTCTCATAATATTGCTACAGACTTTGCAGAAAATCCTAAGGATCCTATCGCAGTAAATATTCAAGGGACACTGGATCGTGAGATATTAGGTACGAGAACCTCTAGTATTGCAGACTTCCAATACGCAGGTACAGGTTCTGAATCGTCATATGAGCAATTCACAAATGCAGTATCCCAGACTGAAGATCTTTTTGATGTTCCAGAAAAAGATAAAAGTGCACAAACTAGCATTAATAAAATTCTAACGACTATGAATATTTCTAGCTTAAGTGGCTTAAATGAAGAATGGCAAACTGAAGCAAAGAATGCATTAGTTAAAGGTTTCACTGAACTTATGCAAAGTACAGGTCTAACAGAGGAAGCCGTTAAAGAAATCTTCACGAGGAATGAAGAACTAGAAGGTGAAATGCCTACTGGCTTCCAAGGTGACTTCTTCAATGCATTAAGAGATGCTGCCATGACTGGTAAACTGAAGAAAGCTTAAAATCTCTCAACCTAATCATCAAACCTAAAAAGCCTGCTAAATTTAGCAGGCTTTTTGTTATCAAATAGTTAAAACAATTTACCTTGTATTAATAGATAAGTATATGCTTGGAGAATTACTACTCGCTGAAAGAAAATTACCAACGGTCTCTCGTGCACCAGTAAATAGTGCAAACCAGATCATGCCTATTGGTAACAATTCTAAAATAAAATTACTTAATCAACAAAGAGAGTTTATTAGTAACATGCATTCAAAACTCTGTGAGGGTAAAGTGCAGTATGAAACAAATAAAGGTGTTCCAGAAGATAAGGAAGAAAGATTTTCATTTAAAAACCCGAAAGAGGTTTCTCTAGGACCACATAGTCCGAATAAAGTATATCCGAACCCACTAGATGAACTTTCAAGTAAAGATGGAGGGGAATTAGATCAATTAAATAAATTACTAGACTTTATGATTCTGAATCCAGAAAGTAAGCTATTAAATACAAATGCAGGTAATCCTGAGTTTAGGAAATCACAAGAACAGCTCTGTGAATTAATAGTGACTTTAGGTGAAAGAACTCCACAAATTCCAGCTATCGATGTCGATGACAGCAATGAAATATTAATAGAAGTTCAACATAAAGCCCAAAAATTAATTAAAAGAAACTTAGATAAAAATCTAATGGCAAATAGAAGAGGGGTTACGAACTTAAGTCCTAAAGAACAATCCAGAAAGAATGATCTAGAAAGGCTTATATTTGATAATAGTCAGTACTCTGAAGTAGGAAAAGATTCTAGAGATTTAGAAAAACTAAGAAGTATTAGTAGTTTAATAGATTCCATCGACAGCCCAAGTGATTTAAAGACGATCAAAGCAATCACCAAAGAAGATACAGGTGAATATGAATTCACAGGAGCCTTTTATGTACAAATAAAAAATTTGCTTGGTAATGATAAACTCGCATCTGAATTAACGGAGAAAGTCTCAAAAGATATGAGAACCACCCTTAGGTTTGCAGATCCTAAAATCTATGATGACTTTGAATGGACAGATAAAGATCAACAAAAAATAAGATATGAAGTTTTAGATATTCAAAGAAAAATTTTTAAGATGACAGTATCAAAGGAATTTGATATCACAGACAATCCAGCTTCCACAGCAGGGTTTGACTTTCAAAATGTTTTAACTATAGATCAAATCCTTGCGCTACCAACCCCTCAAAATAGAGAAAGTGAATTAAAGAAATTAAGACTAAGTTTAATAAAAGATATTTTATTCCCTCTTGGAAATACAAATGGACCCAATAGAGAGCCCTTTGAAAGAGAGATTGGGGACAATCATAAAGTTGCTGTTGAGAAGTATTTAAAGCACTTAGATGATTATCAAAAAGAAGTAACAAAGCATATTAGAGAAAAGAAAAAGATTAAAGCTGTTAGTGATTCCGTTAAAGATGTTATTCCTGCACTAAATGAGGCTATTAGAAGAGGCGAAGAATATGTAAATAAAGAAGAAAAGATAACTATTCCACTTAAATACTTAGTCGACGCCAGTGGATCACTCAATGGTAACCTAACTGTAAATAGCATTAATCAAATCGCATCTGTGATAGGAAGTGTTTCAACAGGTAACATAATAACGAACCCAGATGACTTAGAATCTTCAATTACATTTTGCTATGAAGATCTAGGAAATAACGCTACAGAAATAAGAGATAATCTTCTAAAAGTAAAAACCAAAGCAGATACTGCTTATGCTGACATAGATACAGAAAGTGAGATTAATCAGTTAATGGAAGAAGCAGACAGAGTAAATGAAAGTTTATTTAATGTAAGTTCTGATGGGCTTTTAGCAAATCCAGAGTTCGCATTCAGAGACATGTTAGTCAGTTCTATTGACCAGTATAAATTTTCCTACGAAGAAAATGGTATCGATTTACAAGATGATATTTTTCTTTTCGCACAAATAGCTCTTGAGCACTTATCTGAAGATAATCCAATAGACAGTGTCTCCGTTCAAGACAAACAAGATATCTATGAAATGATGAGACAAGTCAAATTAACTGAATACAGAGATAATTTATTTACAGCCCCAGTTAATAATATAAGCACTTTCACTTTTTTATTAGCTCATATGCAAAGCGCGATTCAAACATTTACCGTAACCCCACTTGCGGCAGGAGTAAGGCATACGGGCACTACGATGGAAACGACGAAAACAGAATTAGAAGAAATAGGAAAAGAGTATGAACGACTTGTTAGATTTTATACTACAACTCATAATTCTACTAACTGGGTAGCCTTATCACTAAAACAACAAAGAGAATTATTAGCAGAAGAGACAAAGATCTTTACAGAAGCATTTAACTTTTATGGAAAGGTCTTAGAGAAGTTTGATATCCAAAGTCCAGCAGGTGCAAGAAGTATTATTCCTTCTTACATATTAGCTTGTATCGATAATGAAAGAGTTTGCAAACATTCAAACTCAAGTACTACAACAAACTTAAGCGCTCAACAATCTAACCTTATAAAGGAACTAGAAGCAAACCATGAAAAACTGGAAAATGAGAATATTCACAAAGATGGAAACATGGAGGATCTCAAACAATTTGAAGCTGATCAAGAAGTAGAGAAAACTTTTAAGAAAATTGCGACTGATGTTGCTCAATACAGAATGAACCCTGCACTTAATGCAAAAGATCATTTAAGAAGAAAAGATAAATTTCAACGTTTCTTTGAAAAACTTTATGCCGATCCAGCTCAGCATGAGACTATGCTTGAGAATATTAAACAATATATCAAGGATGCTCTTGAAGTTTCAGCTATAAGTCTAGGACTAACGACTGCAAATCCAAGAAGGGCTGATTTAGATTATAATTTCATTGTTGATCCAGACAAACATAATTTCCATGGTGTTTTCAAATCTGCATTAGATGAGATGAGAAATCTTGCACAGAGTGGGTAATTGGGCCAAGGGTAATGTAAAATATTTTGTGTAAATTCCAAATTTTGTCATTTTTTGTTTTATCAGCTCCAAGGTTAAAAGTTTAAA
>JAKVAO010000033.1 GCA_022447685.1 Candidatus Caenarcanales bacterium | reverse complement strand
AATCAAGATCCCCAATCTAACTAAAGATTTATCTGTAATAGCTCCAAATGTAGTTTGGGCAACTGATTTTACCTATCTTAAATTTCAAAGTAAGGATTACTATCTCTGTACATATATTGATGTCTTTACTAGAGAAATAGTAGGCTGGAATTTATCAGACACTCACGATACGGATTTTATTCTTGAAGCTTTTCGCAAAGCTGTACAGAATACAGGAAATGTACCTTCAATCTCCCACTCAGACCAAGGTTCAGAGTATAGGAGTAGAGCTTATCGAGAAATTTTAGAGTCATATGAAATCAAGATATCTATGAGCCCTAAAGCATCTCCATGGAGAAATGGCTTTCAAGAGTCCTACTACAGAGGTTTTAAAGAAGATTTGGGTGAGATTAGGAATTTAAATTGTCCCGGTGAGTTGTTTGAATCTGTGGCACAAACAATTCATTACTACAATACTGAGAGAATTCATTCTGCTCTTAAAATGTCTCCCATGGAGTTTTCAAGAGATTTTTCTAACAAAAAATCTCTTGAAGATAAGTCTAATTCTGAGGCTGGACTTGATAATATTATTCCTCTACATAAACTGGCTTCCTAATTCGAGGGGTTGACATCTTGTAATCTACATTAGTAGAAATTTGATATATCTTTTAAGGGCTTATGTGTATTAGGCTTCGTATTTATCTACATTAGTAGAAATTTGATATATCTTTTAAGGTGAGGTCATCAAACAAAAGGACACAAATCTACATTAGTAGAAATTTGATATATCTTTTAAGGACGAATTTCCAGATCTAGGGTCTCAATCAACAAATTACCAACTAAATCAACACTAATATAAAAAGCATCCATTAATCAAACAGTAAAATATCTCATTAAGACTATAGGTTTGCAAACCCAAGCATAAAAGACATATTAATATTTTACCCGATTATAATTAAATCTTCATCATCATTCCTTGCATAGCCATATTTATGAACTTTACATTGTTGGCTAAGATCAAAAATAATAATACTATCAGCTTGAGTAAACTTAGGTTTAAAGCGCCCATTAATTTCAGTAATTATATTATTTAATAAACTTGGGCTTTGTTTCAGTTGAAAAACTGAGTATTGGAGCCTATAACCAAATTTCTCTAGAAATTTAGAAAACTTAGTTCTCAACTTATCATCAGAAATATCATATGAAACTATAAGCATTCTTTCTTAAAAACAGGATAATCCTGAATCTCCTTTTCTCTTAAAAATGATCTATAGTAAGACTGAATAAATTGAAAAATTGGAATTTTATGATCTATAAGTTCTTTAAGTAACCAACTCGAATATTTGCTACTGTTTTTCCATGAAAGTTTGTACTGACCTTGGATTTTCATAAAATCATTCTCATCAACTTGACCAAGATTAAATGCTTTTCTAATCCGGTAGTCTATCAATGGTCTAAAAGGCTCTACTAGATCACAAACTAAAGACTTTCTTTGATAAAACTCTTTATGATAGACACCTTTATAAACATCAAAACCATATAGTCTAAGCAAAGCTTCTACCATATTGAAAAGTAAAGTATAGCCAAAATCCATTAAGGAGTTTATAAGATCATGCTTCACACGAGGTTTTCTACCTGTCCAGTTATAATCTCTAAACATTTCTTGAAAGTAGATTTTTGAAGCATTACCTTCTACACCCAGCAGACTCTCTAGGGGCAAGTCATAGCTATTTAATCTACTTTGTAATTGCTGTAAGACTTGAATTGCACCATTTACAGCATTAGTTTTCATCCTCATTTGCTTCAAATTATCTATTTGCCCTGCTATTTTATTAAAAACTAAATAATTTGCTATCTCAGGAGAATCATACCTGTACTGCTTTTCACGGAGTAAAGTATTTCCTTCTGTTTGTGCATTCCAAGAAGCATAATACTTTAGGCTATGAGTCAGAAAGATTATCGCAAAGCCAAATTTTTTTGCTCGATGAATCAATCCAGTAGTAACACTAGTATGCCCAACTATAAATAGAGCAAAAAGACGGTAGCAACTAGATTGATGAATAATCTTTCCATTATTTCTAATAACTACATTATCGTTTTTGAAATTCAGCCTATCTTCCCTGCTCAAGAAAGCAAAAATAATAGTTTTTTCTTTAAAGTCAGGTAAACTTAACATTTTGAATAATCACACAAATTTTTATAAATACATCTTTCACATTTATTTGGGTTTGTATAGAAATTTTCTCCATCTATACAAAAATTTTTCATATTCTCGATTAATTGTTCAAACTCAAAATGCCTTCTAGGGTCATCTTCTGGGCGTTTTATATAATAATTTTTATTATCGTCCATGCTATAAAGTTTTAAGCTACTAACTTTGTGTCCCATTTCCTGCAAAGCAAAATATTGAGCGTAGACTTGAAAAATATAACCATCGTAAAGAGTCACGATCTTCTTCTTACGTTCAGTTAATAAGCCTTTGCTAATGTCAAAAGTATCTATTTTTCCATGAATTCCATATCTAGAGCAGTAAACATCAACACCTTGGAGAATTTTTTTTGATATTGAATACCTCTGCTCATCAATTATTTCGTGGGCAAGAATACCTTCTATTTGATCATTTTCTTGATACAGCCTTGTCTCAAAATTTCCATACAATTGATGATAGTAAATTGACCTTGGACAAAATATGAAATCATTTAGATACGAGATTGGTATATTGACTTCCACAAGCTTTTTCCTGAGCGTAGTTAAACCACTCATCGTTGCTTATCGTCAAATCTAGTCTCTCACCATAATCTGTTTCATTAATTTTTTCTAAGCAATAGAGACCTTTAAGGGCTATATGATAGGCTCCATTTGCATCAGAATCCACTGGGAGAGGGGCTTTTGTTATATCACCACAATACTTCTCTCTAACTTCCTCACTATTGAAAAATCCATCTTCAGAATGAACTGGAGATAAGATAAAATCTTTTTCCTTACTATCACTATGTCTTAAACTTGTAAGTAATCTCATATTAAACAAGAAGTTACTATAAAAACTTGCATCATGCTCATCTAGTAAAATGTCTTCAAGTAAGTTATTAGAATTTTCAAAGTCTATAGAATTAGATTTGAAAAGTTCTTTCAATTTCTCATTAACGTTGAAAGACTCTGCCTGACGCTCTTTACTATTAAAGAAAAGTCTTTCTTCACCATGGGTAGCGAGCTTCCACTTGGTTTTACTACCTGCATTTTTTTTGGGAGCTATTTTTTTATAATCAAATTCTATAAAAAACAAATCTTTAGAAGAATCATAATAAAAATCATCGAACTTAGAAATTAAAGATTTAGCTTCTTGCTTATTTTTATATCTCCAATCTACTAAATTAACAAAGCCAGTCAAAGGATCTATCTTAGAGGTATGAGCAGGATTCACATAAAAAAGTATTCCTGTCTGTTTTTTTATATCCTTTAAAGTTTTAACGACTGGTGCTAATTGTAAAGGACTAGAAACTCTTCCAGAGTCAGATAAACTAAATTCTTCAATCAACTTTTCATCTTTTAAAGTTAAAAGATTCAATTTTTCAATTAAAGCATGCTCAAATTTTTGATAAACTTGCTTCTCAACCTTAATTCTAGATTGCTTAAAGCCGAGGTTTAAATCCTCTAACACAATTACTGCATTATATTTCAAGATTAAAGTAGCTAATTTATGGATAACATGCGATAAGTAGCCAGCTTTAATCTCTTTTATATTTTCGATAGTTCCCCAGAACTTTCTAGCTTCTAGTCTTTCTTTTTCTTTTTCATCCAGTTTCTCTTTATAATCGAATTTTACTGTTTTTTCACCGTCTTTATCACGATAAGTCGATTTAATTATATTCAGAGAGTTTTGCTCAAGGATTTCTCCTTTCTGATTTATCACTGTGTAGTAAAGAAGATTCTTTTCACCACGGTCAATTCCAATGATATTCACATCAGGATTATTTTTAATGAGGTTGTTTACATCATCATTAAAGCGAGGGACTATAGTATCACCAGCTCTATGATTGAGAGAGGTAGGTACATGGAAAAAGAATTTATCCTGAGTGAATCGCCTATCTTTTATGATTTCATAATTTAGAGTCTTAGACTTAGGGTTAAGTGGATTTTTGTTATTAACAAGTTCACCTTTTTTATGGATTGTAGTATCAGAAAGCTTTATCGACTTAGCTCTATAAAAGATTTCTGCTTCTCCATTAAGCTTATGAGTCGAGAAGTCACCTCGCAACCACGGCTCGAAGACTTCCTTCCAATACATAGTATGAAGATTGTCCTTCCCACCAGGTTTCTTCTCAGTAGAAAAATCTTTATTATAAATTTCAAATAAAAATAATTTATTTTCCTTAACGCATATATCAATGTAGGATTTACCTATATTTGAAAATTTAATTTGATAAGCTTGATCAGAAACATCTTTATAAAATTCACTAATGTCATGGTATTCTGAAGTTTTTTTAAATTTGAAATTAAAAATAGCCCAGTCATCGTGCTTTGCTAAACAGTCCTTATAAAAGTCAATCATTTTATGACAATCATGAATATTAAATTCTTTCTTCTCGAAACCTTTTTGAGGCTCTCCACCTTTTGTAAAACTAGAATGATTTCTAATTCTCAGAATCTCTTCACTTGCTGAAAAACGTTCTAGATTGCTATTAGCAAAAAATACTTTTGGTAGCATTTTATTAGGACCAGCTAAATAGTAATAAAGAACCTTCTGAAAAGCTTCTTCACCATTTTTAGCTTCAGCTTTATAAGCTGTTTCACTATTACTAAAGTCAAAAATCTTATTATGCTTTTTATTTAAAATACCTAAATAGTATTTCCCATCTTTAATAAACAAAGTTCCAAGATTATCCCTCTCTTTACTCACAGACCAACCACTAAGTAAATGACCATTATCAAAATTTATTTTGATCTTTTCTTTTTTATAAGGCTTTTTAGTAACATAGTTTCTGACCTTGTTATAAACAGGAACCAAGAGTTCCTCTAACTCTAGATAGCTTTTTTCAAAGTCATCGTAGAAGTGAGCATCCTTCTCAGGTATTGAGATTAGTTCACGTTTATGCACTAAATGTAAAGGTTTAAAGTAATGAATTAAATTCATAAAAGAATTTAAATAGTCCTGAATAGTTTTTACCTGTTGGTACCCCTCGCCACCTAAGTCATTTTCACTCTTTGGTAACCTTCTGTTTTTGTTTAATTCATTCAAACTTAAAATTTTAGTCTCTAGCTCAGCAGTATTTTTCAATATAAGCTCACCAAGGCTCATATCAGAATCTAAATCTTTTGAATCCAAAAAATATTTCTTTAATGATACATAGCCATGATCTTCATAGTTATCTAAACTTGATATATAGAATCTAATGGCTTCTTCTATTTCAGCAAAAGAATAATAAATTGCTTTATCTTTATTGCCATCTTCTAGATTCTTTTTAAAATTATCGTAAGCTTTTTTTATTAATTTAGCTTCTTTTTTATCAACATTCTCTATACCAAGCTTACTTTCAGCATTAGCAAGTAAAGCATCTTTTATAAAAGACCAATTTTTAAATAGTTTAGCTGAAAGATCTTGCAAATGCATTGATTTGAGGAAAAGGTTTTCATTAGATGAGTTTTCAATATTTTTTATAGACTCTAAAAAATTATCCTTTATTAGCATAGCCCTAGATTGAAAATCTTTAAGAGTAGTTATTAATTCTTGATCACTTTCAATCATCTCAATTTTCTTCTCTTCTTTATCACTTAAAATCTGACCAAATAGTGGCTTTAATTTATTTATCTTCAGATTATTCTTTTGCTTATATAAATTAATTCTCTGATTTAAACCTTCTTTCTGATTCTCATCTTTAAAATCTTTTCCTAAAATACTGTTATAGATTTGAATTCCTTCTTGAGAAGTAAATAATAAATAATTATCTAAATTCATTATTTGTTTTAATTCATCACTAAAATCTTTTTCTAAGTCATCAAACAATTCTTTATGACTAGCTTTTATCTTTTCAAGATCAATAATATTCTCAAAATATTTTGGTAAATTATCATTAATTATTCTAAAGCTTATAGCTGTACTTCCATCATCTTTATATATGTTTTCTCTATTTTGATTAAATCCAGAAAAGTAGGTCGTAAAACCTTTAAAGTTTGAAACAACTTTTCTTTCCTCACCTGTTAGATTCTTTTCAGGTAAAACCTTTTCTATGACTTCCTTACCAAATAGTTCCTTCTTCTCTTTACTATTAAAAATCAACTTACAAATTTGTTTTCTCAGAGTTTTTTGTAGCGTTTCCCATTCCTTAACATTCTTTCTTCTTTCTTCTTGAAACTCTTGGTTAGCTTTTAAGTTATTCTTATCACCACTAAACGTTACTTTAGTCTTTTTATAAAGTTTAAAAGCCTCATTAATTTTCAAATCATGCTTAGTAAGTTCAGCTAAAGCTGAATTAATAAAGTCTTGATGTGCCTTATCAATAAGCTTCTTTGCAACCTTATAATCCTCAGCTCTTTCTAAATCTCTTTCTACAAGATCTTTATAATATTGATTTTTAAATTCATCTAGAGATTTCTCTGTTTCACCATAAGGGCGGAGTTCAAATCTTAATGTCTTTGATAAACTGAATTTATTAGTGAGATCTTTGTAAATTGATTGCATAAAAACAATATATCACAAAACAAATAAAACTAAGCATTGTGTTTAAAATATGATATTATGATTAACAACTATTAGAATTGGGCTTTAAACTTAGCTCGTTATAATTAATGGAGGTTAAATGCAAGAATTTGTTTTAATAAAGATGTTTCATTTTTTCGAATTACTATGTCAACTAATTGATCATTTCAGCTTAGTGTTAACATTGAATCTTGACTTAATGTTAATCTAGAGTCCTAAGTAGACTTTAGTATTTAAGGATCCGCTGAAAAATCGTCTAAAGTAACATTTTTCAACCCCGACCGAGGAATGAATCCTAGCTCAGGGAACGGATCCTTTATATTCTTTACCTGGCAGTCGCCACTCAAAACTTTGTTTTGCAGTGCCTCCTTAATTTCTACTAATGTAGATAACACATACTTAATGCTTAACACCCTAAAACGCAACCTTAATGTTATGACTTCTAGGTAAAATATGGTCGAACTTAAAACTAACTTGAATAACTCTAGTAATGAGAACATTAGTTCAAAGATACTCATTGAACTAATCAGCCAAAAAGAAGGTGGTTACACAGTTTTAGTTCCAGACTTGCCTGGCTGCATCAGCGAAGGTGATACAAAGGAAGAAGCTTTAAAGAAAATAGCTGAAGCCATTGATCTCTACTTAAAAGTTAACAATGAGCAAATAAATACCAAACAAAAAAACTAATCTCACCCTAACTCAGCAAAAACATAAAGATACTGATATGAAGAACTTCCATTAATCCTATAGGTATAAAGATTAATCTTATAATCTCTCTTAAGCCAAAAATGAAATGAATCTATTAATCCTCTTGGGATATAAGCTATATGAATATCCTTGTACACTATTTGAATAGCCCTATTATCAAAAATATTATCACGCTCTAATTTCAAAGATAGCTGAGAATTAATTTCTAGGTGATCCTCTAAATTTTTAGAATATTGATTAAAAGCAGAAGCTCTAAAAACAAATTCAAATGGTGCTTCAATATCAATAAAAGGATTAGTTAAATGAAAAGAATTACCAGAGACGTAAGCTCCAGTATAACCAAGTAATTCAAAGTCACTGATTGACTTTACTGAATCGAGATTAATATCTAAACCGTATAAAGACAAAAATTTATCGTAGTCAGTTCTATTCTTTGGAGGCAAACGCCTCATAAAAACTTTTAAGGCATTTTCGTGAGATTTTTTATCAAGATCAAAAGCAGGGAACCCCTCAAAACCATTATCAATAGATTCTTTCAAACTGTCTTTATCTAAATATTCAAATCTATCTTCATATAATTTACCAACAATGAAGTGCTTCGATGATTTCTCATTTTTCCAAATTAGATACAGGAATCTTGATTTAACAATATTTGATATAGTTTTTTCGCTTTGCAAATTACCTATTTATATTCCTTAAGATACTTCACTCTCGTATCAATAAAATTATACATATGTTTAAGATCACACTCTTTCAAATGAAAATCGAAAGCAACTCCATTATCAAACAAAGGTGCCATTTTATAACAACCATCACTAGTTTTCAAAACACCCCAATTTTCATGGTGTCTATCTGAGTTACCGATTATAAAATCAAACAGACAAGCATTAATCCACCACCGCATTGTAGCCTCAACATGCAAATCACTAATTAAAATTTTCAATATATCATCTAAGTTTAACCAAATACATATCCTATATATCAAATTTCAGTATTAATACTTTAAACCACCCCAAGAACCCCCAATTTTTACTAAAATTAAAAACATGTCCATAATCCAGCAAGAATCACTAAGCAATTTCCTAGCTAGCAATGATAAGAAGATAATCTTCACCAATGGCTGCTTTGATGTTCTTCACGTTGGTCATCTTAGATACTTAGAAGCATCCAAAGCTATAGCTCCAGATGCATTACTAATAGTTGGTTTAAATTCAGATAGCAGCGTTCAAGCCCTCAAAGGACCCAGCCGCCCAATCAATAACGAGCACGATAGAGCAGAGCTGTTACATGCCCTGAAGCCTGTAGATCATGTAATCATATTCAAAAAAAGCACAGCTGAAAGACTTCTAAGAGAAATAAACGCTGATTTCTATACCAAGGGCGGGGATTATGACCTAAGTAACTTCGATAAATGCCCAGAATTTAAAGTAGCAGCAGAAATATCCTGTGAAGTTAAATTAATAAATTTTGAAGAAGGCTATTCCAGCACCAAAAGCATCGCAGAAATGAAAATTTAGTGTTAAATTTTTATATAGCGCATCATACATGAAGATAAGCTCAAGATTGATTTTAATATTATGCCTTTTCCTGTCTTCACTATTAAGTGTCGCTCAGGCAGAGCTGTTCATCAGTCTCAGTAAAAAAGAAGTCGGAATCAATGAAAGCTTAGATCTGATCATAGATTACGATAATGCTACGACTGACAATCTGAAATTCCCGCTTCATACTGATACTTATGATGTTATCGGTGAAGCCAGCAGCTCTAGCGTCAATATCATTAATGGCAATATCAAAAAAAGTAAAAGAAAAGTTTACACCCTAAAATTCAAAAAAACAGGGATAATCAATCTCCCAATCAGCAATATCAAATCTAACAATGTCACTCAAAACAATGCAAACTACCAAGTTCGAGTTGTTGCTGGCTCATCTAGAAATAGCCCCAGAAATGCTAATAATGGCTACACCAATAACTCAAATAACAGAAGTAATTACAATCCCAGAAAAAAAGCCCAAAACCTCTTCGCTAGGCTCAGTGTCAGCAATAAGAACCCCTATGTAAACGAGCAAATTCTTTTGAAGTTAAAAATTTATCATAGAGGAACTTTGAAAAATATCAGTCTTCCAGACCTTGATCTAAATGACTTCATCCACAAAAGAGTAGAAGAAACTCAGGAATACAGAGAGTTCTATGAAGGCAATGAATACTTCGTCTATGAAATTCCATTTATACTCTTCCCAATCAAAGCTGGCACTAACCGCGTTCCAGCAGCGAAATTAGATTTGATTACTATAGGTAAATCTGCTCAAATAGACCCTTTTGATCCTTTTAATAGCTTCTCTAGAGCCTTTAGTAATGAAAATTCTGTTGCAGTAGAAACTAATTCACTTGAGTTTGAAGCTCAAAATCTACCACAGCCAGCTCCAGCAGGATTTACAGGCTATGTTGGTGAGTTAACAGTAAACCACTCGATTCTCAATTCTAAAATCGACAAAAATGATGTCGCTGTAATATCAACTTCTATATATGGCAACGGTAATCCTAACAATATCAATAATAATTTCATCCAAGACTCTGATAAATACTCACTATACAAAGACAAATATGATATCCACAAAGAAATCAACAAAGGTCTTGAATACTTCAACGTAGAGTCAACCACAGCGATAATTCCAGAGAACTCTCTGCAGAAATTCCAGATCAGCACTAAAGAAATCATAAACTTCAACCCAATTAATAAGTCCTATGAAAGACACGAGATTCGTGATTTTCTAGTTGATGTCAATCACAACAAAGTGAAAAATAATAGCGAGAACAACAGTCTCAGTGAACCAATCAAAACCCTAAAAAGAAAAGTTAAAAAAGCAGAACTCAGTGATCTAGTAGCTATAGACGAAAACCGTGTACTGAATTATCAGAAACTCAAAATCGACAATCTTTATTTATTGCTTTTACTAGTACTGATTAATTTGCTCACAGTATCCAAGAAAATTTATCAATTTTTCCACGCCAATTTCGCTAATAACAAGAATGAAACGAGTATCAAAAAAATTACCCAAATTGAAAATGCCATCAAGAAAAGCCTTAGCCTCTCTGAAATTTCCCAACAAGTAAAAACACTTGAACAGTTAATTATGGAAACTAATGAAGAAAACGATAAAATCCATGAAGAAGCAATTGAATTAAAGGATAGAATCCAACTTTTTATCGAGAATACCGATAGAATGAATTATGGGATACAATCAAACAATAACGATTTAGCAGATGAAGCACTTAAAGAAAAGGCTTTAAAGATAGTAAAGGAAGTTAAATCAATCTATGGATAAAGGTAAACTCAATCAAGCAGCGGGATATTACATCAAAAATGACTTTGATTTAGCTGCCACTGCTTATCAGGAGATGCTTGAGGAATATCCAGAAAATCCTTACCTCATGATCAATTTTGCAAACACGCAAATCAAACAGAAAAACTTCGGTAAAGCTTTAGCATTCTATAATAGAGCAAAACTACTGATTCCTCGTAATCCTGAACTAAATAGCAACATTAAGCACACCACCAAAATCCTACAAAACTTCAACTCTCAATCAATTTTCAACTTTCTTTTCTTTAACCTTGGGGAATCTTTGATCATACTGCTATGCTTAAATTTACTTTTCCTAATTTTCAGAAAATCAAAAATCAAGCTCATTAAATACTTCAGTATTCTACTTTTCTCAGTATCCATTGTAAATGCTGCATATGTAAGCTACGTATCATATTTCAAAGATTACGCCTTCGTCACCAGTACTTCTACTAGTACTCATGCCGGTAATAATAGTGGTTATCCAGAATTATTTGAGTTAAGCGATGGTCAAGTAATAGAAATACTTTACCGCGAAGAATACTGGTCCAAAATCAAGTATAAAAACCAAATATCCTGGCTAGAAAACAAAAAGTATGAATTTGTGAAAAAGCCAGGCTAATGCTATGATTTACTCTGTTCATGAGCCAAAATAATAATATTTGCATAATCGATTATCAGGGTGGCGGCAACCTTTTTAGTCTTGAAAATTCCTTCACGTATATTGGAGCAAATACTTATAGAAGCTCGCATCCAGAAGAAATTCTAAAAGCAGATAAAATCATTTTCCCTGGTGTAGGTAGCTTCGGGACTGCAATGAAGCAAATTAACAAACTTAATATTGCTGATGCTATAGTTCAAAAATCACAATCAGGTATTCCATTTCTTGGGATTTGTGTAGGTATGCAGGTACTTTTTGCATCAAGCTCTGAAAGCTCAAAAGAAGATAAGCTCGATATAGTAGATGGACTTAATGTCTTTGAGATGCCGATTAGAAAATTTGATTTCCTTAAAATCAAACAAGCAGATCTAAATGAAAAAATCAAAATTCCACATATGGGTTGGAATCAAGTAAAACTCAAAGAAGATAGTCAGAATCCACTTTTCAAGGATATTCCAAATTCCAGTGATTTTTATTTCGTTCACAGCTATCGCGCTCACGGCAAGGATGCTGATATTAGCGAGAGTATGCGTAAACGCTTCCCTAAATTAGAAGTTGCCGAAACTAATTATATAGAAGACTTTGTAAGTCATATCTGGAATGGTGAGAATTTATTTGCTTGTCAGTTTCACCCGGAGAAAAGTTCAGAGACTGGTTTACAGCTGTTGAAGAATTTTATTGCTTTATAAACAAACTAATATTTATCAAAATTTATAATTGACTCCTTTATATAGATAATTTTCAAAATTATAACTGGGAGGTTGTTATAATGAATTTAGAAAATACTACTAACTCTATTAGATCAGCTGCACAAATGCTAAAACCAAAGAATCTGAAAAAGGGTTTTACAACAACAATGAATAATCTACAAGAAACAGGTCAGGCATTCATGTCAGGTAGATTAAATCTAGGTGAAACATTTGGACCTTTAGATACAATGCTTAAGCAAGCAGGATATGCTTTAGGAATCCTATCACCTTTCAAGCCAAGTAATAATAATCAAATTCAACAACCTTCAGTATTAGATAAGTAGAGGGAGATCTATAGTTTGATTTAATCGAATCATAATTATCTATATCTGCGTAAAAGCGCAACTTTTCATTTCCAAGATTAAAAAATCGCATAATTAAAACATGCGAAAAAAGTTCCCAGCTAATTTTACTGATTTAGTTATATTAACTTTCGTAGCTTGGTTAATTAAAGATTTTGGTATCTTATTTAATGAGTTCTACTCAAACAATATAACTGTTTCCACACAAGAACTAAAATTCGAATCATTAAAAGCCCTCTCCAGCCTAACACTCTTAATTATACGAATAGTCTATAATAAAAAGGAAAATGACAATGTATGAAATTATACTAAATGGAACTGCTGCAATAATATTAGCTACTGTACTATATGCAGCAACTAGTGATTAAAACACCCTAAACCCTCTAGCTACTAAACTAAACAACAGCAGCAGGACTCTGAACTAAAGTCCCAATCTCCATACCATAAACTATATCTCTAATAGCTCCTGGTCTTGCAAAATCAAATACAGCGATAGGGATGCTATTGTCTCTACAAAGAGCTATAGCAGAAGTATCCATGATTTTCAAATTCTTATTAATAATATCGTCATAGCTCAAAGTATCATACTTAGTAGCTTCTGGATTTTTCTTAGGATCATCTGAGTAAACCCCATCAACGCCGTTCTTCGCAGTCATAAGTAAATCACAATCCATCTCAGTTGCTCTCAATGAAGCCGCAGTATCTGTAGTGAAGAATGGGTTACCAGTTCCAGCACCGAATATAACTATTCTGCCTTTCTCCAAATGTCTCTGCGCTTTTCTTCTAACATATGGCTCGGCGATAGAATTCATAGTAAGTGCTGTCTGCACACGAGTCGCCATACCTCTTTTCTCAAGCACACCTTGAAGTACTAAACAATTCATAACCGTTGCGAGCATACCTACATAGTCAGCAGCTGCTCTATCCATCCCAAGCTCAGTAGATTTCTGTAAACCTCTGAAGATGTTACCACCACCGACTACGATACAGACTTGGACACCAAGCCTAGAAACCAAATAAATCTCTTCAGCGATTCTATCTATGATCTGTGGAGAAATTCCTAAACTTCCTTCACCTACTAAGGCTTCGCCACTTAATTTAAGTAAAACTCTACGATATTTGATTTCCATCAAAATTACATTATAGCTTTTTTAGACACGAAATCATGAGTTTGATACTAAAAACTTGTCAGCTAAAATAATAAGTGGATTTATTTGAAAATTTAGTTTGATATCTAATCCATAAGGAGATTATTTATGAAAAAGATTTTTATTTTAGCTTTATTATTGTTTGCTGTCAAAGTAAGCGCTGCACCTAGTTTCAGCTATAAAGGCGGAAGAACTAGTGTGACATTAAGTTCAGAGTTTGTGAGCGCTCTAGAAACTTTAGAGATTGGTCTTGGGAGAATCAAGCCAACTCGTATCAAGTCAGGTGTTGCTCGTTTCCCTGCTAACTTTTCTGAGGTAGATTTGGAAGACGCATCTGCTGAGATTTTCCACACTGGTGGATTAACTTTAAGTAGCGATACAACTGTAGTTGAATTAAGCAATTTCATTATAGATACAGATGAAGGAGTACTTACAGGTTTAGTAAAAGTTGATAATTCAATAGTTGATAGAATTCCATTATTCAACGTAACTTTAAGCCCTGACGTTACTACACCACTTCCAGAATCAGCTAGACTAGCAGTTCCTGCAACATTAACTTTAACAGAAACTGCTGCTACAACTCTAAATGCAACTTTTGCTGTTGAAGCATTTGCTGCTGATCTTAGTGTTGGTAGCTCAACTTCAACTCTTATCAGAGGCAGAGATTAGAATCTGTTAAATCTTTAAATTTTAGATGTACAAGCTGGGTTCTATTAGTACCCAGCTTTTTTATTTGAGTGCTAATATATTGCTATGATTTCAGCTCTATTCGCATCGATATTGGCTTTTCTTTACGTAGTTCTAGTAATTAATGTAGTGAGAATTCGCCGTGCAGGCAAGGTCGCTATAGGCGATGCTGGAAACGAAGAATTAAGCTATGCCATTAGAGCCCAGTCTAACTTCGCTGAACATGTACCCCTCGCATTGTTGTTAATAATCTGCCTTGATCTTCAAGAAGCAAGTTTAATATTAGTCCAAATCCTTTCATTAATCTTAGTCCTAGCAAGAATATCTCACGCTGCAAGCCTTTTGTATTTCGAGAGAAAGAAAAATATTTTCAACTTCAGGGTAATAGGCACAGCCGGAACTATGACAAGTATTCTAATCGCGGCAATTGTAAATATTTATCTATTTACTGTTCAATAACTATGGCAGAAGAGAATATTTACCTTACAGAAAAAACCCAAGACGGGAGTATCAGCTTCAAAAACCTTGAGTTCAATGAAAGTTATCATTCGATAATCGGTGCTTATACTGAGGCTTTGCATAAGCATGTACTTGCTTGTAAAATTGTCGAGCTGGCTAAGTCTTACGACAAGAAAACCATAAATCTACGAAATATTGACAATAATGCTGAATCAAGCAATAGTTCTGAACCAATAAAAATCCTGGACGTCTGCTTTGGGCTGGGTTATAACTCTGGCGTAGCTATAGAGAAGATATGGGAAATAAATCCAGAACAAAGAATTGAAATCATAGCTCTAGAAAGCGATATTGGAATCATTCAAAGAATTCTAGAACTAGAAATTCCAGAAAACTACCAAGATGTTCACAAAAAGTTAACGAGTTTAAGTAAACTTGCTCCAAAAATGGAACAAGGTAGTGAAATTCTTAAATATGAAGAGGAAAAACTCGTTATCACAGTTTTTCTAGACGATGCTAGAAACTCAGTAAAATCACTAGCTAATAACTATTTCGATGCTGTATTCTTTGATCCTTTTAGTCCTAAATCTTGCCCGGTATTATGGACTGAGGAATTTATCCAAGACGTGGTCAATACGGCTAACACTGGAGCTTATATATCTACTTATAGTTCAGCTCGCATAGCTAAGGATGGCTTTGCCAATGCTGGGTGCGAACTCTTCGAAGGACCTAAATTAAATCGCCGCAATGGTGGGGTTCTTGCTAAGAAAATTTAATATCAAAATAATTCGCACAACCTCTTTGTAATACCGATACACAAAATACATACACATATAAGGAGATTAAAAAATGGTAGAAGCAGTATCTCAAACAAGAGAAGTTAAAGAAAGTCAAACAAACAGAGAAAATCAAGCTTACAATAATGTTGTAGATCTATTGATGCAAGTTTACTCTAAAAATAATCCAGATCAAGCAATAACAGCTGGGGAAGTCGACATTAGATTAAGAAAATTAAGCGATGATGGTAAAAATATATCCTTAAAGGATGCTTACACCATTTTAGTTGATTATTCCCCATACCAGACTGGAGAGTTCGTATCAGATAAAATTGTTGACGCTGAAGCTGAAAATAGACTTATAAATATATTTAACAATAATGGAGGACAAATTAATATTCCGCCTCCTCCAAAACCTTTTTCTATAGAACAATTAGATAAAGAGCATAATGAAAAAGAATGTTGCAAACATGATGAGCATAAACCATCGAGTATCAATGCAAAACCAGAAACTCCTGTTTATGAAAAAAACAATGGTATTCTAACTAGCTTAAGTAATAACTGGAATGAATATGTAGTAAAGCCATGGAATGCCATAGGCAGAAGAAATACTATTAATAGGCTTACATTAGGAGCTTAATACTTATTAATATTTAAACAAAAAAGAGAGCCTGGTGGCTCTCTTTTTTGTTTAAATATTTTGATAACAGACTATTCATCCCAATCGTCGATAATCGCACCCTTAGCATATTCAGTAGCACGGGTCTCAAAGAAGTTAGCGTGTTCCTTACCGTTAACCATAAGATTCATCCATGGTAATGGATTCTCTTCAACATCATACTTAGCTTCTAAGTTAAGGTCTGATAGACGTTTATTAGCGATATACTTCAAATACTTCTTAACATCTTCAGGCTTCAAACCTTCAACTGAACCTAAAGTGAAACAAGTATCAATAAAGTGATTCTCAAGTTCAATCATCTCATCACAAGCTTGATAAATCTCGTCTTTGAACTCTTGAGTCCATAGCTCAGGATTTTCTTTGATGTATTCTCTAAACAAGGCACAAACACCTTCAGAGTGAAGAGATTCGTCACGAATAGACCAAGTAATGATCTGACCTACATTCTTCAATAGTCCTCTACGCGGGAAGTTCATTAGAATCGCAAAGCTCGCAAATAACGCAATACCTTCCATGAAACCACCAAATATAGCTAAATTCTTAGCAATGTCGTGCTTAGTATCTACTTTAAAATTCTGAAGATACTCATATTTATTCTTCATCGCTTCGTATTCACGAAAAGCACTGTACTCAACTTCAGGCAATCCCAAAGTATCATTCAAATGTGAATAAGCCCATACGTGAACTGTTTCCATCGCAGCGAACGAAGTGAGCATCATAGTGATCTCAGGTTTAGGGAAAATCGGGATTAACTGACTATTGTAGTTATTCTGAACCTCGATATCTCCTTGAGTGAAGAATCTGAGTACCTGAATAATTAGATTAGATTCCTGTGGAGTTAGTTTGGTTTTGAAATCAACCAAATCATCTGCCATAGGCACTTCTGTAGGCAACCAATGTGCCTGTTGCTGGAGTTTAAAGTATTCAAAAAATTGTGGGTATTCAAAAGGCTTATAATGAGCTCTCTCGTTCAATAAGTTACGTTCAAGCGTTTTAGTTTCTTCTTTCTGCTCTTCGGGCATCTTCGCCTCTACAGAATTATCTACGTTATTAATATTATTAAGATCTTTTGCGTTTGCTACCATGCTTTTCCTTTTAGCAACAGAAAGACCATATATATAGTGTTTATACCACTATTTTCTCGATTTAAAACACTAAATGGATCTGTTGTTCTTCTAGTTTATCACCAAATTGCTTCAAAATTGATGAAAAAATTGTTCCATTCCTAAAAAAATAATTATTTTCATATTATCTGGAACCCTTTAGCCGAGCTTAACTGCGTTTTGCTTGATAAGTTCGGAATAGTAATAATAGCTTTTTTTGGGAGTTCTTTTGTAAGTTTTTTGATCAACATGTATTAATCCGAACCTAGGGTCCATACCTAGTGCCCATTCAAAGTTATCAATTAAACTCCAATAAAAATATCCTTGTAAGTTTAAACCTTCATTCATACACTTATGCAAGGCCTGTAGATGACTTTTTATGAAATCAACACGGTAATCATCTTCCAAATCCAGTTTATCTTCTTTTTCTATATGAGAATAACCATTTTCAGTTATATAAACCGGCAAATCACCTATCAATTGCTTGAATTTATGACTTGCAAGCACCCTGTAGAGGCCCTCAGGGAAAATTTCCCAGCCCAAAGAGTTGTACTTGGGTTTAGTTTTAGTAAAAGCATCGACATAATCAGCAGGAGCCTTCTCCAAGTTACCCCAAAGATCAGAAAGTAAGTCAGGATTAGCTGGATCTCTTGCGATAGTTGAGAACTTATAGATGAATCTAGTGTAATAATTAACCCCAAGAAAGTCTAAACAATCGATTTCTAGACAGGATTCAATAAAACTCCAATTATGAAGTTGGTTTCTAATTACTGTAGGAATCTTATCCAAGTCAGATCTACGCACTAGTTTTTCCTGACTCTCCCCAGGTTTTTCTGAATCTGAAGCCCCAGCTTCAACAGCAGAACTTGACTGATTATCTGAAGCTTGATCGCTGGATTTATCTTGATTTAAAGCCTCAACTACGGCTTCTTGTAGTGATTGGAAGAAGTACATGTTTTGGGAAAACCCAACTCTATAATTTGGGTTAAAAGCCTTGATACTTTTATAAGCAAGCTCGTGTCCCGTGAGCAAGCCTTGATATGCCCTGAGGTAGCCAGTCCAGTCCTTAGTCTTACCGGGAGGCCAGATACCACTCTCATATCCGAAGCCTAGAAAGATATTTGGCTCATTTATAGTAATCCAATCTTCAATATCTTCACCGAATAAATCCAGTAAAACATTGGTGTAATTATTAAATTCACATGCCGTGTTTGGGTTCTGCCAGCCACCTTGATCAGCTAACCAAGAAGGCAATACAAAATGTATTAGAGTTGCAAAAATTCTAATCGGCTTCTTAGAACTATCTTCTTTCGCCTTAAGACCTTCGATTAAGTTCTTATAGAAAAGCAGAGTCTCTTCATGAAACTCATCCTGCCCCCTATGTATAGTTGCCCAATTAAAAGAAAATCTGTAGGCTCCAGCACCCAAATCATGAATCAAAGCCAAATCCTCTTCCAGGTGTTCAATATGCTTCACCGCATCGCCATTGCCGTTAGATGGCAAAACCTTCTCTGGCTTATCAAGCCACTGAGCCCAATCTGAGAGTTTTTGAGCGTATTCATCAGGGTGTCCTTCGATCTGGAACGCAGCTGTAGCAGTACCCCAAAGAAAATTCTTGGGGAATTTAAGGGTATTAGAATCAGAAAAACAAGAAAATAATTTTTGAACTGGATTCATATAAGTATTTTATGCCACTTTATGAAAAAATTTTAAATTAAGAGTCTTTAGCTTATACGCTAATATCTTTCCATGCTTGGTTCTGTGAATATGAGAGAAATCTCAACTAATAATTTATTACTAAGTAACTTTCATGAAATCATTAACGCTAATAGCAAAAATGCAAAACAAGATTCATCAAGAACAGGACTTCAAATTTTTCACACAGGCGAGCAATATTTAAATGTCTCTCCTCAACAAATAAAGACGGTGATAAATACAATCAATAAAATCTTCCTGAACAAACAAATTGATTTAGAAGCTTACAAAGAAAGTATCGATTTACTCTTAGCGATAGTATCCAGCAAAGATAGCGAATCAGAAAACTTAGGGGAAACTAGAGCAAAGCTTGCCAAATACACCTTAGAAAATATAATCAATCAAGAATTAAATCACCAAGAGCCAAATGAATACAGCTCTAATAGAACCAGTGAGTACTTGGATAAATTATTCACAGCGATAGAACATCTCAAAACATATGATCTTGAAAACTTAGCAAATAAAATCACTAACGAATCTCAGAATTTACTAGATAGATTCTCTAACAAAATTAGAAAAATACAAAGCCAGGCAACTGAAGAAAGCCGAAACTATATCAACAAACAAATACAAAAAATACTGATATCCCTAAAAAAAATTTAACGGCAAGACGATCAGTTAATCAAAAGGAATAGAACGAACCTCTATAGAAAATGATATTATCTTCGAATGAATTTAATCAAAAAAGAGACTGGAAAGAAAGCTGAATATTATCTTCAAAAGCTTGAAGCACCAAAATTTCAGCCAAATTCAAACCCCTTGAAACAGGAAAGAGTTCCAAAACCAGTAAACCCAAGAACAAGTCTTACAGCTCCTATCCCAAAAGCAAATTTAGATAAAGCAAACTACTTCTCAGCGAATGAAGACGACTTTGAAAAAGTCAAAGGGGTATTAACCAAAATCTATGATGACTATGGAAAACTAGACAGAATAAATGAACCATTGATTTCATCTATAGTAGATAACAACGAAATAATATATCTAAATCAGATTCTAGAGAATTTTAAAATTCTAAGAGAAGAACTCAGTGCCTTTGAGAAGAAGCCTTCAGACCCAGCCACTAGGAATGAATTAAAAAACTTGGTTAATAACTATTGGAGTTACGATAACTTTTTTCCTCTTAACTATGAAAAAAGCAATGAAACATCAAAACAATTTACACAGGATCAAGCTAGGCAAGATTTTACTGAAATTGGCATTAATAGCCCAGAAGAGTTGAGCAATAATCTTAAGCAAGAATCTAACCTTATACCGATACTCACTCACCTAAGTAACAAAATAGTTGAAAGAGCAGAATCTGCTCTAAAAAATATACACAAAAATTTTGTTTTTAACACAAGACTTCAAAACCCTGAAAAAAATCTAAAAGATATTGAAAGAGAACACGCCATTAAATTTGTTAGCAGAGCTCCATTGATCATTTCTGCCATTAAGAATAAGATTCAAGGACTAACAAAGCACAAAAGAATACCTAACAAAAATGGAATAAGCAAGAACCTTAAACATATCCTAGAGAGCACTCAAGGCACTTTGCGATATCTACAAAACAATCCCTATATAAAATCAATTGCAATTCATAATTTTGAAAATATCTCTACTGGACAAAGAATGTGCATGGGACCATTTCTAGAAGAAACATTAACAGCAAGCTTAGAAGAAGGTTTAGAGACTGCTAATACACAAAAATTGCACTCAAATTTAGTCATTCTACTAGCTTTCCTTAGCAGCTACAAAGATAATCTCATAGATAGATATCAGATAGAGCCTAAAGAAATAAAAGCAGCAGAAATAACAAAAGAACAGTTTATTGAAGAGTCTAATAATACCAGTCAAGAACAAGCTAAAACTCAAAATGCGATCTGGCTTTCAATTCATGACACTATAAATTACTTGAATAGAGGTGGTATCAATCTTAAAGAAGAAAGTAATCTGAATGGATTAAAATCTCAGACGATTGAAACAGCGATAGCAAATATAGAAGATATTATCAATAAAGATATTAGAGAAAGCTTAGTAAAAAATACCGAACTTGGTCAGCGACTTGGAAACAATCTTCCTGAGATTAATTTCTTCTTCGCCAATAGCAATCAGAGTAATAGCAATGATTTTTCATTCTTTCAAAGTAAGCAGCAAAGTGCAGAAGACTTTTATAAATTTTGGTATCTAGTTTTGCAAGATAGCTTTCCCAATCCGGAGAATGAACAAATTCTAAGAGATAGAGATCTTAAGCAAAACAGTATTGATTACAATAAACACAATAAGATAGAAGATGAAATCACTTACTACCAAGACATAGGCTTCGATAAAAAAATCAGTTGGGGTAGATTCAATGAAGCCAAGACTATCGTTGCAGCACAGATTCTTAAACAAGAATTAGCCAAAGAAGGAATAAAACTTGAAAGCTTCCAGGGAAATGATTTTGGACTTCTCAATGGTTTTTTAAAATTTGATGGCTTTTTTAAATTATCTAAACTAGAAACCAGCACAAGTGATCACGCTTTAAGTAATAAGCAAAATAACCGAAAAAGAAATAAGAGACACAAAAAAAGTAATCCACAGCAAAATACTAATGAAACAAAAAAGAGTAATTTGAATCCTGTGCTAGTTAATAAACTTAGATCTAGACTAGAGGATAATAAAAATCAAGCAATTCTTATTCCTTACCAAGTTAAAAGTGATTCAAATGAAGCTGTGACATTCAACAAATCTCGTCCATTTATTATGCATACCAGTCCTGACGGAAAGAATATGATTAGTAACACTAGAGTGGGTGAAAAAACTTTAACTGAGAGGCTTTTAGGAGATATCACAGAATATAGTGAAAATTTAGATAAAAACTGGCAAGCTCAAAAAGATAGTCAATATCTAGAGGACATACCAAAGTGGGCTAAATATGAATTGAATTTAGCTGATGAATTTATTAATCCTAACAATATCCAAGATATAAATAACAGTTTCAATTCACTCAAAATTCACAATGAAAAGAAACTTGCAGATGGACTTTATGAATTAACCCACAATCAAGAAAAAGCTATTGCTAAAGCTATGTTTAGTGGTAAGGATAAACCCATCAATTCTGAGGCTGATAAACAATAGCGTAATCACCTCTAACGGTTTCTCCTGGCCGAAGGAACCTTGCTGAGGTTCCAGCCACACCTTTAGCTTGAAGTCCACTTGCATCAGCAGCACAGCTCAAAGGCTCTACACATAAGTGATCTGGATCACCATTATAAATAGTCAAATGATTAAAGAAATCAGTACCCTGATTAACATTAATGACACCACCCTTAGCAAGATTAATAGTAGTTTGAGCAAAGCTGTGACCATTTACTGGACTAGTATAGTTATTAACTAAGCCTGTATAAGTAGTATCGATAAGACCAGATTTCTTCTGAGACACAGGGATTCCAGTCTGAATCAGTGACTGCTCTGGAGGCATTAGTTCACCAGTTGGAATCAGATCCTTATCAACTTTATACTGTTGAGTTACAGGAGCAGAGAAAGTCGCCCCCTTATCAACTTTAATATACGGATGAAAACCAAGACCCACCAATGGATAGACACCTTGATTAGCAGATTTCTTATTACCAGTATTCGTAACTTCAACCTCAGTTTTCATCTTCGGCGCTCCAGTAACTGGATCTTTGGTCATGATATAAGCGATCTTGAATTCAGCTTCACCAAATTTCTTCTTCAAGACAGGGTCATCCTTGGTGTTAAATTTATAAGTAATTTTCAAATCCCCACTCTGATTCATTTCTGTTTTGTCTAAAGACCATTTATTTTTATAAACTCTACCGTGAATCATATTGCCGTGATCATAGTTATAAGATTTTTTGGTGAAAGGCAGTTTCTGCCACATTCTTTTGTGCCAAGGCAATAAATCAATAGTCTTACCATTAGGCATATGAATCTTTCCGTGAGTTCGATTCGGTGGTGTGATTAGAGGCGCACCTTGAATCTTTGGAACATAGTTATCAGCAGCTTTGTTCTTCATCAGGGGCGACTCTATAATCTCTCTATCACCTAGCTTAAGATTCATAATATTTGCTCCGAGATCAGGAGCTAAAGCTATAGAACTGCCATCTGCCATAGTAAATCTATCTAGGACGACTTCTTTACCTTTAAGTTTCTTCTTCTCGTCATTTTTATAGATACCCTGCTGCTTCAAAGTGTCTAATGAAACTTCCTGCCAAGAAAAATCAGGCTGGCGATAAAAATTCTGAATATTATTGAGACCCGAATTATTTAATAAAGGATTTACAGGCGTGCTTATCCCGGAGCCAGCAGTTTGTGTTTTGGCTGTGGCTAGATTTTTCTTATCATGCTGCTTAAATAAATTCAGACCGAGCATGTATTAACTTATTTTACCCTAATGTAATACATAAAAGAAAGTTTTTTAAGGACATGCTATTCTTAATTGTTATCGTGATTAAGTTAGACAATAAATTTCTAGATTTTCAGCTTATAACTCAAGAAGGAATTCTTGTATCAGATCAGGTAAAGAAGGTAAAAGTAAAAACTTCTATGGGAGGACTTACTATACTTCCGAATCACGCTGAAATCAAATCAGACTTAGTCCCAGGAACTATGAAGATCTCATACTATGATGATAGTAAAGAAGAACAAAAGTTTAATATAGCTGACGGTGTAATTGAGGCTAGCCCTAGTAAAGTTACTATAATTACTAGAACCGCAAAAGTTAAGGAAGACAAGGATCCTTATCAGTTATAATTAATTTTTGCTGCGAAGGCGGTAAAAGCGAGCGAATCTGGTCAGATGAGAAATCAAGCAGCCATAAGTTCTAACTTTTAGGTGTCTTCGTAGCTAAATTTTTATTTAGAGTATTAGACCGCAATATAATTAAGCGTCAAGTAAAGATTGGTAGAAATCTGCATTCCCTCTATGGAAATCTATGAGCTGGCTTGTCATTTCTATCTGTATTCTAGTATTAGTTGCAGAAGCTCTACCTAATTCTGTTTGATCATTTTCTAAGCCAGCAAGTTCTGTTTCCAGATCTCCTAATAACATTTCATTCAAATCAGCAATAGCTTCCCTAGCTTCTTTTTGCGCTACTAGATTAGGTCTATTTATCGAATCTAAATCTGTTGATTGCAGTAACTCATCCATTAACTGTTCTCTATCAACTTGAAGTTCTGCTTCAGATACTCCTTCTTGCTCGATATCCATAGATATAAATTCAGATAGCTGTTCATTTACATCATAGAGATCATCTAGATTCTCTTCTGCAGTCTTAGTTCCAGCACCTTCATTTGCATTACCGTTATTGACTGAATTAGGATCAAAGCCTGGATTTGGCAATGTCAAAGAAGTTCCATCGGCGTAAGTATCTGTATAAGTAGAATTATCAGCAGCATAAGTTCTATTGAAACTAACTCCGTTATTATAAACACCGCTTCTAATCAAACCATCTTCAACATTGATATAGGTACCATCTTGATTTCTTTGTGAATAGTTCATATTATCCACTACATTAGTTCTATGGTAGCTTCCCCCTTCATAGGTTCCACCTACAATTAATCCGTTTTGAACATTAATAGTAGAACCATTATTATAGGTATCTGTATAAGTCATATTGTCTTCAGAAACCCCTGACCTCGTAAATTCAACGCCATTAGAATAAGTTCCACTTCTAATCAAACCGTCTTCTACATTGACAAAGGTACCATCAAAGTTTCTTTGTGAATAATTTTGATTATCTTCGACATTAGTTCTCGTATAAGTAGTACCTTGATGTGAACCACTTTGTATAAATCCGCCCTCAACGTTGGTGTAATCACCATTATCATAAGTTTCGGTATAATTTAAATTATCAGCTGAAACATTTGTTCTAGTGAAGTTAGTACCGTCATTATAAGTACCACCTGTGATTAAATCATCCTCAAATATCAATACGGTCCCATCTTCATTGGTCTGGGTAAAATTGGCATTATCTACTATGTCGTCACGTGTAAAGCTGATACCACCAGAGGTTCCACTAACTATTAAGCCATTTTCACTGATGTGATTGTAATTATTACTCTCCCATTCACCAATTAAAACTCCATTTTCATCTTCATAGTTTTGGTTAAAGGCAACACCATCCTCTTCATTGAAGTAAATGCCTGAATTACTAATATCTTCATTATTAGTGAGAATGGAACTTAAAGGATGTTCACCATTAGAATCATAGTTGGTAGTTAAAGTAAAATCCACTCCGTCTACATTGAAGTTCATAGTCATAGAATCGCCATCGTACTGAAGTTCTGCATTATTCTGAATTGCAGTTGCCATGTCCTCTGAACCGAATTCTTTCATCAAAGTCAAAAATGCAAGATCAGACTTAGTCAAACCTTCTTCATCATTTTCAACCCAAGCATTGGCTAAATCGAGATCAAGTTCAAAGTTACTTGGCGGATAATTTGCTGAATTAATTTGATTATTTTCTCTAGTAAAAGTATTGAAAGCCTCCATTTCACTTACTTCAAGCTCACGGTTGGCATTAATATCCATGTTTTCCAGCTGAGCTATATCTAGATCATCACGAAGACCTCGAAGATTCCCCTCAATAGTAGTTAAATCTTCTTCCGTAGCGTATGCATCATGAGCTGACCTTTCGGCAACACTCATTTGACCATTATTATCAAAATCAAATCGAGCTAGATTATTTATATCTAAATTCATTTATCAACCTCAATTAGCAAATTTCTTGCTAGAATCTCTCTAAAACGTAACTACTCAGCCCAATGAAGAATTAAGTAAATACCAAGGAACCATTTAGGAGATTTTTGAAAGACTGGAGCAAATTCAGTCCGTGTTTCTTAGCAGTTTCAATAACGGAAAGAATAATAGAGTGCCTTTGAGCAGAGTCAATATTTCTAAACCCGTTCGAGATTTTATGATGAATTTTAGTGCATCTAATCGCTCTTTCAGAACCATTGTTATCAGCGGGGACATCTTTAAACCTAAGGAAAGTTAACAACTTATCTCTATGTTTAAAAAGGCTCCAGCGAAGGCTTTCTTCTTTTTCATCCTCTCGTTTTGAGAACAGTAATTGATCTAAATCATTTTTAATTTGTTTTTGAATTTTTAGTCTTTTTTGATCATCAAAATCTTTTTCAAAGATTTCTTTTTTAGCTACTAAAGCTTTTTTGAAGCACTTTTTAACTTTAAAAGCCCATCTGCATCTTTGGAATTGAATTAGAGAGTTTAATTTTCGGAAAATATGTGGCAAACAAAGTTGATGCAATTTTGCTTGAGTTTTGTTTTGAGCTGAATAGCAGTCATG
>JAKVAO010000032.1 GCA_022447685.1 Candidatus Caenarcanales bacterium | reverse complement strand
CGCTCCCTGAGCTAGGATTTATTCCTCGGTAAGGGTTGAAAAATGTTACTTTAGACGTTTTTCAGTGGATCCTTAACATATTTCTGAACAGACTCTAGTTCTTTTGTGACCTGATTAGTTACCTTCTCATATATTGAATTATCTATAAATGGAATATCCACAGATCAAAATAATACACCCATTCGTGAATAAAAGTCAATTAAAGCCCAAATAAGCTATCATATTCATATATAAGTTCTTATGATTAATAAGTTTGTAAAAAACATTTTGTGGGGAAATTCGGTTGCACTTGCCTGGACCTGGGGAATAGGTCTATTCTTCTCAGTTCAAATGACAGTACAGTTTGGTTTCAAAGCTTTACTAGCCTATGTTACAGTAAACGCACTTGGTTTAGCTTTATTCGGTGTCTTCAATGAATATATCGCTAAAAAATATGAAACCGCTGAAAACTACGAAGCAAAATTTTTGGCTAAAGCCTCTAATTTCAAAGTCCCATTTTTCATATATCAACTCGTAGCTATTACTTTAACTCTATTTGCCTGCCTGAAATACGTCACACTACCACTGGGTATATTGTCATTCTTGGTTGCAGTAATGTTTATCGGGGCTACTATATTTCTCGGTGAAGAATTCAAGATAGAGAGAATCAAATATAGCCACGCTGTTTTAGGAACAGTTCTTCTAGCTGTTGTTGTCTATTGTTTCAGCAATGATTTTCTTATAAAAGATCTCTCCATATTAAGCTCACTCCCAGCTGCAACTAAATTCTCAAATATTTCTGACTATGTCTCATTGTCGATTCCTATTATTTTAGGTTTTATGTTTGGTCCATGGTTAGACCTTCAGCATTGGCAAAGAGCAATTCAGATAAAGAAAGAAGGTGGTTCAATAGCCAACTCTTATATAGTTGGTGGACTTATTTTTTGGTGTATCTTAGTCTTTGATGGCATTTTAGCTCTATCCGCTTATTCTCAGTCAGATTTTCTTGGACAGAACTTTTCATTCTTAATGTCTTTCAAAAGCATTATCACTGATATTAGTTTTGCAAGCCCAGAACTTCATAATATTCTAAATGCTTACGTACTCTTTGTTTGCATAGCATCTCTTGCAACCTTTGATAGTGGTTATATTGCCTTCAAATGGTATACAGAACCATTAGTAAAAGAGTCTAAAAGCATTATATTTAGCTTTTTCCCACCCAAACTAGTCTCTTCACCAATTCCTTGGTTCTTCTTATGCATACTTACAGCAACTATAACTATGCACTTTGCTGAGTTCGGTAAATTTGTCGGCATGTTCGACAGCTCACTTGTTAGATTCTTCAGGTTTGAGCTTGAGTACTATTTAGCTTTCTATGCTTCTTTCTTCATCATGTATGCGGTGGTCTTCATAAGAGTCATAGTCAACTCTAAGAGTACAATGAACTTTTCTGCGCTGAAATTATTCTCTACTAGTTTGTGTAGTATTTCCATCTTTGGAATTGGTTACTTTAGCCAGAACATGAACATTATGGGCTTTGCCTCTATAGTGCCTCTAGTATATGGCTTACTTACAAGCGGCATCAACAAACCTGATTCTACTGGTTCAGAAGAGCAGCTCCCTAAGCAAAGCATTTCAAGCTCAACAAGTACCAATGATAAGCTTGCAAGTGAAGCAAACAAGTATATTGCTGCAAATTTACAAGGATCTGCGATAGCCTATGACTTACCTCCTGGCTCCGAATTGATTTCCTCTAGCAAATGCTACACACTCAATGGTGAATTTATTCATGAACTGACACCAACCTACCAGGATACCAATTCCGTTGGTAATGTCTATTTTGCAATGTATGGCTTATGGGTAGGTAAAACCCGAGAAATGTTCTTTGCTCACACAATGCCAGAGTTTGATGTCAACACCTCTGAATTCCTGATACTAACTAAATCATATAGTCATAAGTTTCTTAGAGAGATTCGAGAGTTTGAAAAAGTTACAATTCACTTAACTATTAAGGATTACAACAGAAAATTTGTAACTATTGCTCACAAAATCCTCAATGAAGATAAGCAATTCGTTGGTAAAGGTGAACAATCACTAATGTTTGTAGACTCTAAGAACTACTCACTGATTGACATTCCTAAATCAGTAATGGATTCACACTTACCTTACTACGAAGAAGCTAAGAAAAACTCTAAAACTAAGACTCTAGTTTAAAAATTAAATTAGCGGAAAAATGACCCCTTTCATCTGATTTAAATTTAGGTGAAAATTGGTTTCATGTACTCCAAAACCCTTTCAGCTATGCTCTCTGGACTCAGAGCAGACTTTATTTCTGTAGAGATGCAAATCAGTGCAGGTATACCCTGTTTTCTAATAGTTGGCCTTGCAAGCAAAGCTATCGTCGAAGCCAAAGAAAGAGTCATAGCTGCATTAAAAAGCTCAAATTTTTCTATTCCAGCAAAGAGAATACTAGTTAACTTAAGTCCCGCTGACCAGAAAAAAGAAGGACCTCAATTCGACTTAGCCATAGCTTCACTAATCTTAAAAAACTTAGATTATATAAAAGTAAATGATAAATTCTTTGAGAATTCTTGCTTCTTAGCAGAGCTGAGCTTAACAGGTAAACTTAAAGGCTGTAGAGGAATTCTCTCACTTGTTATGGAGGCAAGTAAAAGGAATATAGAAAACATTTTCATATCTTCTGAGTCTTTAGATGAGATTAGTATTTTAAAACTCGATAGCAAACTTACTCGGAAAAGTAAAATATATCTAATTGACAGTTTAACTGAACTGGTTGAACTTATGAAAAACCCTAAAGAGCTTGCTAAAAAAGAGTTTCATAACTTAAGTAAACACATTAATAATTTCAATAAAGACTACCAAGAACAATCTTCAAAAAAAACAATGGGTAAATACAGAAACCTTGATTCCATCAAAGGTCAGTACCAAGCTAAAAGAGCGCTTGAGATAGCAATTACTGGTAAGCACAATATTCTCTTCATGGGACCACCTGGCTGCGGGAAATCAATGCTAGCAGCAGCTGCTCAAGGAATAATACCTGAACTTAGTTTAGAAGAAGCGATAGAACTGAGAAGAATTAGAGAATTAACAGCTAAAGATACCAATGAAAGCTTTGATCTTCAAGCTCCATACAGATCACCTCATAATTCTTGCACAGCTGTATCTTTAATTGGAGGAGGAGTTCCGATATTACCTGGCGAGGTTTCCCTGGCTCATAAAGGAATTTTATTTCTAGATGAACTGACAGAGTTCAGCAGATACAACATAGATCAGCTGAGAACAGTATTGGATCAGTCCAAAGTTAATCTGAATAAATCTAATCAGAGTATTCAATTTCCAGCTGACTTTATACTTATTGCCGCATCCAATCCATGTGCCTGTGGCTATCTCGGAGATAAGAAAAGACCTTGTATATGCTCACCAAGTCAAATCAATCGTTACCGAGCCAAAATTTCTGGACCTATACTCGATAGAATTGATCTAATTGTTAATTTAAGCAGACTTGAATCACAGGAAATATTAGCAAGCTCACCAGAACCAAGTGAGGAGAAACTTACTCAAGAAGATACAAATGGAAACACTAATATTGGTTCAAATCTCAAGCTCAAAAAGAAAATTATAAAATCCCAAAACTTTGCAAGAAATGTAAGTAAAGCAGATCAATATAAACTAACTCATGATGTTCAAGATTTACTCAAATCAGCCATTGATAAATTTGATCTCTCTGCAAGAGCCTATGGGAAAATCATCAAAGTCTCGAGAACCATAGCGAACATAGAAGCTTCAGAAGAAATTAAATTAGAGCACTTAGCAGAAGCTTTGCAGTATAGAGAGAATTTTCATTCAAATCTACAGGAAGTTTGATATATTAAGACTTGTTCCAATATGAATAATCAAGAAAAAAAACTATGGTCAGGTCGCTTTGCAAGCTCTGCAGCGCAGATTTTAGAAGAATACAATGCAAGTATAGTCTTCGACTATAAGTTATATAGAGAAGATATTACTGGTAGCCTTGCTCACGTAAAAATGCTGGCAAAGCAAAATATAATTACAGCAAGTGAAGCAGAAAGCATAGCAAAAGCATTAATTGAAATAAGAGAAGAAATCTCTCAAGATCCACGTGGATGGGCCATGGCAAGAATATCTGATGAAGATATACATATGGCTGTAGAGAAAAGGCTTACAGAGATGTTAGGTGATACAGCAAAGAAACTGCACACCGCCAGAAGCCGTAATGATCAAGTGGTAACGGATTTAAGATTATGGATGAAAAACGAAGTAGCAGATATAAGTAACTTGCTAAAAGATTTAAAAAAATCTTTCCTAGACAGAGCTGAGCTGGATATCAATATATTAGTTCCAGGTTACACGCACCTACAACAAGCACAAGCAATTAGTCTGGGACATTTCTGGTTAGCACACGAAGCTAAATTTTCAAGAGATCTTGCAAGACTAGAAGATGCGCTAAAAAGAATAGATGTTTGCCCACTCGGTTCTGGCGCTCTTGCTGGTTCAACTTTTAATATAAATAGAGATTTTACAGCTAAGGAACTTGGCTTTAGCCAAGTTTCAAACAATTCACTAGACGCTGTAGCTGATAGAGATTTTGTAGTTGAATTTGAATTTGTTCTATCTATGATCATGGTGCATTTGAGTCAATTCGCTGAAGAAATGATTGTTTGGAATTCACAAGAGTTTTCATTCATAGAAATTAATGATGCCTATGCAACAGGAAGTAGTATGATGCCTCAAAAGAAAAATCCAGATATTCCTGAATTACTTAGAGGTAAAGCTGGCAGAGTTATAGGGGTTATGAATGCCTTAATGATTACGCTGAAAGGACTTTCACTTACTTATAACAAAGACCTTCAAGAAGATAAAGAGCAGTTATTTATGGCTTCAGAGACTGTCAAAAAATCACTCACCATAGCTGCAGATTTTCTAAAAAATATAGAGATAAACTCTACAAAAATGCTTGAAGCACTTGAACATAGTTTCACCAATGCAACAGACGCCGCTGAATACCTAGTTAAGAAAGGACTCCCCTTCCGTGATGCTTATACTATAGTTGGTAAAGCAGTTGCTTACTCAATCAAAGAAAGCAAATTTTTACACAATCTTAGCTTAGAAGAATGGCAAAGCTTTTCAGAAGTGTTTTCTGAAGATATAATTCAAACTATTAAAATTGCAAACTGTGTAGACGCTAGAAATGTATATGGTGCTACAGCGAGGTCTCAAGTTAAACAGCAAATTGCTCGATTAAAGGAAGTGCTAGAGACCTATGAATAGCTTCAAATTCAAGGCTTTCGAGGATGAAAAAGCGCAGTGTCCAGTAATGCTTTAAGCATTGCGTGCAAAATAAGGGTTCATCTGGGGTCCTTGTAAAAACGAAGTTTTTATGGGGGTATTTACATGAGCATTTTGAAGACGAGAGTGATGCTAAAGCATAAAGCTTCTCACATGTCTCAGATATGAAAGCAAGCTTTCACATCTTCAAGCCAAGTTCGAATAACGCAGAAGTTAGAGCTATTCATAGGTTTCTCAATAGACTAATCTAGCTCTATGCAACCAACATAAGGCAATTCTCTAAATTTTTGTGCATAGTCTAAACCATAGCCCACAATAAAATGGTCATCTATTACAAAGCCAGTATAATCAGCCTGAATATCTTTAAATTCAGCAAGTCTTCTTGATGGTTTATCGAAGAGTGCAGCAATTTTACAAGTCTCAGTCTCAACTTGATTATCAAAGTAATCTTTAAGGAATTTAGCGGTTCTTCCTGAGTCAACAATATCTTCAACGATAAGAACATCCTTACCTTCAAGAGCTGGTAATGAAAGATCTACAGCCTTAATTTTCCCTGAACTCTCAGTACCATCTTCATAACTAGAAAGCTTGATAAACTCCATCTGACAAGGAACTTTGATTTGTCTTACCAAATCTGCTGTAAACATAAAAGATCCCTTCAAAACTCCAACAATAATCAAAGACTCTGTATCTTTATAATCATCCGAAATCGTTTCCCCAAGCTCTTTAATCTTAGCTGCGATATCTTCTTCCGAAAATAAAACTTTGATTTCTTCCTTCTTTAAAGTCTCAAGCATAAACGCTGAAAATTATAGCAAATTAAAGATCTTGCTCTGACTCAAGAAATATCTTTTTCTGTTTTATAGTAAAAAAATTACCTTTCTTAAAGTTAATCCTATGAAAACCACCTGCCTCGATAGCCTCTACAAATTGATTACAAAAATCAATATTCGCCGTGAAAAACTCAGACAATATACTTCTCTGTATAACCTTATGCAATTTACGAAAAGATTTCAAATCGAAAGGCAAAGCACCAAGATAATTTAATGCCATTTCTGTATGCATTTGAATAAAATCTTGCTCATCACTTACAATCTTGGATAATCTTTGTACATTATTTAATAGACTTGAATTGATTTTATGGGCTTCAGGAATAATTACGTGACGAATTCTATTACGCGCATAATCTAAAGATGAATTACTAGGATCCTCTCTGTATTCAATACTTAAAAGCTCTGCGTAATTCTGGATATCCTCTCGACTTAAACTCAAAAAAGGTCTATGTAAGGCAACAGAGTGTGCTAATTCACCAGAGTCAGGAAGAGATTCATTGCTAATTGACCTTGACTCAGGAATACCTTGTAAACCATAACTAGAAGTTCCTCTAATAAAACGAAAAAATACTGTCTCCACCTGATCATTTAAGTGATGAGCCAGAAGAAGATCTTTTATATTATTCTCTTCACATATTTTCTGAAAATACTGATAACGCTTTTCACGGGCGTGATTCTCTGTCTTCTCATCTTCTGCAAATTCAAACTTAGTATCAAAAATTTGAATAGAGTATTGAGAACAAAAACTTTTAAGCCAATCTGCAATCTCTGTTGAAGCCTCATGCCAAGCATGATCACAGTGCATCACAAGAAGCTTATCTTTAGGGTACAAGCTAAGAAAAGCCTTAAGAAGCACCATGGAGTCCAAACCACCTGAACAAGCAATAGCAAGCTTAGGAAGCTCTGGGAAATGTTTTGAAATATATAACTTTAAAACCTCATGAAGCTTTGCCTGAGCATCATTCAATTTCTTCTTTAAATTCTGTTTCTGCATAGATCTTGTCTACAAGTTTAACTTCTTCTATTGGTTTATTTTTCTCAAGCACATTAACTCTTTTGGAAATAAACAAAAGACCTTCTAATTCAGGTTCGACAATACCCTTGTAAACCAGTGCTGTAGCACTAACCAATTCATTATAATTACTATTATTAGCCTTGAAAAGTCTCTCTAGTTTATTGGAAGCCAAATTCTGATACTCCTCTTCAGGCAATTCCTTATCCTCATCAAACTTAATTAACTCTTTTTCGACAATTGCAGAAACACTAATATCCTCTTCTTTAGCGAAATACAGAGTTGCTGAGTAGTCTTGACCTGATCTAACCTGCTCAGGAGCACTAAAATAAACGTAATTGGCATCTAGTAAAGACTTAGCTGAGCCATAAGTAACAGTGGTCAATTCAAAATTAATATCATCAGATTCAATTTTCCAGTCCTTACCGTATTTTTTGAAATACCAGCTACCTTGAGAAAGAGCATTAATTTTTCCTTTCTGCTTAAAGTCAGGGTTCTCTAATTTAGTTTCACCAATATAGTAATCAACAGTGGTTGCAGTTGAGTATTGATCCTGGTTACGAAATGATTTCTTTCTATTTAGGATTTGAATATCTGGATAATTCTCCCATAATTTCAAAGTTAATTTCTTATAGGAATCTTTATCTATACCATCACCACTGATAAAGCTTTTGCTGTAGTATGACATAACTTCATCTATATCATGAAGATTCCAAGCATCATAGAAATTCTCCAACAATATAGCAACTGGATGCTTGGCTTTAGCTTGATCTGACTTAGATTCAACTGCTGGCATAGCCAAACTAAAAATACTTAACAGTAATATAGTTAAGAAAAATTTTCTATTTAATGCTCTAAAAGGATTTAACATCATCTATATGAATATGATAGTAGATTTCGCAAAAGTATTCAGGAATGAAAAACTTGAGAGTATGCATTATGGCATAGCCTGCCATCTCCAAGGACAGGAATTGAACAAGTCCTGGGGTGATATAAACTTCAAATCCTTTACTAGATCTATGATTAAACCCATCCAAGCAAAAGTATGCCTGGATTTAATAAACCAAGAAATAAATAATGAATTTGTAGCTATAGCTATAGCCTCACATAATTGCGAAACGGAGCAAGTTAATTTAGTAAATAAATTAGCTACTTATTTCAACTTATCAGAGCATCAATTAAAACTTGGCCTAGAAAAAAACAAAAAACAAGTGCTGCAATCCAAATTCGACCATAATTGCTCAGGTAAACACTTATTGATGTTAAGTACCTGTATAGGTCAGAACTGGGACCTGGATAATTATTTAGCAAGGGAGCATCCGCTACAAGAAGCAATAGAGAATGAAGTTAAAGAACTACTAGGACTAAAATCTCCACTTGAGATAGGAATAGACGGCTGTGGTCTTCCAACTTATCACCTAAGTATTCATGAAATAGCTCTTCTATTTGCGAGGCTTCATGAAAGGCAAGATTACCAAAGAATATTTGAAGTGATGAATCAATATCCATTTATTATTGGTGGTCATAAACAAATAGACTCACTAATCATGCAAACTTATCCAGGAAAATTCATAGCTAAAGGTGGAGCTGAAGGTTTTATGATGCTGATGAAGCTTGATAGCCAAGAGACTTTAATTATAAAAATCATAGATGGATCTCATCGAGCTAAAGCAGTTGTAGCGAGAGGCTTTGCTGAAAAGCTAGGCTGGATAGAGAAGAATAGTATCGAAATAGATAACGGTAGCTATAACAGCCAGGGACTTAGGGTTGGTGAAATTAGCTTTAGTCTTTAAACTACCCCTATTCAAAAGCTATAAAGAAAGTGACAAGCGCTTATCTTCTTGATAACCCATTGGAATATTTTGGAATCTATGTTTTAAAATATCTTGAGTACTAATTATTATCTGCTTATCACTATTCTTTTTCATAAGCTTTTCATGAGGATCATCTACGCATACAATAGAGCCGTGAGACTCGATCATATTTTTATTAAAATGAATATTACCTAAAATTTTTGAGTCATTAATGATGCTGCTAATTAGTGATAATCCATCTACAATCACCCCAGTACCAGGAGAGAAACTAGTAATATTAAAACTTGCAATAGATTTCTCGAGACTTAAATCTGAAGGCATTGCTAAGTATTAGCAGTATTAATTAAAAACCCAAAGAAATGTAGGTAAACAGATACTTCTGCCATTAGTTTACATTTTGAGTAAGATTTGGTTTTTCTGGTAAATCTTCTAAGCCTGTCCCTTAAGCTGCTGTTTTGAGATTCAATATTATGAGTAAACCTTTTACTTTGAACCAAAATCTCATCTGGAATAATTTTTCTGTAAATTTTCCATTTATCTGTATAAACTACTTTGGGGTTTAGTTTTGAAATTTTAGCCCAAAGTCTTATCAAAGTTTTTCTTCCTCTAGAGCCAAGTTCAATAGCAATAACTTTCCTTCTGGTTCGTGAAAAAGCAATCCAAATCCAAAGTTTTTTTCGTTTTTTTGACAATAATGCCACATTTCATCTATTTCAATAATTTCAGAGCCTAAAATATTCAGATCTAAATTAACAATATGTTCCTTTAAATCTTTGCCAAAATTTCTAATCCAATGGAATATCGTTACGTTGTTTGTCCCAATAAATTCAGCAATTGATCTCAAGCTTAGACCTCTTTTATACAATCTTAAGGCTCTTAGTTTATCTTCAAAACTATATTTTTCTCTGTCGTCTCTCTCAACAAAGTATCTATTACAAGATTTACACTTGTACCTTTGCTTTCCATTTTGAAAACCAGACTTTATTTTCTCTCTACTGCCGCAACGCTTACATGAAATCATACTTATATTATTAAATAACTGCTAGTATTTAGCAATGCCAATTAATTATGGAGCTGTAAATTTTATACAATGTCTGCTTACAAAGACTAAATGCATTTGGTCTAAGATTTACTAAGCTATCCCCTGCACGGCTGTAAGTAGGAACATCAGACTGAGAAACCCTTATAATATTCCCTTGATTATAGCCATCATAAAAGCTAAGCTTATTATTGACATTTGAGCCACTCATAGTAGATACAAAGCAACAGTCGATATTATTTTGATAAAAATCAATCGAATATAATAAAAACATGACAGAAAAAGACTGTTTATTCTGCAAAATTATCCGAGGTGAAATTCCATCAGATAAAGTTTACGAAAATGACTTAATCTATGCCTTCAGAGACATTGCTCCAGCCGCTCCTGAACATATATTAATCATCCCCAAAAAACACATAGCAAGCCTCAATGACATTGAAACTGAAGATAAAATGCTATTTGGAGAAATAATGTATAGAGCTTCAGTGCTTGCAAAAGAACTTGGTTTTAGTGAGCAAGGTTACCGTACAGTCGCGAATACACTTGATCATGGTGGGCAGACTGTTCATCATTTTCATCTTCATCTTATAGCAGGACGTCAAATGACTTGGCCGCCAGGTTGATTCTCTGCTATATTGATCTTTATGCCAATCAACAATGAAGTTACTACAGTAGGAATAGACCTTGGGGGTACCAAAATCGCTGCAGCTCCAGTTCAGGGTACTAATTTGATTAGTTCTGAGATTCGCAAAGAAGCTACTCCTCACGCAGAAAACTCAGAAGAAATTCTTGATTTGATGGCAAGAATGGTAGATGAAATTTCTGAAACTAATAAAATCTCAGCGGTTGGTATATCAACAGCAGGTATGGTCAACGAGAAAGGTGAAATGATTGGTTCATGCGGTAATATCCCTGCCTGGAAAGGAACTAAAGTAAAAAAAGAACTTGAAGCTCGCCTCAAAATGCCTGTTTTTGTTGAGAATGACGCTAACTGTGCTGCTTACGGTGAATTCATGGCTGGTTCTGGTAAAAATTTCAAAAGCATGATTATGGTTACGCTTGGAACAGGAATTGGTGGCGGTATTATATTTAACGACCAAATATGGCGTGGAGCGCACTTCGGTGGTGGTGAAATCGGTCACCTTAAACTTCACAGTAACAAAACTAGACGTTGCACCTGTGGTGCTTGGGACTGCTGGGAAGCTTATGCTTCAGGTACTGGTTTAAACAACACGGCTAGAACTTTCATGGCGAACCCAAATATCGACAACTACCAGCTTATGGATTTGCATAAACACGGTGATGAAGACGCTATTGAAGTAATCTCAACTTGGCACGATCATGTTGCTCAAGGAATTGCAACTTTAGCTAACAGCTTCGACCCAGAAGCTTTCGTAATCGGTGGTGGTTTAGCTCAGTTTATTAATTATCCTAAACTCAACAAGAAAATCAAAGACAAAGTTGTTGACGCCCTCAAAGCTCATGTAAACGTGGTTGAAGGTAACCTAGAGAATGATTCAGGTATGATCGGAGCTGCTTGCCTCGCTAATGTTGAGTTAGCAAATCAGGTTACTGTTTAACTTTTAGAAAATAGCTCTTTTCGATGTATCTACTAAGTCATCTGGTAAATTATCTCTAAGTTCTTTAATGGTTTTATTTTTGAAGGAATTATCTGAGAATTTACCAAATATTGAAAATATTGATCCTACCACTGGAATACTTGATTGATTGAGTTTTCCTTGGAAATCATCAACTTTCTTTTTCCACCACTGGGTATTTTCAATATTTTTAACAACTCCTCCAAATTCTATATGCATCTTACCAATCCCACGCTTAACTATATTTAGAAGCAGTTGCTGAGTTGCGATACCAACAGACTTAAGCTTGAGACCTTCATCTATAGACTGAAGATCTTCTTCTTTAATATCATAATCCTTACGCAACTTATTGAATAAGTCTAAATTCTTAATAGCAAGTAAGCTTACAGCCGGTAAATCTAGAACTAAATTTATACCACGCTGAACTAGCCTTGCAGCACCAGTTCCAAGGTCTCTAACTCCTTCACCTCGATTGTCTCCCAGGTAAGAAATACTTCTAAACATCTTAGACATAGCTTGAAGCTTCATATCTTCTTTCTCTTCTCTTGGAGCTGAATCGAACTTAAAGCCAGAAAGCATGTTAAGTCCTTTCGACAACCAATTATCAAGCTTAGCCTGAGTCCCATCATTAAGATCTATTACTCCGACTAGCAATGAATTTAGCTTATCGACGAAAGTAAACCTTTCTTCTTGAGACTCATCCAGCTCTTTATTCGTTAATTTATCGATGAAATTATTCCAAGTATCTTTGAATCTCATGACATTAACAGCTGTACCACCAACACCATTAATAAGCTGGGCTAAATTCCCTTTGGTATTGGCAAAATAATTATTCAAATCGGTAATTGCTCTTGCCATAGGCAAGAACTGCAAGCCAGTATCTGCAATCTCATTTGCAATACGACTTTTTTTATGATTGGGCTCTGTATTAAGCTCAGGATCTGCACTTTCAACCATGTCTATAGCTAAAGCAGCGATTTTAAACATCGCAAAGAACTTCATTATTGAATCTACAATAAGCCTCATAGGCTTAGTAATAGCTGTAATTGCTTTACCAACTAAACTTTTATTTAAACGCTCATATCTATTGTGCGCAGAGTTTAACAAGAATGCAGGAATAGCATCATAGAACAAATCCATCTGCCTATCATTGATTTTGTCTTTGAATTTCTTGTTTGCAAAATTAGAAGGAATATTGAAAATACTCTGGAAAGGCTTTTGCATCAAAGAGAGCTTGGATGTTTCTTCCTGCATTCTTCTATGGTGAGAACCGTAGAAGGTCTTAGCAAGACCAAACAGCATAAGCAAATTACCAAATGCTTTAGGCAAGTCGTCTGAGCGCTTATGGTATTTTTTATAGTTTTCTATTTTGTCTTTTAGTAAATCAACATTGACATTACCACCCTCATCAATCAATTCGTTGAGGGTAACGGTATATCTCTTATCTTCTTTTGCGACATCAACTTTTTCAGCATCAGGAATACCATCGCCATCTCTATCTTCTGGCTCTGACATCCGCTTCAAATCACCATTGGTTGGAACAACTTGATTTGCTGCACCCTCAGCTTGAGGAGCTGTCATATTAGGCAATGATGCGGGTATCTGAGGAGAATTTTCTAGCTCTGGACGTGTTTCACCAGCTACGGGTTGAGCCCCATTTTGTAATGGATTTAGCGTATTTACTGCGTTATTTGCCATTGACTAATGCCTTACCAAAGAGTTATGATTAAGACATTGCGTATTACATATTAAATTATACTAAACGTATATACAAATAAGCAAGTTTTGTCAGTAATAGTTGGATCAGAAATATTGATTCAAGCTGAAGTTTCACTATTATTTTATATAAAATACCAGCAAAAGGTACTAAGATAATACCGCGGTGCTTTCAACTTCTAAATACACTAATGAGATTCTGAAATGGAGTGAGAAATTACCTATAATAGCTCCTAAATTTAAAGAATCTAGTCTTAAGCAAGTTCAGAAGATACAAGGAAAAACCGAGGATCTAATCCAACAAAGCAGAAAAAGATTAGTCCAAGAATTAATGAATATTCGTTATTATCCAGATCTTAGCTCCAATCAGGAAAAATTAATAAGGCAAAAACAAAAACTAGCGAATAAAATATTAATCAACTTTCAAAAGATAGCACCGGCATGGATATCTCCTGATAATATGCAAGATTTCAAAGATTTACGCAGCAAATATATAGATCAATTCTCAAATATTTTAGAAACGGCAACTTATAGTTTTATGTATTCTGATAATGACAGTTCTACAGCAAAAATAGAAGATATCAATAAAGTCACAGATAAATTCAGTGTTGAAGATCTTGATAATCTTATTTTTCTTTTCGATTCATCCTCAGCAGAATATTCAAAGTTCGATCCATTTAAAGATATTCATATATTGATACTACAAGCTTTACATAATTCAAAAATAAAAATCGAAGAAAGCCCTGATATTGCAGCTTTAATTCAAAGTCAGGAATTATATGTTAAAGCAGAAGATGGAGCACTATCAATTAACGAAATCAAGATAGATGAGAAAATAAAAGAGAAGCTTCCCACAGATTTAAAAAAATTACTTAGTTCTATCAAATCTAATAGATATGAATTTACTGTTGAAAACCAATTTAACTGGGAAAGAAAAAGTGATGTAAAAGTTCACTATCAAAGCAACAAAGTCATAAGCCACCGTAATCAAGCAAATGATATATATAATAAATTTTTAAACTTAAATTTATCGTTATTTGACAACAATACTGAAACAAATAGTGGCAAAGATATCACCCAAGGTTTAAGTAAATCAAGATTTATAGAGCTACGAAAAACCTATCTCAGCCTATTCAAAGATATTTTAGAGGCTGAGGCAAGTGGTTTCTTATTTAATGAAACTACCAATAAGCCTGAAAGGTTAAAACACATAGCTAAAATTTCTGATGAACTTCCAATCGAAGATATTGACAATCTCATACTACTCTTCAAGATCTCTTCAGCAACCTATCGTCCTAGTTCTGAATATTTTGATTCTATTGGCACTTATTCGATTATATTAGAAGCTTTACAAAGTTATAAAGAGAGAGTTGAAGATCAGAGTAAAGTTAAATACCCATACCCCCACAAACTTGGTGAATTATCGCTGCTATGAAGCTAGTTTAATTTAATTCAAAGCAGCCGCAGTAGCCCCTGAAACAACACCAAGTGTTGCAGCTTGAAGAATAAATCTCATCACGCCCAAGAAAGTACGCACCTTACTTCTACGGACATAAATAATATCGCCCTCAGAAACTATATACTTATCCTGTCCAACTCCTGATCCCTCTTCATAGGCTTCATAAACATCTTTGGGGAAATTCACAAAGAAATCTTCTCTAGTCCCGTCTTTTCTCTGCCTAATCACCTTAACTGCAGATTCATCACTATAAAAAGTAAAGCCTCCAGCAGCTCCGATCATGTCGTAAACAGTCGAATCACCGATAGGATAGTAACCAGGATTTCTAACTTGTCCAATAACTGGAATCTTAACTTCTGGGTGATAGACTATGACCTCACAAGAGACACCTTTTTTGACGATAATCTCTGGTTTATTTTGATTGAGCGAATCTTTAAATTCTGTAGCCGTTAGACCTCTTATTGGCACCTCACCCCAGAAAGGTATAGTTATTTGACCATTAGTCAAAACAGTTAATCTATCAAAATTAACAGTTCTAGTACCTTCCTCGTCATAACAGAAGAGTGTGATTTGGTCATTTACCTGGACTTTATAATCTAGAGCGCCATAGAATCTCAAAGGCTCATAAGTAGCCAGCGCAGAGTGAGTGTTCTGCAGGCTTAGCAGTAAAACTGTAAATATTAAACAAAGCTGCTTGTATTTACTCATAGAGTCTTTATATAATTATTCTATTATCTAATCGTGAAAACGTACAAAAACTCCTCAATTTTTAAATCTTTAAATGAGCAAAATTACCATAAGCTGATTATTGGAGCGTCTTTGAAAGACTTAGAAAGTATCGAATTTTATGCTTATTGTTTCACCCACGCAAAAGCTAATGTCATAGACATATCTGCTTTTCCTCATTCTTTAATTTCAGCACAAAGTGGTATTGAAACTGCACTAGCTGAAGATCCATCACTAGAGAAACCACTAATAATGCTCAGTGTAAACGTTGGACAAGATCCACATTTCAGAAGAATTGAACTAGACACAAACCTTTGTACAGAATGTGAAGCCTGCATCCCCAGCTGCCCATCAAATGCATTCTTCATGTCTCCTAGTTTTACTTACAACGAAGATCTATGCTTTGGTTGCTCCAATTGTTTAGACTACTGTCCCTACGAAGCATTAGAATTCAAAGACTGGGATGCTTACAATGCTGATGAACTTAACCGCTTGTTTAAAATGGGAGCAAGAGCCTTTGAAATCCATTTAAATAAAGACTTTGATGCTTTTAGAGAATTTTACCGAAAGCTTGATCTTGAACATATAGACTTAGAATCTTTTTCAATTGGTTCAGAGTTAATGAATCAGCAAGAGCTTCTTCAAGCTAAAGAAGTAATTCTCGAAGAAGTATATCAGCGGCCAGGAGTTGAGAATAGATCCATTGTAATTCAAACAGACGGTGTGCCTCAATCAGGAGCACGATTCTCAGATCAGCACAAAGATTTAAAAAGTATAGAGAATGCAAGATTTTTAATAAATTCATTCGAGAATTTAAAACCAGATAATTGCTTCATTCAAATAGCTGGAGGCGTCAATCATGAAAGCTTAAGTAAAGCTAAAAGCATGAATGTGAATATAAACGGAGTTGCTATTGGCTCCTGGCTGAGAAACAAAATAATAGATCTACCAAGACAAGAAGCCAGAGAGTTTTCAATAAAAACCATAAAAAAGTCTAGAACTCAGAATGTGAAAAATTTTACAAAAAGAGGGTAAAGCAATACAATGGGAATAACGAGTTATGGTCAATATTGTTAAAGATGATGTAAAAAAAATATTAGATTTATTACCAATAGATGTTCAAACAGATATATTAAAACACGACTTAAGCAAACTCATAGAAGTCGTTCTAGACTTAGGAAGAATCCCTGAAGCGCGCTTCGCAAAACAAAAAACGATAATACTTGGTAACCGCAAAGTAACAACTGAAGTACTAGAAAACATCACTTGCAGCATTGGTGAATTTGACGAATCCAACAGAACTGGCTTGGAAGGTACTTTACATAGAATCAGTGCAATCTATAACAAAAAAAATGATGTCATAGGTCTTACTATGAGAGTAGGTAGATCCATCTCAGGAACTGTAGATATCATTAGAGACTGTTTACAAGAATCCAAGTCTTTACTACTTCTAGGACCTCCAGGCGTTGGTAAGACCACTATGCTTAGAGAGATTGCTTGTAAAATTTCAAACGAGCAAGAAAAAAGAGTAGTTGTAATAGATACCTCTAACGAGATTGGTGGCGACGGCGACACCCCTCATCCAGCAATTGGTAGAGCAAGACGTATGCAAGTCTCTAAACAAAGAGTTCAACACGACGTCATGATTGAAGCTGTTGAGAATCACACTCCTGAAGTTATAGTTATAGATGAGATCGGTACCGAAAAAGAAGCCTATGCATCTAGAACAATTGCAGAAAGAGGTGTTCGTTTAATTGGAACAGCACACGGTATAGATCTAGAAAGCATCATTCAAAACCCAACTTTAAGTGACTTAGTTGGTGGTATTGAGTCTGTGACCCTAGGTGACGAAGAAGCGAAAAAACGTGGTACTAGAAAGACAGTACTTGAAAGAGCTTCCAAGCCAACATTCGATATCTGTATAGAGATTATCGATAAGTATACAGTTAAAGTTCACAAAAACGTAGCTATGAGCATTGATTCAATACTACGTGGCTGGACTGTTCAACCAGAACTTAGAACTAGAAACAAAGATACTGATGAAATTACTATTCTAGAGAGAGCTCCAAGAAGAGAAGCTCAAGCTCCAATCACTAACAATTTCCCTTACAGCAAGAACGGTGAAAGCCTCGCGATTTACCCTTATGCGATATCTAAGTCTTTACTGAAGCGCTCTATAGAGTCTACAGAAGTTGAGCTCTGCATAGCAAATACCATAGATGAAGCTGATCTAATCTTCGCTCTGAAGAGCTATGCTTCTCCTGATGCACAAATCTATGATATCTCCAAGAAGAAAAAAATCCCAATCAAGATCATAGATGAAAATTCATTACTAAGTATCAAAAGTACACTTGAAGATATAGTAAGTGATATTCCTTATACAGAAGACGAGCCTTGGGCTAGAGCACTTTAGAGATCTACGGGAAATTAATTCTATTCAGTTTTGAAAATAAAATCAAAACCTTCATCTGGGTTTTGTCTGCCTTGATTATCCTGGTTATTTATCACGAAATCTTCGTAGCTTTGGTATGAATTATATCTTCCAAAGTCATCTGAATATAAATCATTATAAAGAACATCTATTTCTTCCTTGGTGATGTCCGCAAAATCTTTTGCCGCAAGGGCTTTATTAATTGCATTTTCGAGGTCACGCCTGCTAATATTCTTTTTCTGTGAAGAAGAACCCTCGGAAGCAGTTTCCACTGTTGCTTCGAAGAATGCCTTATAAATCTCAGAATCTCTTTTATAAGTTGATTCACGATCTATATCAAAAACATCACTAGCTGGATCATAGATAAAAGTAGAAATAAGATTATTCCCTTTAGTCTCATCTAAATTCCCAGCAAGTGTTATATTTGGATCAATATTAGTTTCGGTAATACCTTGCGCCTCAGTTTCAGGTGATTTGTTCGCATGGAAATATCCTGTAATCACTATTGGAGTCCCATCTTCTGTAAGACCTTGAATAAACTGAGAACTGTAATTATCTCTGACAAAGCTATCGTCACGATACATACTTTCAAAGAATTCTAATTGAATATCATTGCCCCTAGCAAACTCAAGAGTATCAATAATATTTTCTCTACCATCAGCCCCACTTTCACGACTATAGCTTCCAGCAAAAGCTATTTTCTCACCAGCATCAAGTACAACCAAAGTATTTAATAAGTCATCTTCACTAATCTCTCCATCAAGAAAGGCTTGCTTAAGTTTTTCATTCACAGTAGCATCTTGAACACTTTCAATGAAACTATCAGAATCACCAAAAACTTTATCTAAAATATCTTGCCTTTTTGAATCTTTTTCATAGAGTGCAAGAATTGCTTGAGAATCAAGCTTTGCAAGCTCATCCTTATTAGCATCATCTGTAATACCCGGCAATTCTAAAGCTATGATCGGGCTTCCCCCTTTCTCTTTAAGCTCTTTCACCAAAGTTTCTATATAACTATTATCAATTCCATAATCATGGTTTTCACCAATTACAAAAATATTTTTCTTCTCTTCGTCAAATTTACCCATTAAGGCTTCAGAAAATTCACCTAGAGAAACAGATTCTGCTTCTTTTATATCATAGGAGTCTATAAAATTAGGAACACCTTCTGAGGCTGAAATTTCACCCGCTCCCTCTTCTTCACCAGAGCCAGAAACTGGAACAGATTCAGAACTTGCAACTAAAACTTCATCACCATCTCTTTCTATTGAATCCAAATCAAGGTTCAAAGAAATATCTTTTGACATACTAAAAGCTTCTTCAACATCATCAGTGGATTTCACGGCAAGAATATCCCAAGAACCATCGTCTGATTTCTTAGCATTACTAACATAAAAAGATTCATTAGTATCAACACTATCAACAGCAAAAAATAGATCATTATTACTCATACTTGTATAATCAGTATTAACTTCTTCTAACTTGTCTTCCAGCTGAAAACCATAGCCACTTTTAATTAAAGTATCCATAACCTCAGCTTCAGTAAAGCGATCTTTACCAGTTTTTTTCAAAGCTTTCTCTACATCTTTGACTGTTTTATCAGTAATGGAAGATCCCCCAGTACTTGCATAAGCTTTTATTTCTCTAAGGTACGTGTTTATAGAGTAAGTCTTGGACGTACTTGTCATAATAAATACTATTTAAACCTAAGAAGTTAAGCTGTGGTTAAGGCTTCCTGAAAAGTATCTTGAGTTTCTAAATCTAGTGTATGCACACTCTCAAGCGCGTCCTTAATAGCAACCCCTTCCATATAATTCCCAAGTAAATGAATATTGGGGTATTTATTCTGAAGCAGAGACTTAATTTTAGAATTAATTTCAGCGTGCCCAATATTTAATTGAGGTATTGCTCTAGTGATTTTTTTAGAAGCTAGTAATTTAAAATCAAAATCATTCAGGGGCTTTGCTAGAAATTTACCATAAACTCTCTTCTGTTCTGGAATTATATACTGATTCCACAGGCAGTCTTCACTTAGTTCTAATATCTCTTGATTTTTAGCACCACCAATAAAACTCAAAAACACATATTCATCATCCAGATTCCTTTCTGGAAAAAGTTGCGATGCCCAAATAGAACCTAAAGTCTTAAATTCTTCAGCTGCAGATAAATAACCAAAACCATCCAAATCTTTACTAAAAGCTGACTTCGGCAGGCTATAAGCAAAAAGAGCTATAGGAGCGTAATAAATTTCATTTAGTTCTTCAGAGAGATCAGGAGCTATAGCTCCAAGCAACTCAGCTACCTCGAAAGACTTACTTGCAAAGATTATATTCTTTGCTTGAAAACTTTTAGTTTCTTCACCAGAACTTGTTTCTACTATATACTTATCTGCTTCTAGCTCAATTTTATTGACCTTGCTGTTAAGAGCTATGTTTTCAGCAGCTATTTTATTTACAATTGCTGTGCATAAAGACTGTAAACCTTCTTTGAAGGAAATGATTGACTTAGCTTTAGATTTAGCTTTGGATTTGCCAAACTTGCTCAATAAAGCTTTAAATATAGAACCGTGTTCCTTTTCCATTTGAGCAAGTATCTTCAATGCATAATCAGCAGATAATTTCTCAGGGTCACCAGCCCAAACGCCTTTAAGGAAAGTCTCTAATAACTTTCTAGTAATCTCTTTACCAAAGTTTCTTTCAGCAAAATCTCTAACAGATTCACCTTTTTGAAATTCTTCATCATTGATTTTTACTTTGCTAGATTGAGTAAGACTGAAAAACTTAAATAAGAAATCTAGAAAACCTCCAGTGCTTATTAAGCCAGAAAATAATAGACTGAGAGGATTTGAGCTTAGCTCTTGCAATTCTGTACCATCAAAAATATAACGCTTAGATTCTTTAAGTGGGCATTTTAAGACCTCAGATTCTAACTCTAGATCTTCGATTAGCAGCTGTAAATCCTTAGAAGAGTCAATAATAGTATTTGGACCTAATTCAAATAATGAGTCCTTATACTTAATACTTTTCCAAGTACCGCCAAGACTTGAATTCTTTTCAAGCAAGAGAAAGCTCTTATTATGTTTACTAAGATTATAAGCTGCGTATAAGCCTGAGATTCCAGCTCCAACTATTATGTAGTCGTACATAGCTATTATCATAGCTAATTTATTTGTTATCTAATAGCTAAACCCTAAATTCATCTCATTTTATAAAGATAAGCAGCAGAAATAAGTTTTGATACATTGTCAACACTCAGGGTATTATCTTGTACGTGGATGGGTTAACAAACTTAAGTACATACTCACATCATATAGCCCAAAAGCTAGATAAGCCTGATGGAATTATTTTCGGTAAGCCAGAGATTAATACTAGTCCTGGAATTAATGGTGCTTATTTAGAAGCAGACGAATCAGGAATACCAACTCTGAAATTTAGTCCCGAAAATGAAATGAAATTATTAACAACTGGTACTGAAATTTCTATTGGCACTGATCTTAGTAATGATATATATTTAGACCCCAGTAAACTCAATATATCTAACCAAGGAACTGGCTTAAAACTTGAATTAATGAGGTCCATAATCCCTTCTGGTGGATCAAAATATCAAGCTAGAGAATTAGATGGGAAAAGTAATAGAGCTTTCAAATTTGGTTTTGTTGATTTCGAGAAAGAACCTTCTGATATGGGGGGATCATACTCAACCCAAGTCCACGAAAAAAATTATATTCAAGTTGGGGGCATAAAGTTCAGGCTGGATCCAAATCTGGAAGAGCAAAGAAAAACCGACAGTAGAATTAAGCGAATGAACCAAGCACCTATTAAGAGAATTGAGGGTATTGAATTTAATACACTTCCAGATCATTTCAAAAAAGCCATGGATATACTAATTCACGCGAACCTCAAATCTTTAGTTAAAGCAAATTCTTCTCCAGATGATTTCTTTTCATGTGCTGAAGATCAACCTCCAGTAATTAGCATGCCTAAAAATTATAATGATGTACTAAAACATTTTGATGAAAATCCAAGCTATAAAGAAGGATATTTGAATTTTATAAAAGAAAGCTTGGGGATATCAAATTTAGAACTAGATACTGAAACTGAGCAGAAACTTATAGATTTATATACAATTTCACATGAATTTGGTCATGCACACGATGCCATGAATACAGAAAGAAATGAAGAATCTTATCGACTCTATAGACCCCAGTATGGCGGAACTAAAACTACTCAATTTCGTAATAAAGAACATGAGCTTGGCTTAAGCTCTGATCAAAGTAAGAGACAAGATCTTAAGGATCCACTGAAAAACGTCTAAAGTAACATTTTTCAACCCTTACCGAGGAATAAATCCTAGCTCAGGGAGCGGATCCTTAATATTCTTTATCAGGCAGTCGCCACTCAAAACTTCGTTTTGCAGTGCCTCCTTAATAAAACTGAAGCATATAAAGAGCTATTAAAATTCCACACCAGTGAATTCCCAGACGAAATCTATGCCCATGAATACGCGTTAAGATTCTTAGATAAGTTTAAAGACTTATTTTTACCAGAAATATCTTCACAAATATCTATCCAGCAAACTGAACTTAAAGGTCTCCTCATAGAAAAATAAAAAAATACTTAAAGTAGTATGTAGCAAACACTGTATATCAAGGATATTCCTAGTGCTTACGTGTTAAAATATTAACTGCAATTTTGTAAATCACGGAGGTAAACATGAGTACAACTGCAACAAAGAAAAAATTAAAACCATTAGGTAACAAACTAGTAGTAAAAAAACTTGAAGCTAAAGACCAAACTGAGGGTGGCATCTATCTTCCAAGTGGATCTCAAGAGAAACCACTAGAAGGTCTTGTTATCGCTGTTGGACCTGGTTCAATGAACGATAAAGGTGAAAGACAGTCAATGGATATTAAAGAGGGTGATTTAGTAATCTACTCTAAGTATTCTGGTACTGAAGTAAAAGTTAGTGGAGAAGATCTACTTGTAATTGCAGAAGCAGATGTTCTTGCAGTAGTTGAAGAAGCGTAGTTTATATAAGGAGATATACAATGGCTAAACAAATTAAAAGTAAAGAAGAAGCAAGAAAAGCTTTATACCAAGGTGCTAAAACAGTTGCTGATATTTTATCTGTAACATTAGGACCTGCCGGAAGAAACGTAGTTCTAGAGAAGAAATTTGGCGCACCTCAGTGTATCAGAGATGGTATCAGTATCGCTAAAGAGATCACTGAATTAGAATGTCCATTCGAGAGCCTTGGAGCTAAATTAATCCAAGAAGCTTCAGCTAAAACTAATGACTTAGCTGGTGATGGTACTACTACAGCAAGTGTTCTTAGTGGTGCTATTTTAGATGCTGGTATGCGTCACTTAGCTGCTAAAGCAAACCCAGTAATCCTTGTTCAAGGAATGAAAGAAGCTAGTGAAATGGTTATCGCAACTTTAATCGATAAGTCTAGAAAAGTTGAATCTTCTAAAGATATCGAGCAAGTTGGTACTATTTCAGCTGCTAACGATGCTCAAGTTGGTCAAATGATCGCTGAAGCAATGGAAAAAGTAGGTAAGGATGGAGTAATCACTATCGAGGAATCTAAGTCTATCGCTACTGAGCTTGAAGTTGTAGAAGGTATGCAATTCGACAAAGGATACATCTCTCCATACTTCAGAACTGACAATGAGAAAGAAGAAGCTGTATTAGAAGAGCCATTCATCTTAACTGTTGATAAGAAAATCAATATCGCTCACGATTTAGTTCCAGTTCTTGAAGCTGTAGCTAGATCTGGTAAGCCACTTCTTATCATCGCTGAAGACGTTGAAGGTGAAGCTTTAGCTGCACTAGTAATCAACAACCTAAGACAAGTTCTTAAAGCATGTGCTGTAAAAGCTCCTGGTTTCGGTGATAGAAGAAAAGCTATGTTAGAAGATATCGCTATACTAACTGGTTCTAAAGTAATCTCTGATGATTTAGATGTTAAATTAGCTGATATTTCTGTAGAAGATCTTGGTAAAGCTAGAAGAGTTGTAGTTGATGCTAACAACACTACTATTGTTGCTTTCGATACTACTAAAGAAAACGTAGCTGCTAGAATCACTCAAATCGAGAGACAAATCGCTGCTTCTGACTCTGAGTACGATAAAGAGAAATTAAACGAAAGAAAAGCTAAGCTTTCTGGTGGTGTAGCAGTAATCAAAGTTGGTGCTCCTACTGAACCTGAGCTTAAAGACAAGAAACTTCGCTTAGAGGACGCTCTTAACGCTACTAGAGCTGCTGTAGAAATGGGAATTATCCCTGGTGGTGGTACTGCTCTTGTAAAAGCATCTAAGAAATTAGAATCTCAACTTTCTAAATTCGATGGTGAGAAGAGACTTGGTGCTGAAATTATCGTTTCTGCTCTTCGTAAGTCAACTCAACAAATCGCAAACAACGCTGGTTTCTCTGGCGAAGTTGTAATCGAAAGAGTTTACAACGAAGCTGATGATTCAGTTGGTTTCAACGCTGCTGTAGGTGAATACGTAAACATGTTCGACGCAGGAATCGTTGATCCAGTTAAAGTAACGACATCTGCTCTTAGAAACTCTGTTTCAGTCGCTGGTCAAATCCTTCTAACTGACGCTGCAGTTATCGAGATCAAAGATGAGTCTGCTGCTCCAGCAGGAATGCCAGCAGGAATGCCTGGCGGCATGGGTGGATTCTAAGTAATCTATAACTTAATCTCAACAAAAATCCCCGGCAGAAGCTGGGGATTTTTGTTTTTAGTCTGCATAAAGTGGGACTGGGCTAGAAAAATTATTCCATTCTATGTTTCTTGGTACAAAAGGTTTACCTGAATTAAAAGGCTCCTCCGATGGACGATCTGAAAAATCTAATCTTTCTTGAGTAAATTTATCAGCATCAGCTTCTTGAACCTTACCACTTTCAATAGCTTTCTCCGTCATCAATTCATCAATATTTGTAACCTCAGTATTTGGATCAACGACCTTTTGAAATATTTCTTTCATTTGCTCATTATTAAGACCATAGGTTGATGCACCTCTATCTTTCATAAATTTTGCAGCAACAGACATCTGCCTGTAATCATCAACTCCTGATCCATCAGGTATATCAACACCTTCGATTCCCATTTCAGATAAAGTTTCATTGATAGAATTTTTATAATTCTCAACCAATTTTCCCGGATCGGCACTTCCAACAGTACTTTCATTAGAATATGCTTGATTCACTGTAATTAAATCATTTCTTAAATTCATGTTCATTCTCCCTTTTGAATTATCTTAATATTACAAAGTCCCTGATCCAAGCGAGTAAACATATTGACAATTTAATTTTTCAAAAAATTTTACGCTCCCCCCCTAAAAGCCAAGCTCAGCCTTATTTAACCAAAGCTTAAATCCCTCATGTATAAATACGAATAGATTTGAGAGCAAGAGAACACGTGAATTGATGAAGTAAGAATATGAGTTTTAGTATTGGCAATAGTGTACCCGATTATTATCAGAAAATGCAGGATAAAATCGACCGAAGACAAAACATTCTGGAGATGAGCGATGACGTCGATGATATCCATGATGATGCTAGCGATGTAAAAACGAGTAACGCACTAGAAGATTTAGTGCAAGCTTATATAAACGGTAAAGTAGATAATCTTGATGATGTTCAAAGTCTCTTTAAAGCAGAATATAGTGTAGACTTAGATACAAGAACAAGCAACGCAAGAAGTTCAGCCCTTGGCGGATCTGCAGAGGTGAGTACCTGTAAAGCTTTTAATGGAGCAAGTGATGCTGACCTTAAAATGATTGGTACGCTTGAACAAAAATTGCGCTTAGGCGCCGATCTTAAAGATGATTTCAGTGAAGCTTTGCTAAAAGATGCTGGTATTGAAAATGCAAGCCTAGTTAGCACTGTAGATAACGGCAATGGTAATATAACTAAAACCTACGAAGATAGTAATGGCACAAGGTACACACTGAATGAAAGTTCTAGCGATGTTGCTTATGGATCTCAATTGATTTTTGAAGATGGCACTTCAACTGTTATGAATTTTGATAATAGAAGAGCTGAAGGAGCACAAGTCACATTAGCGAGATACGGAGAAATGGATGAAGACGGCATTCAAGAATATATATCTCTTGATTGACAATATTTTTATGAGGGTATTATGAGAACAGAGGCTGATCAGAATGCTGCTGGTGGTGTTACGGTAACTGCTGAATTCAATAGAACCAATCTTGAATCCGGTGAAACAATAGAGGATATTAACTTCCAGGCAAAAACGGATAACACAGTAATTTCTGAATATATTCAAGGAAATGAAAAAATCATTCATACAATCTTGGCAGACGGTACTAGTAGTGAAGAAAGAATCCCAGTAGACGAGAATGGCAATCCAGTCGCAACAACGCCTGAAGTAACAACAACGACTCCAGAAGCAGCCCCTGCAACTGTAGCCTCTGATCCTATTGAATATTTATACAACACTATACTCGATAGAAGCGCAGAACAAGGCGCAGAGACTACTGGCAAGGTCAATTCGACGCAGGAGTAAGCGTAAAAGACGCTAAAACTAATATATTCAGGGATACAGAGTTACAGAACAATTTAGCTGCCTCTGGAGATCCAATTGAAATGCTTTACAACAAAGTTCTAGGCAGAGACTCAGATAGTGGCGGTAAAGAATACTGGCAAGGCAGGCTTAACAATGGAGAATCGCTCCGACAGATAACTGAAGGCTTACTCAACAGTGATGAATACAAAAACCAGCCTGCATAAAACAAATATTTTCAATTAAGGAGGCACTGCAAAACGCAGTTTTGAGTGGCGACTGTCTGACAAAGAATATTAAGGATCCGCTCCCTGAGCTAGGAGTTATTCCTCGGTCAGGGTTGAAAAATGTTACTTTAGACATTTTTCAGTGGATCCTTAAGCAAACTTACTAGCAAGCTTCATTCCAAGTGAACGTCTTTCTGTAGAAAACCTTTTTTTACGTTCAAAAAAGGATTCTGAAGAATAATCTTGAGCTTGTGTTTTAACTACTGCTGAGTTACCTGCTTCATGAGCAGCATTCATAGAAATTTTAGCTTGTGAGGAGACACTCTGTGGAGCTGATCTATTCTCCATCATTTTCATTTTTAGAAAGTTTCTGCGCATGGCAGCTCTATCAACATCACCATCAACCTTCTGAGTCTCTTCAGGACCCGCTCCAAGCTCGCCAATTACAGTGCCTGTAAATCCAGCTATCATTGATGATATATAAGTAGCTATGCCCCCAGCTGGCATCTAATTATTCTATTCCTCCGTACAGGAAACTCCCCATTGAATTTCCTATCGCAAACTTAAAAGAAATCATAGCACAAATATAAAGAAATCTTAAAGGCAAATGTCAAATTTTTTTGTCCTTAATCTAAATTTAAACTACATATGTATAAATGCAATTGGATTTGAGAGAGATAAGTACGCAAAATTGATGGAGTAAGATATGAGTTATAGCGTTGGGAATAACGTACCTGATTATTATCAGAGAATGCGGGATAAGATTGACCGCCAACAAGAAATTTTAGATATCAATGATGATATAGATGACATTCATGGTGACGCTGGTGAAGTTAAAACCAGCACGGCTCTTGAAGATTTAGTTGGAGCCTATATTAATGGTCGTGTAGACAATTTAGACGACGTTAAGACGCTTATAGAAGCTGAGTACAGCATTGACCTTGAAAGAGGCACTGGAAAAGCTCGATCAACTGTTCTCGGGGTATCTAATGCTTTCTCTGGAGCTAGTAGCTCAGATTTAGAAACTATAGACAAGATGGAACAAAAACTAAGATTAGGAGCGAATCTCTTAGATGATTTCGGAGAAGTCTTAATGGAGAATGCGGGTATCGCAGATGCAACACTGATAGATACTCAAGACTTAGGCAATGGTCTTGTTAGCAAAGTATACGAGGATGGTAATGGAACTAGGTATACTCTCCAAGAGACTAATAGTGAATTTGGTTATGGTGCTCAATTATTCTTCGAGGATGGTAGTTCAACAGCTATGAATATCGACAATAGACGAGGTGAAGGATACAATGTAACTTTATTTCGTTACGATACAGCTGATGAAGATGGAATTGGAGAGTGTAAAATAAATTGTGTAAATTCCTTAAAATAAAAAAAGGAGAAAAGACAAATGTCAAGCATAAAAGAATAC
>JAKVAO010000031.1 GCA_022447685.1 Candidatus Caenarcanales bacterium | reverse complement strand
GCATATTCTTTTATGTTTGACATTTATGTTTTCTCCTTTTTATTTAAAGGAATTTACACAATTTATTTTACACTCTCAAATAATCAAACAAATACACAGAAAAAAAACACTCATTCTCCACTTAGAGGTGAGAGGGAGATTGATATAAACTAATCTAAACTAATTCTTTTAGGTATTGCCAAATCAAGACCATAGAATAGGTATCTTGCTTGCAATATTCTAGAAGACTTGATTTAAGTTTAGATATTTTTTCTCCTGTATCTTCTATATTGTTTAGTAGATCCAAGTTCTCTAAATCTTTAAATGTTCTAACTGCTGCAAGACCGTCTGAAACATCTAGGTCACTATAACTTAATTCTGGAGCAATTGCAGGTAAAACATATTTTATTGAATAGCTTCCTTTCATCTCTTTCCTGTAAAACCAATAGTTTCTAAAGGGAATCATTAAATCAACCATTCTTTCATTAATATCAATAAGACTAAATTTATACTCGCTAAATAATTCAGCCATTTTCTTTATAATGCCTTTTTCAAAACTCATGTTATAGGCAAGTACAGTTCCTGTACTACCAATATACTCTATAAGATTTTCTGTAAACTCTCTTCTTGGATCTTTATTTGCCTCAGCCAAAAATTCATAATGCTTTAATTCCGAAGTTTCATTTTCTAGCGTATGCAAGGAAAACTGAAAAGGAGTTTGTTCATAGGGTCTTAAACCATCCCATCTTGGTATAGCATCTTGATAGCATTCAAAATCTAAAAAGTATATTGGATAAGTAATTTGCTTTAAAAATCTCTTTATTTCCTTTTTATTTTCAACTTTTTTATTATAAAGCTCCGATAAAATTTGAGTTCGATGTTTCTCTGTCATATGATGCAGTAAATAATTCTCTTGAATATCTTTAAAAGTTAAAATCCCATCACTATATAGTTCAAAATCTTTAGCTCTTGCATTAGTTAAATCAAAAACAGAAGTTTCAGGTATCTGGCTCCAGCAATGCTCTTTAAAATCACACTCATATGGCTTGTTACAATGTTTGCCAATATCAATATCTGGCATTTGACTATTTATAAGTATTTCTCTTGTCTCAGAAATAATTTCTAAAACTTCACCTTGAAGACTCTCAACTTCGCTATCAAAGTTTTCTATTCTAAAAAACTCTTTCAGGTTAATTTCTTCAGTTTCTTTTATATATTCATTATTTATAGTAATTAAATTGTTTTCTAAAACTTTATATCCTAACTGACTCAAAACATAGTTTTGAAAACTTAAGTCATATAGGTTTACTTCCTTTGATGAAGTTGAACTTTTTACTTCATAAATTAGAAGTCCATCTTCTTTAACTTCAAGAATATCTACCATGATAAGTAAGTCTTCAAAAAGAAATGTAGCTTCATAAATATATTTTTCTTTACTAGCAATCAGTGATTTAGTTTTAGAAAACATACCCTCATAATCTTTAGGGTTAAATTCCATTTCAGCCCCTGGACTTAGAAGTTGTTTAGCAAGATTTCCAACTTCATGTCCTTGATCAAAAATAGCCTGCTGAGCATCTGTCGTCTTAGATTTCAATTCAGGATGATATTTACTAAGCCAAATAGCTTTTTGGCATTGATAAGCTTTTAAAAATTTAGACTTTGAAATATACATCTATCTAATACTTTATTACTATTTATGAATTTGTAACCACTTATAAAAATCTTTAAATGAGAGCCACGATTTAATAATTAACTCAACTGCCTTAGGACTATTTAGCTGAGTACATTTATCATAATCAAATGAGACTTTAAATGAAGTCTGGATATTAGCTGATCCTTTGTTTACGATAGATTCATAAGCCGCCTGAAGCCAATATTCTTTGTTATGAATGTTGGGCTGATACTTACCCTCTGGATAGACAAAGGCTGTTCTCAAGTCAAAACTTAACTTTGAATCTTCAACAGCTTCAGACTTTCTTGTAGCGTGACGTCTTTGTACAACATCACAATTTAAGCTATATCCTTGAATCCCATATAGATTAGATTCACAGGTTTCAATTAATTTCTGAATTTCTTCTTTAAACAGTTCATAACCAGCTTTCCTTAATTTACTTCGATATGAACCTTTAAGCTTATCAGGCAAGGTAAAGCAAACATCAAAGGATTTTTGACGTATGGATATAACAAAATGGAGTAAATCAGTGTAATTGTTTCTTTTATCGTCATTAACTGCAATACAGTCCCAAACTGATAAACCTGAGGAAATAGCACCTCTTCCAGAATCATGAAAATTCATATCAAGTTCTTTTTCTAAAATTGAATACTTTTTTAATTCAGGCATTAAAATCTTTAATACTCTTTTGGCTTCAAAATATTCATAAGGATTTTCTTTATTAAATGGGATCCCAGAAAAGCAAGTCAAAGACAAGTCTCCAAGCTTTTTATCTTTTATCATATTCATTTCAAGCACCTCCATATATTGAAACAATTCTTTAACCCATTCTCTATTGATATGTTTTCTTAAAAATAAATAGAGCTCACTCCACTGATAGTGTTTCCAGTCTTCAAGTTGAAAATCATATTCTTTAGGAGCAAATGTTACTCCAGAAAAACTCTTTTCAATATCAATATTTTCATTCTTAGCCCAAGTAGTTTTATGTCTTTCTAATTGATCTCTAGTCAAGATATCTTCAACCTTATTTTCTATACAAATAACTTGATTATCATTAATCAAAATAGAAGCATCAGGTAATCCACTTGGATCTTTAATTCTTGAAACCTTGTGAGGCAAGGATTGTAGATAAATAGATAGTTTATCTTTTTTATTAATTTTTATTTGGAGAAAGTCTTTTATGAATATTCTTAAAAAATCTTGATCTCTATCAAGACTACATATAAAGGCATGAGTAAGCTTATTCTCATACTGACTATATTGGTCAAATACATTTCTAACATTCACAGCTATACCTCCTGATTACAAGCTTTGAGGTTTTAGCTTATTAAATTGAAAATTTAATATAGCCGGGAGTTCGAAAATCGCATGTGAACGATTACTATGATCTTTAAGCCAGAAGCTCTGGACATACATCATAATCTCCCGGCTAAAGCCGGGAGATATCGTATTTTTACAGTCAAGATATCTCAATTGACTGTCACATGTGAGGTTTCGACACCCCAGAGTGCATATTATTTGCACTCCAATAGTATTTTAGCTTGCAAAGCTTAAGTGATGGGTAAGTGTTTTAAAAATTATTTACCTTAAGTTAAATAATTTATTTTCGAGCTATCTTGTAAAAAATAAATCAGGAGTTTCATATGTGGTTTTCACAATTAAAGACTAAACTGTTTAATATGAGAGAAATAGATTGGGTTGAAAACCTAAAAGAACTTTTAATTAAAGAGCTTCCTGGAGAGAGTAACTTAATAATAGAGACTAAAAGAAAATTACCTTATGCCTGTGAGATAAAAGCATATGATGAAAATTGGAAGATTAAAGAAAATAAACTTCAATTAATTTATTTTGAAACTGATCTTCTTATCTATGAAAAAACTGATCTAATTAAACCAAGAGTAGTTCTGGAAGCTAAATTAAAAGATGCTACAACTCATGACACAATTACCTATAGCCAAAAAGCTTTTAACCATAAGTTTATAACTCCCTATCTTAGATACGGCTTGATAATTGGTAATAAAAAGACTTCTTTGTCAGGCAAACTATTTAGACATGGTCAGAATTTTGATTTTATTTTTAAAACTAATGGTTACGAACTTTCAAAGTCTGAGCTAGAAGAACTTACTTGCTTAGTAAAAAAAGAAGTTGAGATTTCTAGGCAGATTGAGAGAATAGCTTATGAGAGCAAGTCTAGAAATAAAGAGGGATATGACGTTTTGGTGAGGAATTTGAAAACTAAGAGTCTAAACTAAGCTATAGCGAATCACCTTCAAAGTATTCAAAATACCAATCATTAGCTCCAAAGGATATATGTTTATTCTTATTTAACCTATCCTTAAAATCATCTTTTGTCTTACATTTATCAAGAATTATTAGGAATTGATTTAAGCTTAAAAATTTCAAATTTAGTCCAGTCATATCTGTATTTTGCATTGATAGTTCATTATAATAAAATCTATACTCTTCAATTAAGTTATTGAGCATGGCCATATCATCTTCCAAGTCCTCAAAACCTTTTTGAATGGTGAATTTACTAGAATCTATCGTTTGAAAAAATTGGCTAATAAAATTTTTATCATGAAGAACACCATAATCAAAAAGTACTAAAGAAACATATTCTATTCTTTTTGAATTTGAGACGATTTTTTGATCTCCTGAAGTGAATTTGATTTCACTATTCTCTTTCAAGATATAAGTGTGTTTAAGAGCTTGAACATATGATTTTAATAAACTTTTTTGCAGATCTATTAACCCTGTAGCAGTATTTCCACTTCTTGCATCTTTAGTTAGTGATTTTTTCTTTACCTCAATCAACAAAATATGATCATCGAACTCTATTGCAATATCAACATCACCATTATAAGATTTATTTTTGACTTTTATATTTTCATATATACCTGATTTACAATCAATATTCTTTTCATTTAGAGCTTGCCTAACAAAATCCTCAAAAATAATTCCAAGCTCACCATCAAAGTTTTTGATTCTCTGTTGTCTAAATACTTCTAATCCAAATTCAATCAATGCATAGCTTTGGATTGATCGCAAAAAATAATGATAATGCCGTGTATTTTTTGAATATAGGAAAGGATTTAAATCAACTTTATCAAGTGGAGAAATAAATTTATGAGAATCACGAATAAATTTTTCAAGAGCATTATTTATAAAACCTATCTCATTGGGCTCTAAATCACCTGTAAGAGAGTTAGAGTCTATAATTATATTAGCTTGCTTATTTGTTTTACCAAGTGAAACATAATTTTCAATGTAAGTCCGAAATTTAGAGTATTTCAATTTCAAATTGAGACTTTGGCTCTCAACACTGTCAACCCAAGATAATAAGCCATCTAGTATCTTCAAAGTGAATCTTGGACAAACTTGAGGAAGTTTAAAGCAACTATCAAGGAGCAATTTATCTTGTATATAATCTAAAAACTTGTCACCCCGATTAAACAAATCGTTATAAATACCAAAAGACTCTATATCCATTGTTGAAATTAAAGCTCTAGAGTCTTCAACAATTTCCTCCAAAACTTTTGGGAAATTTTTCTTCTTGGTAGAACCATAGTGAAGATGTGTAGATGCAAGTTTAAAAAGATAACCCCAAGGAATAGAAGCTATATATTTTCCTTTTGTACTTGCATGAACTGAGAAATCAAGCAATTCATACTCTAGAAAGCCTTTAGGAGAGTTTTCTTGCAGATGTCCTTTCATACACTCCAAGAATCTTAACCCACCAAATTTTTTCATCTTCTTGGAAATTTCTTTAGTAACTCTAATCAATTCTTCCTCATGAATTTTGACTTCCTCCTTTAAGAAAAAATATCTAAGTTCATATTTATTTTGAATAGCTTTAATTCCTCTAATATGACTTTGATATCTAAAGTACCTATCACTTATTGTTTTGTTTAAATCATTCTCTAAAACTCTGTAATAGTAGGATAGTTCAACTAATTTAGTCATCAACTCATTAGGCATCCCTGCTTGATGGGCTTGCCCCAGAAAATTTTTAATACTTTCTGCAACCTCAAAAAACAAATCAGCTTGGTATTCATTGTTTAGATTTGCTCTATAGTAAAAATATCTATGTAGAGAATCAAAGTAGCTCCATAAATCGATAGTCCCTGAAAAATCGCAGAGTATATCTCCTAGTATTTCTTTTAATCTTTCATAATTATTTTCATATGATTTTGAGATTTTATTTTTATAGAAGAAATTGTGAGCTTGTTCTTTTTGATTTTCACCAGATTGTTCCCAATCAAAAATAAGACATGCTTCTTTAAAACTTTCTATGTTATTTTCATTTAATTTAATCACTATTAAAAATTATACTTATTTAATTCTTGAGAGCTTTAGAACAGAAATTATTCATTAGAAAAGAAAACTTATCAAAGTATAATTAATAATTAGATCAATGAATGAACATATAGATTGGAACCACAAACATATATTAAAGACAAACACTGAAAGGTTTTCCAGTGATGATGATAGCTCGTTGGAAGCTAATCAATTACGTTTAAAAGTTGAACCTTGGTTAAGTACTATTTTTCAAAGTGAGCACTTTTCATTATTAATTGGAACTGGTCTTACTCAAGCAGTTGCAAATATTGCAAATATACATTCGCAAGACATGAGTAGGGTAAGCCTTAATAATCAAGAATATACAAAAAAAATAAGACTAAATTCAGATAATTCAGCAGCAAAATTAAAAAGAGGTAAGGCAAACTTTGAAGACGATCTTAGAATATCACTTGAGTTATTAAGAGGCTATGAAATTCTTGATGATGAAAACTATGATTCGCTAAAAGAAGAGCTTAATGAGCAGTTAAGTTCTTTTATAAAGAATGTTTTAGCAACTGAAGAGTCATTTCTTGAATATTATAATCATGATAGCCAAGAAATATCAGAACGGGCAATAAGTGCTTTTCAATACTTATGCTCTTTCTTACTTAGCTTTACCAGCAGGGCTGCCTCTAGAGAAAGACTTAATATATTTACGACAAATTATGATCGTTTTTTAGAATATGGTTGCGATGAGATAGGATTATTACTTCTTGACCGCTTTAAAGGAAAACTCCAGCCTGTATTCAGGAATACAAAGCTTGAGCTTGATTATCATTACAATCCACCAGGAATTAGAGGCGAACCTAGATATGTAGAAGGAGTAGCTAGGCTTACAAAGCTTCATGGGTCTATTGATTGGCAATTTCAAACAAGTGGAAAAATAATAAAATCTTTACTCCCTTTTGGAGCATCAGATGATCACCCATCTATTGATCAAAACCCTACAGACCATGCCGTTATATATCCTAATTCTTCAAAAGATATAGAAACAGCTTTTTATCCATACTCTGAACTTTTTCGTGATTTTTCAAATGCTATTTGTAGACCAAACTCTTCAATTGTTACATATGGATATGGATTTGGAGATTCACATATCAACAGAATCATTTCTGATATGTTCACAATACCTTCAACTCATATAGTCATCATTGCTTATGATGACAAAGATAAACGCATTTATAATTTCTTGAAAAATAAAAATACTGCCCAATATACATTATTACTCGGTGATCATTTTGGAAATTTAACAACTCTTGTAGATAATTATTTACCAAAGTCTGCGATTGACAGACTTACTATAAAAATGAATGAGCTAATTCATAGACGAGCAATAAATGAACAAGCAGAATATCCAAAAGAAGAGACAAAAAAGGGAGTCTAAAAAATGAATCAAAACATATATGATTTTGACAGGTTAAGAAATCTTGCTATTGGTATGGTTCATAGTGTTTCTCCCAATGAAATAGGTGTATCTTTAGAAACCAATGCTCCTCAAAATACTTCTCTCAATACAGGAGTTCCAAGCTTATTTCCAAGAATTAATAGTTTTGTTTTGATACCAAATGAAGTTGGAGCCCTAGTTGGCTTAATTAGTTGGCTTGGAGTTGAACATTCACAATATCCTAAAAGAAAAGGCTTCAAGGATTATGATTTAATTGATTTACCTTTTCCACTTCGTAAAATGTCTATTAATCCTGTAGGAACTCTTAAAAGAGATATTGCTTTAAGTGATACTAGATTCATTCTTGAAAGAGGAGTTTATTCTTTTCCCTCTATCGGAGATACAGTAATTCTTCCATCAGATGAACAGTTAAAATCAATTGTGGAGAATGATGATATAAATGCTCACGTGAAAGTTGGAACTGCTCCAATTGCAGCCAATGCTTCTGTTAAGATTAATCCTGATAAATTATTTGGAAGACATCTTGCAGTCTTAGGCAACACAGGAAGTGGCAAATCATGTTCCGTAGCAGGTTTAATAAGATGGTCATTAGAAGCTGCCTCTTCAAATTTAAGTCCTCAAGAAGTTTCCAAGCAACTTAATTCTCGTTTTATACTTCTTGATCCTAATGGTGAATATTCTCAGTGTTTTGATGATTTAAACACCAATGTCAAGCGCTATAAAGTTGAGATAAGTGATGATGATAAAGAGAAGTTTAAACAGTTAAAAGTTCCTGCATGGTTCTGGAATAGCTATGAATGGAGTTCTTTTTCTCAAGCTTCAGGTAAATCTCAAAGACCAATACTTAGACGTGCATTAAGAGAGCTCAAGAATGATTTTAGTTCTCTCAATAATGATATAGCAATACTTAAAAGACAAGTTACAGTAATGCTAGCAAGCATTGGCAAGGATTTGAACTCAGGAGTTGATTCTTTATGTGGTTTCCCTGGAAATCAAAATTTTGGAGAAAAATTAATAACATTTGGAGAAAATTTCAATAATTTATCAAATAAGGCTCCAGAAGACTATAAAACACACTTGAATTTACTATCTGAAGATTTGAGTAAACTTGCTTTAAGTAAAAAAAAAACTAAAGGCTATTTCCATAATTTTTCTCTAAAAGATGCTGAAGAAGTATATGCAAAAATTAAAAACCTTTTCGATAACTTGCCTATAACACAAGATTTTGAAGGCTATGATGAAGATAGTCCGACCCCTTTTGATACCAAAGAATTGCCTGAACACATAGAGCTTTTAGCAGAAGAGCAAGGTGCACAACAATTTCTAGATTTGTTTATAATGAGAATTAAAAGCTTACTTAATGATAAGCGTATAGATTCCATTATCGGAAAAGATGAAGAGCAAAGCTTAGAAAACTGGCTGAATGAATATTTAACAGGCATGGTTATTATAGACTTATCTCTCGTACCTAGTGATATTCTTCACCTTATTGTTTCCGTTATTTCTCGAATGGTATTTGAGGCAACTCAAAGATATAGAAAAAAATATAACAAAGTGATACCAACAGTCCTTGTTTTAGAAGAAGCACACAATTTTATAAAAAAATACTCCAATAGTGATGAAATTACTGCATCTGAAATGTGTAGCAAAACTTTTGAAAAAATAGCTAAAGAAGGAAGAAAATTTGGTCTTAGTCTTATGCTTTCCTCTCAAAGACCTTCAGAACTGTCTTCTACAGTTTTATCACAATGCAACACATTTCTTTTGCATCGTATTGTTAATGATAGAGATCAAGACTTAGTTAGAAGACTCGTACCAGATAATATTGGAGGCTTACTACAAGAATTACCAATCCTACCTACAAGGAAAGCAATATTGCTGGGCTGGAGTTCTCCTATTCCCATGCTAGTTGAAATGAATAAGTTAGAAAAAAAATATAGACCAGATTCTAATGATCCTGATTTTTGGAATGTATGGACTCGTAAAGCATCTAGGCTAGAAAACTGGAATGAAGTAGCTAAAGACTGGAATTGATTTTGTTAATTAAGTCAAAAATATAATTGATCAATACTGCACATTATTACTTACTATTTCTTTATTTGGTAATAAGTATATAATTAAATCATGGCAAGCCGTTTTTACTTAAAACAAGTACCTGATTACAAAGATTTAGATAATAAAAGTGGTGAATGTCCAGGCTATGATCTACTTATCGTTGAGAGTGATGGTGGTATTGGCATTGAAATGGCTAAACCTAACACAGATATCAATATTGAAGGATCTTATTCTGTTTTTTTAAATGTAAATGAAGCTATTGAATTAAAAAATTGTTTACAAGAAGCTATAGATAGAGCATTACCTAAAAATAAAGAACGCCTACTTCATAAAAATAGAGCAAAATAAAGACTACTAAACTAAAAATCAATTCTTATCATACAACATAATTCAAAATTATATTGAAGAAGCATAATTCATATTCTAGATAATTTCAAGGAATTTTAATATAAAAAGAAAAACGACAATACTTAATGTTAAAATCAAAACTCTTAATTTTTAGGTTGTGTGTATTGTGAAGCTCAGAATAAAAACAGTAGTACTTTTATTAGTTTTTTTGTCTAATTATATTTTAAGTGGCTTGAGTCCACTTTGTTCAGTATCGGCAAGTGAAGAAGAGCCAGCTGTGAATATTTCAAGTTGCCAGGAACTTTTTGCGATTCCCAAAAAGTCTAAGAAAACATACATACTGCTTAATGACTTAGATTGTAGCGGTGTGACTGCTAGTCCCATAGAGAATTTTAGAGGGATTGTCGAAGGAAATAACTTTAGCATCAGTAACTTAGAAGTATTTCCCATTTTTGATAGAGTCATAGACTCTAAGATTAATAACCTTAGTCTCTCAAATATTGAGCTTAATAAATCCAGTACAGATATCGCTCAGTTTGCAATTTTTGCTAATCGAATTCAAAGAACAGAACTTGAAAATATTTATCTCGATAATATAAAAATTAATATAGCTGAGGAATCAAATGAGCCAAGCTTAAACTTTGATTACAAAGGACACTCAGGGATATTTCCAATTCTAGTTCAGTCATCTGTGAATAATTTAAGTGTAAATAATTGTCATTTAGATTCCAAGAGATACATCCAGAACACAGGTCTAGTGATTGGTAACACTAACCACTCTCAATACCAAGGTGTAAATATTACAAACTCAAGCTTTAAAAGCAAAAGTAATAAAACTACCGCTCTTTTTACTGGAAGAGCTTCTAATTCAAGGTTTACTGATTTACATATAGAAAATAATGAATTAATCACAAATGCCCTAAACAATTCAGCCATTGCCTTTGCAAGAGCTAATAAATCCTTTTTTGAGAATATTAATTTTAATAATAACCATCTAAAACTATCCTCAGAAGAGTCTCCTAAAAACTTAAGAGCAGCACTTTTCACAAGCAGTTTCACAAACTCAGAACTAAGTAATATGAAACTTGCAAATTCATCTCTAGACCTGAATGACACTAATTTACTTAATTCTGGGATTGGCTTTGCCTCAATTTCAAATTCACAGCTAAGTAATATAGATCTAAGCGCTGAATTGAAAACTAAAAACTCATCATTAAAATTCTTTGCAGCATTTACAGATAATTTAAGTAACTCTAAACTTGAAGATATTAAAACTAAGATCAATACAGAAGCAGATGAAAGCTCCTTACTAAGCTATATTTCTGGATTTGTATACAGAGCAAGAAACAAAAGAGCAAATGAAGAAATTCAAATTAAAAATGTATATAGTACTGGTAATCTAATTCACAATGAAGGTCAAGCTGGAGCCTTACTCGGCTTTGCTCAAAATATAAATATTGAAGACGCATACTCTGATATAGAAATACAAAGCACTCTTTTAGAAAAACATAGTAGAAATATTATTGGCTTCATTCCTAAGCTTAGAAACACCTCTATTCGTAACTCTTACTCAAATTTGAGTTTAACTAAAAACGAAATTGAAAATAGATTTGATCCATTAGTTTTTGATTTTAAAGAATTAAGAGTAACTGATACTTTCTACAACACTGAATTAGGCACATCTAAAGTTACTGAAGCAACAAGTAAAACTAGTGAAGAATTGACTGCTATCTTTAGCCAAGCATTTAACTATGATCCATCAGAAAAAGAAAACAATACTAACTTTAAACCAGTACTAATAGCAAACCCTACTATTCAAACTGTAGTTAAGAATCAAAACGCAGAAATTGATCTATCAGAGAGTATAGACCCAGATGGTGACGAGTTTACAATGTTTGTAAAAGATCCTATCCACAATCAAGAAGAGTTTCATGCGCTCATAGATAGATCATATAAATTTTCAAGTGATATAAGTGGCATTCATGAGCTTAGCTTCTACGCTGAAGACAGCCATAAAAATATTTCTGAGGATATTAGCGTTAGCATTGAGGTTTTAGAAAATTTCTGGCAAAAGCCGTATAAAGATTGCGAAGCAAATGAGTGCTTAGAAATTAATTTCATTAATGCAAGTGCAGAACTTCTTGAAAAAGATACGTACTTAAATCTAATAGTAAATGAAAGTCAAATTCCTGCTGAAATTGACAAAGAAGCCCTCACCTACAAATTCATACTTTCTGGTTCACAGGACTATGAAAGTGAATTCAAAGAACTTGATATTCAACTAGAAGAAGAAGGTGATCTTAAAGTTTCACTAGAGACTTTCCTTGATGGTTACAAGATTTCAAGTTATGAAGAAACGATTAATATTAAGGGCGTGAATCAAAACCCTATTGCTGATTTCACTTTAAGTACCAATACCATTACAGCTGAAGAAATATTAAGCTTAGATGCTTCTGAGTCAAAAGACCCTGAAAACTCAGCACTTGAATATCACTGGGACTTTGGTGATGGTAATACTTCGATCAGCTCTGCTCCTAATACTCAGCATAGCTACCTTAAAGAGGGTGAGTATACTATAAGCCTATTTGTAAAAGATGATAGGAATAAAAAATCTGAAGTTGTAAGTAAGAACATATTAATCAAGAGAATCAATACAGCTCCCACAGCTAATTTCAACATCGACATACTCGACTGCAAGCTCACACAAATAAGTGAAGATAGCTTTTCCACCATACTTGGATACGACAAGGAAGAAAAGGAATTTATTTGTCACCTAAAACTAAATTCTGCTAGCTCTGATGACCATGGAATAGATAAATTAAACTGGCACATAAATGGTTTAAGCCGAGCACTGAGCTATAGCGAGCATGAAATTCTTCAAACAATTAAAACCATAGGTAATATAGAAATCAATTTAGAAGTGAATGACGAAGAAGGTCTAAGCGATAGAATAACTAAAACGCTTCAAGTCTTTGAGTCAAAACCAGTCGCAAAAGCTACTCATAGCTTAATTAGTTCTAATACTAGTGAGGGGACAGCTGAATATGAGTTTAACAGTAATGAATCTATAGCTTTTGGAGAAGGTATTACCTATCATTGGGATTTCGGTGATGGTAGTGAATCTGATGAGAAAAATCCTAGACACATATATGAAAAGCCTGAAATATATTCTCCAACACTTAGGCTTTGTAAATACTGTAATGATGGAGATCCAAATAATGACTTAGAGGATAGTTACAGTTTAGATAGTATTATTGTAGAAAAAGATATACCACTTATAGGTGAAATTAATTTCCTAGAGCATCCTAGCCTAGAAGACTCTGAAGCAAAAATCCAAACAAGAAGCATAGGTAATTTCACAGAAGAAGAATGGCAGTGGATATATAAGGCGATTGAATTTGATAGTAATGGAAACTTAATCAGTGTTGATAAATCATCAACAGTTCAAAACTCTCTAGATGGCATAGATGTTTTAAATGCCCCGCTTCATTTTGAAAATCCAGGACATTATACTTTAGTCCACAAACTAGATCATAAAAGTATTCTAAGTGAAACTTTAACTCTGTTACCAAACCAAATCCCAGTACCAAAAATAAGTTTAAACTTTAGTCCAGGCTCTAAATTTGTTTCAGTTAGTGCAGAAGAAAGCTTTGATCCTAAAGCTACTGAAATAGAAACTTATGAATGGAACTTCGGTGATTCCACTATTAAATATGGTGAAATTAGCTCACACAACTATTCATCGAATGGTATCTTCTATATAACCCTTACTGTAACTGACTCAGAAGGTAAGTCAAGTAGTGCTTTTTCAAAGCCAATTATTATTCAAGATTTAGTACAAATAAATAACCCAACACCGACACTTAATGCTCAATTTGAATCGGAGGATAGTACTGAAACCATAGCTAGTGATGAAATTGCTTTATTAAAAACTATAGATTTAAATGATGCAAGCAGCTCAAATACATATAAACAATTAAAAAACATAGAGCATAATGGACCTAATAGAGTTGAAAATACTGAAATCTTAGACAGAGATAATAGTGGTGGTAAATTCTGTTCCAAGTCTGATAACCAAAGAACGAGTATCAGTTCATATACAGTAAAAGATCGTAGTAGTCTTCAAAAAGGTATAGGGTCAAAAGTTATTTACCTTAACGGTAGTTACTTCTGTAGAAAAAATCACAGCATCGAAGTTAATGGTAAGAAAAGAAACTCAAGCTTTATAAATTCAAACACAATTGCAGTAAGACTTACAGCAGATGACTTGAATACTAATTCTTTAAACTTCAAATACAAGCATCAAGGTAATAACAATAATAGATATACAGCTTCTAGATCATTTAGCATCCCAAATAAAAGCACAAGTTATAGAAGTATAAATGTTTCAAATGGTTCTAGTAACACGCTTAGACTTGCTTCATACAAAAATAACTTTAATCTTCTTGGAGATACTAAACATTACTATTCCAATACTGGACCTATCTTCACTCAATCAAGCCAAGGAAGGCTAACTTCTCAAGGGCTTTCCTTTGCTAAAGTGCCAAATACTAAAGCTAAAATCGTAGTTCACACTAACGGAAATGCTTTCAATAGATTTAGACTTAAATACAATAACCAAACCATAATTGATAGGAGCCCAAATTCAAAAAAATTTAGATCAATGGTTTCTGATGAATTTAGTCCTCAAAATGGTACAGCTAATCTTGAAATCATAGTAGATGGTGGAAGAGATCTTAAAATCCAAGATCTTCAATTCGTAAGCTCACCAGCAAGCCCTAATATTTCTCAAATAAATGTAAATTCATTTATTGAAAACAAAAAGCAAAATATAACAGTAAACTTTAACACTAGCTCAAATTCAAAAATCAAAGCAGCCCTCATCAATAAACAAACTCAAAAGGGACAACATGCTGGGAAATATAAAATATTAAGCGCAGTGAATTATGATTCCAGGTCATCAAACGTATCATTCAGATTCCCTAAATTTAAAAAGCATAATACCCCAGGTACTCTCTGTGCATTCTGGTATGTAAACAATGGCTCAAATTCAAATGACACTATTGCAAGCTATTTAAAGAATAATGTTTTTAGTAAATATAATCAAAAATTAGCCCAAAGCAAACATGCCTTTATCAGTCAAAGTGAATATAACTATCTACTAAGTAATGCGCTTTCAAGTAATCATGGAGCTTGTTTTGAAAATACCCAAACTGTAAATGTTAACTGGCAAGACTCTAATCCATTACTAGCTCAAGTTCATCCTAGTAAAGAAATTAGGCTTGGTCTTAATTCAAATCTAGCAAGTCACATAAAAGCAAACTGGAAGTACGCTTTAGAGCTTGAAAATTTAAATACAGGTACCAGAATAGATCTACCTGTAAGTAACTCTAGATCTGAAGAAGTTTTCTTTAGATTAAACACGAACCAATATCTAGGTAATTGGAAGCTAATAGTAAACATGGAAGCTAAAGATCCATATAGTGAAAACGTCTACGTATCTAGCTTAAGTAAAGCTCTTACAGTTCTTGAAGATAAAGCACCAATTGCAGAAATAGTTTTAAAAGATCCAAAGAAATCTATACTTAAAACTTCTACTAAAAATAGTGAAAGAGCAGAACTAGATGGTTCAGGCAGTTATGATCCGAATAAAGCTGTGGATGTACATAATCAAATCGATGATGGTATCCAAAGTTTCTTCTGGCAGACACAATATAGAAGTTTAGAAAATCCAAATTATCAAATCGAGGCTTCACCTTACCCTTCATCAAACTCTAACTATTTCATAGGACCAAGTACTAAACCTGGTATCTACAGAGCAACTCTAGAAGTAAGAGACCGTAATAATAAATCTCATAAAGTGGAATCAAATTCAATTCAAATCATAGAACCTTCTCAGAAACTAATTACTAGCTTAAATGTAAAAGGAAACTCTAAAATCTTTGAACTTTCAAGTGGTGTAAATGAACAAGAAATTGAATTTAAAGCATTAATTAAAGCTGCTGGAGCTAAGTCAGACAGAGTGAGGTCACTAAGTTGTAGTCTTGACTTTGGTGATGGCACAGTTGAAAACTTTAGTATTCCTGTAAACAAAATTAAACTAAATAAGTTTATAGACATGGAAGAGCTTAAGAGTATTAAGCATAATTATGCACTTGGAGAGTATTTACCTAAACTTACTGCTAGACTTGAGTTTGAGGATTCATATACTGAAGAATGGACAGTCGAAGCTGGAACTGTTTCTGTAGTGGATTTAAGTAATTTAATTCTATTCCAACCTTATATAAAGAATTTAGAAGGGAGAAATTCTTTTAGCACTCCATTTACAGCAGAATTTGGAGTGAAAGATATTAGTATCATCGGACATCAGGTGACAGGCTTTACTTGGGATTATGGAGATGGTGAAAGCTCTATTTATTCAGGATCTTCACCAAATGAAGATTTTTATAAATCCAATGTGACTGATAAGTCACATCAATACTCAAACCCAGGAGAATTTAAACCAAGCTTGACTGTAAGTATAGATAACGGAGAAATCGTTACTTATAACTTGAAAACTTTGAATATAAGTGATTTTAATACGGATGCTAATTTCATTAAATCCTTTAGTTTAAATGGGCAGAGTGAGGAAATCTCTATCACTGATAATGATTTGATTGAAGTGAGAACAGAGTTCTTCGATGAGGTTAAAGATTTTGATGAGCTTATAGTGTATCTTCATGAAGATGGTAAGGAATATAATATTTTCTATGATTCAGTTCTAGACCAAGTTTCATCCAGTGATGTTTTGAATTTGGATTTGAGTTCTTATTACTTACCGCCGAGGAGAAATTACAAACTTAAGTTTATTGCTAGGAAGGGAGAGCTTACTAAGAGTGAGAGTTTTGAGTTTGGGGTGAGGCGACCTAAGAATATTGGTGATAATTATTTTGATTTGGATGCATTGATTGATCTTGTAGAAAAGGAAGTCTCATATACGAATGAGATATATCACGAGATTCCAGTCTTATTCTATAAACAACCAAAATCTATTAAAGTCTATAATAATGATGAATTACAAAAAGAGTATTTAAATTTAACTAGTAGAGATAAGCCAGATCTATATGCTGAGTTGTATGACGATTCTATTAATAATATTCATTTAGAGATTGTTTTAAGAAATGGTAAGACTATTACTACTCCTAAGTATTCACTTATCTTAGATGTAGAAGATCCCATCATAGATATAGAGAGTCCTACATATAACGGTGCCTATATGGATAATAAAATTTTCCTTTCTGGGACTATTGAAGAAGATAACTTAGAGCAAATTTATTATAGGGTTAATCAAGGTAATTACATAGAATTACCATATGAAGCTGATCTAAATGAAGACGGTGTTTATAACTTTGAACATCTAATTGCTTTTGATACTAATAATTCACCTGTAGTTAACTTGATAGAAGTTATGGTTGCAGATAAAGCAGGTAATACTGTTTTTGAAGGTCATAATATTCAGCTTTTATCTGGTGATGACTTTTCAATTACTGACGGTAAGTATGTTGTGAAGGATGGTCGCGATAAATCACCAAATTTTAATATGTTGGTTGAAAATAACTCTCCAACACCTTTCTTTAACTCCTCAACTGGAGAGTGGAATTTTATTTCTGGAAACCAATTTCATTTAGGTTTTAATACTCGAGTAACAGACTTGGAGTCACCTCAAGGAAGTACTGGTGCAGGTGTCGTTTGCCGTGATGATGATCGTCGTTCTGTCTTTGGTATTTTTGTTAGTGCAAATGATCTTGGAATAACAGTTGCAAATGGTAATAATACAAATATTGCTTTTGGTCTTACTGCTTCATTAACTTCAAGTAGAAACAATTCTAGAGCAATAAATGTAATGAATTATTTGAAATCTTCTGATCCAAATACTTTTAAAATTAAAAGTGATTTATCTCCGTTTGTAAGTTTCGTCTCAGCTAAGCTGGGTATTGATGTTACTGATACTCTGATAATCAATAGTCCAAATACTGGCGGAGATCATGCTAATATACCTGAATATCCAGAAGTTAATCCACATCAAGATTATTACAACTTTATTCAATTGGGTCCTTTCAATTCAGTATTAAGTGATTCTTTCTTTGATTTATCAAGTGATGAAACGATTAATCCTAGCCTTTGGTGGAGAGATGGTTCCTATTTTCTTGATTATGATGTTAGATATCTTCCACAACATCAACCTTGTTCTGGCACCTCTAATACATTAGGTACGTATGATCGTGACGATTATATTGTTATTACGGGTGACCCTCAAGAAATCCATGAGCCTGAAATTACACTAGTTGAACCTGATATCCTTTTCTACAAACATGATATTGAAAATCTTGAAGCAGAGTTTGACGTTAATCTTATTACAGCTGCAGGAGTAGATAAATTTTCCCTAGTGAGATATGACGATGACAATAGGAAATATATTACCGTAGCAAATGCTGAATTCAGTTTTCTTGAACCATTTACACCAGATACTAATGGTACTGAAAAAGCGAGGCTTAAACTATCAGTAAAAGATTTACCGATATCAAATATTTCAGGTGCTGGTACTCGCTATCAAATTCGTGTGAGAGATGAAAGTCGAAACTTTTACCTAGCAGCTGAAGATACCCCTCCTTCGTATGTCATAGCTGAGCTAGAAGATGTCTTTCCTGACGATGTATCTGAAGATATAGTTGACAAAGAAAAAGACCATACTTCATTAGATGAAAAGCAGATAAAGCTTTATATCTATCATATTTCAGATGATCTAACCAAACCATCTGACATAGATCTTTCTTTATTGAAAATAACTAAGAATGAAGTAGATGGAGACGAGAAACTTGTCTATGACGGTGCACCGGTAAATACTAATGATTCAGATCTTGACCCTGCCACTGACTTCTTTGATTTTCAATTTGTTCCTGAAGAGTCAGAGTTGTTAGGTGAAGACGATAAATATCCTGGCTTTTATAAAACTACTTTTATAGCAAATGACGTGATTATTAAAGAAGCTGGTGAATTTAATATTCAGCTTGACTTATCACATGTATTTGCTGATGCTAAATCTAGAGGTGAAGTCTTTGATCCTTTTGTGCCTCAAAAAGCTGATGATTACTATACTGTTGATCCATATGTTATTGATTTGAACAATGTTGAACTTGGCAATGATAAGAGATTATTTTTTGAAACTTTCTATGTGACACCTAGAAGAGTGGAATTGAAATCTTATGAGTTTTTATTGGAAGCTGATTATGATTTTGAAGATGAGTTAGACACTAATGATTTACTATCAGTGAGCTTTGAATATTTAAGTGAAAATGAATTCGATTCAGAAGGTGAAGCTAAATTAATTGATTCGAGAATACAATACGGTAATACGAAGCCTGAGAATGTTAAGCTTGAACCTAAACTAATTGATGAGCAAAGCATAGTCTTCCCTGAAGATAAAAAGATTCATTTTAATCTTGAATTTGATATTGAAAAGCAAAGATCTATTTTAATTAAACAAGCTGGCTCAGCTAGAGTTGGTCCTGTTCCGCTATTTAGGTTACCTCTTAGTATTGTCCTGAAAAGTATTTTCAAACAAGATGTTGAGTTGAAAGGTTTGCTTGAAAGTAAAAATGGTGAAACAAAAGTTGGAATTATGGATTATCCAATCTTTTTCAACAAGGATAATAGACCGCACAAAGCTAAATTAAAATATACAAAAAATGGTTATCCTAAAATAGCACTGAGGATGAATCACCAAAATGTAGTTCCTAAGAAGATTGATCCACTCGACTTAGAAGTGAAGTTCTATGACGACTTTGATAATCCTATTACTGATTCTATAATTCTTAGTTCAATTCCTAGTGCTAAAAGGAAAAATGGTGATGTATCTAGAATTAAGACTAATACCCAAAAAGATAAAACTAAAACCAATACTAAAGCTACATTGAAAACTAGCAACCTATTGGGGGCTATGGACTTTAAGTATCAATCTGAATTAGATAAAATTAGTATTAATGAAGATGATACTGGAACTGTTCCAGCAAGAATGTCATTGAAACTTCTTAGAAATAAGGGTCGTTATTTGAATGAATTTAAAAATGAAGGCTTTTTGACTTTTGATCAACTGGATGATTACTATTTTGTTGAAGATGGAGATCCTTTAAGGGAAATCTTTATTGATCTTGAGATGAAACAGAAACGAAACTTCTGTGCAATTATTGATGCAGAAGGTGCTCGTCATCAAAACTTAACTGTTCATTCTGAAGCTGAGTTGAAAAATCTTGAGATTTATTTTGAGTCGGATTCTAAGAAAAATAAAACTAGAGTATGGTTAACAGATTCTGATGCATCTAATAGTTATCACAACTTCTATTCTAATTTGGGGCAGGTAAGCTATTATGACTTCCTTAATTCAAATAGACAGAGATTAGACTTCAGAGATTATAGTAGTAATGAAGTTTTGAAAATATCAAAAGGTTATTTGGATTTGAGTAATTTCTTTATTCCTTTAAAAGATCCTTTTTCAAATGAGCAGAAAGATAGATTTAAAATTGAATTTGCGGTTGGACCTCATACAGCTTCTATTATTGATCCAGAAAATGCTTTCTGTACTATAGATTATGAATTGAATTCAGTCGCACCTTCTGAGATTGTAATCACAAAGTTAGATAATGGTGACAAGGTTAAGCAAGGTGACAATGAATTTAAGTTCCATGTACACACTATACCTCCAGAAGCTATTTATGGCTTATCTATTGCTGATGAAGAAGGAAGAGCTATAACTGGAATAATTGATGAAAATAATAAAGCTATGGATATTCATCTTGCGACTTTCTATCCAGAAGAGAGTGATTTGGGTGAGCATACTTTAACTTTCACAGTTACATATTTTGAAAATAGTGAAGCTAAAACAGTTTCAGTTAATCGGATTTTTGTACTCGTGGACGAAAATGAACCTGATGTTGTATTTGGTAATAATAATGATTTAGGAACTGATTCAAGGTATCCTAATGTGATATTTGGGACACCTGGAAGTGCATATAGGTTTAATACTCAGATTGCTATTTCTGGTTTAAGTGATTCGTCAAATACTTATACTTTTAAATTGAAAAATATGACTGTGGATCAAGAGTTGCTTGATTCTGGAGAGGATCCAGAGGAGATATTATTGGGTGATAATGATGTGTTTGAAGATCCTTTAAGTACAGATACAGAGAAAATTTATAATCTAAGCGTTGATCTTAATTTTCATAGAATTGAAAACATTAATGTTTATCGACTAGAAGTCTATGAGAATGATAGAGAAACTCCACTAAGTCAGTATCAAGAATTTCTGTTAACTGATAATCCTGAATTAGAAGTGACAAATGTACCTTCAGTCTTAAGTTTTGACGAAAATAATTTAGCAACATTGAATTATAGTGCTGAGTTGAAACATAAAGAAGGTGAAAATGATTCAGGCTTTGCTGCTTTCCCAAGACGGTTAAATGTTGAATATAGAACCTATGTTAACGATGACAAGAATCAAGCAGTTGATCAAGAGTTTTCAGGTTTACTTGCTGAAGGGAATCAATTCACGGATTTAAAGCAAGACTTTGAAGTAATTGATCCTGAAACGGCTAACTTGAATTTGAGTGTTACGAACCTAACAACTGCTAAGGAAATTGAAACACTCATCAAGCTTACAGGTAGAGGGTCTGCTTTAATTGGAGTTGGTGAAGCTGCAGCATTTACTCCTCCAGGCTTAATTGTCTTAGGCTTATATGTAACTTATGAGTACAAAGAAGAAATTGCAGAAGTTGTTTGCAGAAGTTTTGACGGTTGGTGTCAAGATCTTAAAACTAGAAAGTTGAAATATGAAAATGATATCCTTGCAACAAATTCGGATATTATCGTTGATTATGAAATTAAACGAAATGGTCAGGTTGTTGCGACTGATGATGATGGTTACTGGAAAGGTGATGGTAATTATAGTATGACTTTCTATGCTTCCAAGCTTGGAGATTATGATATTGATTTAATTAGTTACAACAAAGGTATAGAGCAGCAGGAGAATATTGCTCATAGAGATGTTACTTTTTCTGATGGTGATTCCTTTAAGATGTATAAATTCCCTACAGAATTAGAGGAAATACCAGCATATTATAAAGAAGTTAACCTTGGGGATCTAGGTTCTCAAGAAGACTTAGTTGAGCTTATGGAAGTGCAAATTCAATTTGTAAAAGATAATAGCAATGGTTCTGATTCTGATAAAGCAACTTCACTTGAGCCTGATATGAAAGTTTTCTTTGCTGATGAATTTGATAATGATAGTACTGGTTGTTTGAGAAGAGAGCTTGGTGCTTCAATGGAGATTTATGTTAGTAATTGGTTGACGAAGGGGCATAAAGACTTATATAGAATTTATAAGAATGGCTTACAGCTTGGTGTAGGTGATGATAATAAGCTTACTGCTGCAGAAATTCAGCCAGGTCATCTAGTTGTTGATTTTATTAGAATTAAGCCTCAGATAGAAGGGGCAAGTCTAAGAAGTATTGGTTACTGTGAATCTTTGACTGACCATATTAGGCGTGTTAATACTGAAGGTGGTTTTGGTAAGGATAATACTTCAATCAGAATGTTTGAATCTAAAAATCAAGGAGATGGTTCTATTAAAGATCATCATCAAGTATTTTGGTTATCTAAAGAAAGGCTGAGACATATTTTTAGAGACCATGGTTCACAACTTGCTGCTCCATTTGATGATAAGGGCAGATTTAGTACAAAGAGTGAAGTGATAAGTGTAATGGAAAAAACCATTTTGAATTCGGAAAATCCCAACTCAGAGTTGGTATCAAACCCTGGTTCCAAAAATGTTGGAGTTAGTTCTGATGAGCCTGGTGTAACTAAGTTTCAGAAGAAATTTAATTTAGTAGAACCGTGGGAGCATAAGATTGAAAATGTTCAAGATCCAATAAAAACTAATGTAGTATATATTGTTGTGGATCCTAATGCTGATCCAGTAAAATTCAGAGGGAAAATTACGAGTCAATATCCACTTGCTAACACAAGTGGCTTTCAAGGTAAGACAATAGAAGGAGGACCTGTTCCAGATGTGGGTTTATAATAAAGATCCTGAAACAGGATCAAGAGATTATTTACTAGAAGATGATATTGAATTTAAAGAAAATAGAAAGCGACTAGAAGATTCGGGATTGAAGTTTGATAAAAAAATAGGTTCTGATTCAATTGGCACAAGTTATTTTCTAGGTTCAGTTAAATGGGAAGATTATTCATCATACTCTTACTTGGATTACTGTCGTGGTAATTGTTACTATTATCATCTCATTTATTTGTTCTTTAGAGGTTTTAAAAGATTATTCTTAGATGAAAAAAAAATAATGGCACATAACTATATATACTGGGTTATGTACGATAGGTCTGAGCAAAATGATTATTATTGGATGATTAATAATCTAGCTAAGGATGGGCGAATTTACGTATTTAAGGGCTGGGATGGTTATTATCCTGATAAAGAGGAAGTTCCTTCTCACTTTAAAATAATTAATAATGATAAATGTGAATATGTTAGCGCTCATCTTTGTCCAGAATGGGAGTACAAATACAATGGTCATGAAAAAACTTTAGAGAGATTCTTATGTGATTCAATTAAATCTTTTTCACGTGGAATAAATTACTTTACTTACAAACCTGGTCACATAGTGAAAAAAGTAGTCAACTGCTTTGATGAAAATAAAGATGAAGTTCCTAAGCATACATTCTTCTATGAATCTCCTTTCTGGCAGGATATGCTTAAGGATGCAGACTTTTTTAGAGAATATGCAGATAAGCTGTATGCTGCTGAGTCTAAGGTTAAAGATCCTAAATCAGATTTGAAGATAGATGAGTCACTTCCAAAAGATTTAGATTTAAATATAGATTATGAAATATTTATAGATGGTAAATCTGTAGGGCAGAGTTTAGGTTATTACTGTAGTAAAGAAAATTGGAACGCTGATGGAAACTACATTATAAAGATCCTAAGTACTAGAGAAGGTAAGTATGAAGTCAAGTTTTTAGATTTTAGTGATGGTTATGATGAACATAAAATTTTAGTTCAAAAATTAGTAGGTCTTAATGAATTGAAAACCCGTGATGAAACTAAGTTTGGTCGTCATATTCATATACCTGCTATTGGTTTACCTGGGAGCTATTATTCTGGAGATTTAGACTTGGGTGTTCTAAATTTAGAGTATGAAAGAGCTAGAAATACTGTTGTTAGAGTTAGTTATGTTAAGTAATAAAAAAGCCTATATGCAAACATTTATACTTATACTTTCATTAGTATTTCTTATACAGTTACCAATAAAAGCTGATTTTGATTCTTATTACTTCAGCGAAAATGAATATCGCCTTGAAGTTTTGGAGAATTATAAATTTGGTGAAACATATAGCTTTGGGATTACAAATCCTCGCGACCATAGCTTTAGAGAAGATTACATAATAATTTTCAGCAATGAAAACCTAAAGCTTTTAGAGAATGATATTTTTAGTATTAAAAAAAGAAATAAAGGACCAAAACTTGAAATATCATATGAAAAATCTGATGATTTTGATTTTGAAATTAATTATATTCTATTAAATAAAGAAGAGTTGAAGCAAGAAATTAATAGTGAAGGGTTTTCAATCTCATCAGACTTTCTGAACATTAGGCTAATAGAAGAATATGATAATTTTTTTAAAATAATAAACGATTCATTCACAAAAGAAATATTTAATGTTCGTGATATCAAGGCTTTCAGAGGTGATTACATTCCTGCAATTTATATTAAGACTATTATAAAGCCACGCTCTTCTGTAAGTTACAACATTAATTTTAATTATTTAAATAAATCAAAATCAATAAATAACCCTTTATATGAATATGATTCTTTTCTAAATAACTTAGTAAATATTTATGGCTTATCTGGCGTTAACTGGTTCAATAGAGTATGTGAACCTGATGAAATATATGAATTCTCTGGATACAGAGGATCGATTTCTAACATTTGCCAAGATCCTGAAACTACCTTTACTATGTTTTTCTTAAAAGATACTCTAAGACTTTTAAGTGATGCTATAAGAGAAGCGAAGTATCTTGAAGTCAGAGTTCAAGAGGATATAGGGGGAAATACTAAAAGAGCGCTTAAAGTTGCTGAAGAAATTAAAAGCCTTACTGAACATCTACAAGAGAAAAAAACAAAAATTACAAACTTTATAGAATTTTATAATAGTAATTATAAGCTTACTACTTTATCAAAAGAAGAATACACCAATATTTGGATTCAAGATTATAAGAGTATAATCAATGATTACAGAGATGTATTTGCTCAGCATTTATCATCATTTCCTCAAAAACTTTATAGCTCTCGAATCATAAATAAAAAACAAAGAAAAAACTACAAACTTTGGTTTAGAAAAAGATTACAAGATTTGAGATATAACTAAAGCTTTATTATAAATTATTTTAAAGCGTACTAAGCTAATGAATACCTATTCCATATAATGAAAAACTATTGGCTATTTCACATATGCAGACTATTATAAAGATGAAAGAGAATTTAGAAGAGTATGTTAAAGCTAAAAACCAATAAAATTATAAGCACGATAGTAGTTTTAATATTTTCCTTCACTGCACATAATGCCAGTTCAAAAGTAATTAAAATCAAGAACTGCGAAGAACTACAAAAAGTTCAGTTCACAGAATTTGAGAGCCATTATGAACTAAGCAATAATATTAATTGTTCATCATCTCGAGAATGGAACCAGGGAAAGGGTTTTGTCCCTATAGAACTAAATGGTGTTTTCGATGGGAAAGGCTACACTATAAATAAGCTTTATATAAGTAGACCTGATGAAGATGAGCTTGGACTTTTTTCTGCGGGCAAAGGCTATATAAAAGACTTAACTTTAAAAAATGTTTCAATAGAAGGAAATAAGAAAGTCGGTGCTTTAATTGGCTTTGCTGTTGAATCTGTGATTAAGAATTGTCACGCATCTGGTACAGTAAGTGGCTGGGCTGATACAGGAGGGCTTGTAGGTAGATTTATTGGTAACTTTTCTGAACAAAATAGAGCATTTTTGGTTGACTCATCATTTAATGGTGATGTAAATGTTAAAGCAGATAATCAAATAAATAATTTGATAGATATTCCATATAGGATAGGTGGCTTAATTGGTTATACCTACTGGCATACTCAGATTATTAATTCTCATGCTTCTGGTAATGTTAATTATACTGAAGACACAAGTAATCTACGTGGGATGATGATTGGAGGTTTGATAGGTTCTGCTGGAACTCAGATTATACCTTTAACTCTTTCTGAAGATCGTCACAATGTGCCTATAGAAGAAGTAATTATTCATAATTGTTCAACTAATTCAAATGTTAGTGGTGAAGATGTAGTCGGGGGATTAGTCGGTATTTTAGGAGCTGGTGCTTTATATGGTTATTTTGGAATTGATAATGATTCAAAGATTATCAATAGTTTTTCCAAGGGCTCAGTCTCAGCTTTAGACAGAGCTGGTGGACTTGTTGGGCATGTTTCAGAATCTGACTTAGTAGGCAGTTACTCAAAATCCTCTGTTCTGAGTAAAAACAGTGCAGGAGGACTTGTTTCTGTTATATGGTCGGGAGACATTATAGATTCATATACGGAAAACCCTTTAGTGGAAGGGGAGACAGTAGCCGCTATAGCAGTGGCGCAAAGTGGAGGAACTATTTCCAAAACATATTCTAAGTCGAAACTTCGAGGATACAAAAACTCAGCTTTCATTTATAATTTAGGAGATTCTAGTGTCCAAGACTGCTACTCACAAGCAAATATAGAATATATAAATCGTAGCCTTATTAATGAATTGAGTGAAGAAGAAACTAAGCTCTGCCATATCTCTAGTCCGCAAGGAATATATGGTTTATTTGCAAGTGCTGGTAAAAGTCATATAAATAACTATTACTATAGAGGAGAAACAATACTTAATGGTGATCTTAGTTTACCTAAGATAGATTATAACTACTGTCGTTACTATAAAGGCTATGAGCATGATGAAATTAATGACATTAAAAGTATTTTTGCAGGTTTAACTCCTATATATTCAAAAACTAAACACCCCAATGTTGAAATTCATTCTAGTTTTTGGGACAAGGAGAAAAGCTCTATTCTTGAATCTGCTCACGGTGAAGCATTAGTAAGCCAAGATTTTGTCGATAAAAATAATTTTACTGGATGGGATTTTGAAAATGTATGGGAGCTAAAGCAAGGTAGTTCTGCACCTACTTTAAGAGCTATAGATGACATTGACTTTTCTTACACTTTGACCCCTGAAGATAAATATGGTTTTGACGTTAGTTACTCTGAAACCAAATTAATAAAAGATGTTAGGCTGTTTCTCTCTTTTGTTCATACATTTTGGGATAGTAAAATCTCTAAAAAGAAAATTAAAAAGTTGAAGAAAGATTTTCAACAGCAGAGAATAAATGCTTTAAATGATACAAATCGAACTGAGCATTGCCCAAATTACATTTTCTATGATGTAAATAATGACAATATTATTGATAAATCAGACTTTAAGATTGTTAAAAATTATATTTTTGAAAATGATTTATTAAAAAGGAAGAACTGAGTTTCTTTGGGCTTATTTAAAGGAATTAATTATGCTTATTAGATTTGTTACAGTATTTTTTTTATTAATTATTAGTAATTTATTACCCTTAAAAGCTGATAATGATAATTTACCATTATTAGACTTAGATCCAATTATCTTTGGAGAGGTTTATCCATTAATAAGCTTGGGAATTGTAGGGTTTGATAAAACTACTAGCTCTATTTATTTTAGATTTGATGAAAGTTCACTAGAGCGAATAAAGGATGACTTGATCTCAGGTGAAAGGGTTGAACTTTCTATATCTTTTCGTCCTGATGATTCAGGTTATTATGAAACTACTTTTGAACTGATAAATTCGAAAGTAACAGATTCTATAGAAATGACAGATTCTCTCCTGCCTTCTTCTAGAAATGATACAGAAGCTTTAGTAACAGAAACTTTTATTTTTGATAATAATAGTTTTGAAAATCTAGAAACACCTTTACTTAAATTTAATTTACATTCAACTGATAAAGCTTTTGAAGAGGAAATTATACGGGAGGGGTTTAGTTTACAAATGGTCGTTAATTATAAAAGTGATCACTTTGTTACGGAGACCCAGCTTTTATCTTCTGACTCAGTATTCTCTTGGCTAGGATTTTACTTCCCAGATACTTTGTTTCGAACCTTTGGGCTCACTTTAGCTTGTAGACCTGATGACAATCAAATATCAACTCAGAGCACATATAATATTTGCAGTTCTGGAGTATCTACTTTCTTTTCCCAAGAGAAAGCTTTTGAAGAAATATTTTACTATTTGAAATATTTTGATCAAGAAATTTTAGCTAAAGTAGAAGTCGAGGGTAAACCAAGAGAAGCTATGGAAGAAAATTTACTTTGTGTTCAGAATAATACAGAGCTTGTTCAAACTAAGTATAATCAACTGGATGACTTTATAGATAGTAATATCGAGCTTGAAGATATTAGTGAAAGCAAGCTGGTGGCTAAGGCTAAAAGTGAATTTAAGGCAATAAATAAATTAGTGAAGAAAACTTATTCTAAATGTTTAACCCCTTTAGTCAGAAAAATGTTTCAAGAAAAATTAGTTACCAAAAAGGTTAGGAGAGCTTATGCTCGTAAATTAAGAAATCATGGCAGAAAAGTTTGCACTGGAGCTGATTGTAGATGAATAATATGATTCGTAATTCCCTGTTCTCAATTTAGGGAATTGAGCCTAAAAGCCTTACTAGACTTATATAAAATATATTATTTGACAATAAAGAGATCTAACAATAAATAAAATCCCTGTAGATACCCTATAAAACAGTGATTTAAAACCAGTAACAAAGAGCTTTGTTGCCTATCAGCAAAGTCCACCTCCATTTTTGTTTTGTCTCTTGTTATAGTTTGTATTTTGGGGTGGAATGCCCGCCTATGGCAGGGATTCTTTCTATTCGGGTACCTAGAGAGCTTAGATTTTCCTCGATTTCATTGAAAATGGGTAAAACTACTTAAGGAGGCACTGCAAAACGCAGTTTTGAGTGGCGACTGTCTGACAAAGAATATTAAGGATCCGCTCCCTGAGCTA
>JAKVAO010000030.1 GCA_022447685.1 Candidatus Caenarcanales bacterium | reverse complement strand
TCCAAGTCTATAGACGCCTTCTAACCCCATTAGGTTCCATAGCTTAAATATTACTAACTTTCAAGACAGGCTCTTAGGAATATAATTTTCAAGCCTCTCTGGTCTTGCCTCTAAATCATTAAAGACTCCACTATGCAAAAGATCAATATATATACAAGAACTAAGTTTAGACTTAAGCCATAAAGTTTTACCAGTCCCCCTGGGACCAAAAAGAAAAAAGGACTTATTGTTTTCAAAAGGAAAATTAAGAATCCTTTCAATCATAACTCCATTTTACCACGATAAATAGAAACCAAAACTCCAAAAAACACACAAATATGGAAACTGCGACTCCATTTTTCACAAAATCTAAGAAAACTTCAAATCCGTGGAATCGAAGCCAGAAGTTCTTTGGTATAGTCATGCTCCGGCTTCTCAAAAATAGAATAAACATCAGCTTCTTCTAAAATCGTGCCATGTCTCATGACAAGAACTCTATCTGCAATTTCAGCAACAACACCAAGATCGTGAGTAATAAATAAAATAGTTTTATTGAGATCTTTAAGTAGTTTCAAAATCAAAGCCTGAACCGTAACATCAAGTGCAGTAGTAGCTTCATCCGCGATAATAATATCTGGTTCATTGATTACTGCCATAGCAATCATAGCTCTCTGCCTCATCCCACCTGAAATCTCATGAGGATAAGCTTGATAACAAGTCTCAGGGTCTGCGATTCCGACATCAGCAAAAGTCTTGAGTACAATAGCTTTCTTTTCTTCTTTACTTAAATCCTTACGCCAAATATCTAAAGCTTCGTAAACCTGTTCACCAACTCTAAATACAGGGTTAAGTGCACTCAAGGTATCCTGAGGAATCATTGCGATGTGCTTACCACGAAGCTTCTCTGGATAGTCAGGATAAAGTTCCTGTCCTTTGTATGAAATCTGCCCTTGAATAACTGAATTCAATGGATTTAAACCAATAATTGCTCCTGCTGTAAGTGATTTACCACTACCGCTCTCACCAACTAATGCAAGAATCTCACCTTCATTAATATCAAAGCTAATAGACTTCAAGGCTTTGAAATCATTCTCTGGGAAATAAATTTCCAGATCCTTAATCTCTAAAAGTTTTTGACTCATAATCAATTTAATAATACACTATAGTAACCTGTTCATACTAATGTTCAAAGACAAATTACCAAGCCTAATATTCTTATTATGTGCAGCAGCATTGCCTTGCTCAGCAAATCCAAGTATAAGTCAAATCGATAAAATCGAACAGGCTTACAGAGCTTACTCCATGGAAAAACTCTTTCCTAGTAATTTTCAAATCAAATTAAAACCAGAACTAGAGAAACTTAAAGAAGAAATATTTGATGATATCGAAAAGCAAGCAATTACAATAGTAGAACAAGACTTGAAACAAAGCTGGAAAAAATACTTAGAAGCTAATTTCAGATCCCCAGAGCAACTCAATAATTATTTAGAGGTTAATAATATTGAGCTTAAAACCTTACAAGCTAGATTCTATGAAAAATTCATGTTCAATGAATACTATGAAAACAAAATCAGCAAAAGGATTAGAGAGGATTATCAGTCACGCCTGCAAGCAATACAAATGATCAATAAATCGAAGCAAAAAATTGATAATAATAAGGTACTAGAAAATATTTATGAACTTGAAACCAATATCGGCGGGAAGGTAGTTTTAAAAAATAAACTAAGTGATTACAAATTAAATATGAAGGATTTGGTTTTCTACACTAAATCTGAGCTAGCAAAACAAATTCTAGCTGAAGAAGCCTTCATGGATAAAATTAAACAAGACCCCAATTTCAAGAAAAAAGTAAAACAAAGTATAGAAGATGCTTATTTCAACGCTAAAAATAACAGCAAGCATAATGATAATTACTATTTCAGACAGTTTTACATTAGTAAAAAAGCTGATTCAGCAGTAGAGCAGATCTCATACCTCAAAAATATACTTCTAAAAAATCCAAATTACAAAATCAACAAAGACTTTTTCAATGATCTAACTCTCTTCGATATGGTAGTCCCAGCCAATGATAGATACAATTTCTACTCACAGCAAATCAGTGAAAGCGTAAAATCCCTAGAAGAACCAGGTGAAGTCTCAAAAATCATAGAATCAGAACACGGCTATCACATAGTACAACTCAAAAAAATTGAAAGGGAAGTACACGAAACTCTAGATGAAGCTTATCCGTTTATATTCAAAGAATTAAAAAATAAATATGTTTCTGAAATGGAAAGCAGAATTTAAGCTCTAAGACTTATCTTCTTCATCACTCTTCTGCTGATTTAGCTCATCTGACTGAGCTTGCTCTTCTTCTTTGAGTTTGTCCATCATTTTGGTTCTTAATTCCTGCACATCATCAGGACTCATAGCAAAAGATCTTTTTAAATGTTCAATAATCTGTTCTTTTTTCTGGGGATCTAATTCGAATTTGGAAGATTTATTATGAGATTTCTCTTGATCTCTTTCTTCTTTGAGTTTACGAATCTTCTCCCGCAAATCAGAATTCTCGATAGAATCTAAATCTATAGAATCAATAGTCTGAAAATCAATTCTAACTATACCTGACATATATATCAGGGTTATCGCTGCTCCCCAAAGTAATGATGCCTGCCATATATCGATACTAAGATCACGCTCAAGGAAACCACCATAAACGCCATTCCAAATAAGCTTAATAACAAGACTGGGTATAACCAAAAACAGAATTACAGCTAGCGCAAGCCCGAGAAAACTTATTAAATTGAGTTGAAACAACTTCACTATTTTTAATTTTAACAAATTATGTTAAGAGACCATAAAGCCAGCAGATAATAAATCCTTAAGATCTAATACTCCCTGCATAATATTAGAGTCATCCACAATTACTATTTGCCCAATTCTGTTCTTTTCCATCATTTTTGCAGCAGCAATTGCTAAATCATCAGATTTCATGGTCTTAGGACTCGCACTCATAATATCAGCAGCATTTTTTTGAAAAATTTGATCCATAAACTTAATCTGAGCCCTTCGCAAATCACCATCAGTAATGACCCCAAGTAATTTATTAGCAGAATCAACAACAGCGGTAAAACCAAGTTCTTTATCTGATATTTCAGCCAAAATCTGTGAATAGTTCGCATCAGGAGCAACACTAGGAATACTAGCCTGAGAGCGCATAACATCAGAGATAGGAACTATACTCTGCCCTAAACTTCCTAAAGGATGTGATCTTGCAAAATCATCTTTCTTAAAATTATTTTTGGTCATCAAAGCGACAGCTAAAGCGTCGCCCATAGCAAGAGCAGCAGTAGTACTACTAGTAGGAGCCAAATCTAAAGGGCAAGCTTCTTTAGTTATAGGTGTGTACAAAACTGAGTCAGCATAATTAGCGAGAGGACTTTCAGTACCACCAGTAATAGCGATAACTTTGGCTCCGAGTTTCTTAATAGGCACTAAAATCTTACGTAACTCTTCAGTTCTACCACTATAAGAAAGTGCAAGCACAACATCACTAGCGAGAACCATCCCCAAATCACCGTGCCCCATTTCTGCTGGATGAACGAAAAAAGAACTAGTACCAGTACTTGCTAAAGTTGCAGCGATCTTAGCACCAATATGACCAGATTTACCCATGCCAGTAACGACTACACGTCCAGTTGCAGCATGAATCAAGTCCACAGCTTTAACAAAGTTATCATCCAGAGAATCTTTCACCAAATTCAAAGTCTCTGCTTCGACTTCAAAAACAGATTTGGCTATCTCTATAGACTCACTAATTTTAGTTTCAGGCATAGGCTATGGCTTATTATCGCAGATTTTAAGGTGATTTTTTGAAAAAATTGATGCCTGAAATAGACAGCTTAATTTTTTTTGTCACTTTTAAACATTGATATAGGACCCTCTTCTGCTTTAATATACAACTCATTTATAGAGTCTTGAGCGCTGGGTTTTAAAATTTCATTTTTTTGGTAATAAGAGTGTTTATCATATGGTGTGTCTTTGAGGTCAAACTCATAAACCATGCCTCAACAATGCAAGTCTAATATTTGCATTCAGATCTGGAGGGAGATAATCACCAGCTTCTACATATTGCTTGAACTTTTTAACGACATCTCTCTTATTATCAGCAGTTCTATCCTTGGGATCAGTAGATAAATCATCGTCAGTTGTATCACCAAGAGCTTTCAAAATATCTTTCATATCTTGATTACTTACTTTTTGGTATGGATTATTAGTGGTTCGGAATAATGCTTCGTAATTAGTATTAAATATATGTTCATCTTCTAGAGGCTCAGTGAAAGAAGTTTTTCGAAGATACTCTAAATAAGAGGCGTCTTCAATATTAGGTGAGTATTGACTATCGTCAATAGATTCTCCTCGATTCAACAGCTTAATTTCTTGATTTAAGTCTTTCCTAGCTGCCCTTAATTCACTTGCTGAATTAAAGTAAGATTTCCAAAAATCTTCATTAGTTGCTTGTAATAGAGGAGAAAATCTATCATCTTCATTCATAAATTTCATCATAAGTTTTGATTTTGATAAAGCATCTGAACTTTTATCCAAACTAGAGTCTATCCCTTTTTGTTTATTGCCACCTTCGTGAGGATGAAAAAAAGCAATATTTCCTTTTTTAAGTGAATATGGATCGAGACCTGAATCCCAATTATAATATTCATCCTCACCTAATCGTAGATAATATTCTTCACTATGATCATCTTGAACTGGTTTCTGAAATGTTTCTAATATATCTTTTATCGGCTCTGAAATTTGATCTGAAAGCCTTTGTAAATTTTGTTTCAATTCTAAATAATGATCTCTTTTTTCTTTAACTCGAACTAACTCATTTTTAGAAATAGGTTGAAGTCCAAATAAATTAATGAAGGTATTTTCTGCATAAGAGATGATTTTACTGCCTTTGTTGGACAAGCCTTCTAATACTTTATTAGGTGAAAAAACATTCCCTTCAAAGCCAGAATCATTAAGAATAGGATTTTTTGAACCAGAGGCGGAATAGCCTGAAATTGAAACCTAGTTTCTTGTTCTGGAATTTTTGGAAGATCAACCATGGACAAGATAATAACATAAAATGAAAGATAAAGTAAATACACAATCCACTTCAAGATAAGTTCAAGAATACTGCAAAACAATCTATTTTTTCGATCATCTTGGTAAAAATAAAACTTTTCTTATCTTTATAAGAGTAGAGATAAAGAAAGGGCGGGGTAATTGGAGATGAATAATGTTAAATGGCATTAAGAGAGAATTTCAAAAAACCCTATGGGCATTAACCCCAAACAAGAGTAAAGTCAGAGCATCAGCAAGAAAAAAAGCAAATTTTCAGAACTACACCCAGACTATGCATGGTAATAATATAGAACCTGGTTCAGTTCATAATCCAGCACTTTCTTTGCATATAGCAAAGAAAAGTTTAGGAATTTATGAAAGTCAAAATAGTATTAACTTACAAGATGAATCTCACTGTACATTACTAGAAAACATTTATAAATCTTTATCTGAATTGACTCATGATCATACAGGACAAAGAAGTCCGATTCCGCCTGAAGCCATTCGTGAAGTCACAAAAGAAGCAATGAACAATTATCGAAACATTAATCCAGATAATTCTTCAAACCTAGCCTTTCATTCTGATATCTTGAGTTATAGTCAATCTTTAGCCAATTTATTGAATTTAAGCTCAATACACGCTGATATTCAAGGAAAAATGCAAGATCTAGATTATACAAACGCCACAACTAAGGGTAAAAGAAAAGTAAAAAAACTTATTGCACAAGAATTAAGCGATACATATCAATTAAAAACACAAGATTTAGAAGAATTAATAACAGTCTTTAATGATGAAAAACCTCTTGTCAATAAAGCATTATCAACTTTAAAAACTCTATGTAAAGATTTTGGCTACGAAGATGATAGAAAAATGAGTCATGAAATGGGAAAGATTGCTGGAAGCTTTGCTGTAATTAATCTTATGGAAAAAGCTCCTCCTGTGATACAAAGTACCTTCCCAATTTCAGGTCTTGTTACAAACTGCTTAGTAAACAAAGGTTTATCAGAGCCCTTAAGATCTGTAGCAGGTGGCTATAAAGACACTTTTTCAGAAGAGCTAAGAGAAAGACTTAACAGTAAAGCAATTGATATATTTGTTGAGGCTCAAGAAAAAGGCAATCTAAGTACTAAAGAAATGATGACCCTTGACAATATGAGAAAACAAGCGGTTAAAGAAATTGGCCCTCTAATGTCAAGTTTACTAGTGGATGTTGGTCCAGCATTTGTGTTTGCTTTCTCTGGTGCTTTAGGTACGGCTTTATCTCCAACTGGAACCATAGCCAAAAGTGCAATGCTTGCAAACAATGCTGCAACAATGTTACGTTCTTATGGTTTATCCAGTAAGGTTAATCAAGCAGCACGAGATTTATCAGTAGAAAAATTAGAGGCATCGAATGAAGAAATTGCTCTTGGATTAAGTTTTTACGATAATGGCAATAAAAGTAAAGAAGATATCAATGGTTACAAAAAAGCTTCATTTGAAACTTCAAGAATTGCAAAAAAGCAAAATGATAATAATCGCAAAGAAAGATTTTGGAACCCCTTAAATGCATCACCTTATTCTATCTTCAATGGTCTCATAGTAGCTGCCATTCAAAAAGGGTCAAATGGAATCATAGCTGGAATAGGAGCTGCAGAAAACAATCAAAATGCAGCCCAAGATGTGAAAAAATTTATGAAAGAAATGACCAGGGAAATTCCAAGTCAACTTCATACAGTAAGAGAATTTATTAAGGTTTTACACAAATTGGAGAATGGTGACTATCAGAGTGTTTTTAAAAATCCAAAATAGAAAATTACTGTAGTTAATTTTGCTAAAATCAAAACCAGATGCCTGAAATTAGCACTAAATTCTATAAGCAATGCATCAAATCATTAAAATTAGCTTATGCAGAACTAAATAAATATAAGCAAGAAGATGATATTTATACAGTATTTAGAGCTGCTTGTATAAAAGAATTTGAAATTATACTCGAGCAAAGTGGCAAGCTACTTAGAAAGCTATTAAAGAGCTACTATTCATCACCTAAAGCCGTATATGATCTTAATTTCAAAGACGTCTTCAGAGCTGCTCATAAATTCAATCTCATCGATGAAAAACAAGTACTCAAGTGGCTTGAATACAGAGATAACAGAAATATTACTAGTCACGACTATGGTGAGATACTGGCTGATAACGCCTTAGAAATTATCCCTGAATTTATCAATGACGCTGAGATTTTAGAAGAAATCCTAAACAAAAAATTCAACAATGAAACTTAATCTAGAAGATAAATACCGTCAAATTTTAGAGAAGGTTTTCCAAGAATTAGTTCCTGATTTAGAAGTTTTAGCTTATGGAAGCCGCGTTGGAAACGATAGCGTAGCAAATTCATACAGTGGCAGTGATATTGACATAGTTATCAAAGCTAACGAGGCTATAGCAATTGATATTTTAGCTAAGCTTAAAGACAGAATTAGTGATTCAAATATTCCATTTATGGTTGATATCTTTGATTGGCATAGAATCCCAGAAGAATTTCAAGAGAATATAATGAAAAAGCACTATAAGCTACAATAAAACCCTGTGAAAACCCTAGCCCTAGATTCAGCACAAAAAACACAAAGCTTTTGCCTAGCTGAAAATGGGAATTTCATATTTTCCAAATCCTTTCCTGGAAAATCATCTGAACTAATAGAAAACATCAAAGCCGAATTTTCCAAAGTAAATCTCACACCCCAAGACATTAATTTACTCGCAGTAAATCTTGGCCCTGGCTCTTTTACAGGTATTCGCAACGCACTTTCTATAATCAAAACCTTGTCTCTAGAGTTAAATTTAGATGTTTTAATCTCGAACAGCTTCGAACTAATTCGTTTTGACAATGAACTTGATGAACAAGAACCCTTATGCATACCAGCTTTCAAAGGAAATTTTTTCATCTCTAAATTCAATGAAAAACTTAATAAATTTGATGAGTATTTTAGCTTAGAAGATGAAGGATTCGGGGTATATAGTTATTGTAGAGAGAATACAAGCGAGCTTATAATAAGATTTCATACTGCAAAAACTAAGCTCGCAAAACACTCTCTTTCCCAGGAATCAGCTATTATTACAGTAGAAGATATTGAGCAACTGGAACCCTATTATTTAAGAGAAGCAAGTGTTGATAGAAAAGCTAAAAGATGAGACCTTGAATCTAAGCTTTAAAGAAGCTCTTGCTGGCTATATGAAAGAAGAGTTTGCTGAAGCTTTGGAAAAATTCAAAGCCTGTCACGATGCACTCTTAGAACAAGAACTTTTAAATCCAGAACTTTCACATCACAATGACGACGAGCTTTTAGGTTTGAAAAGAAAAATCGCTGACTGCTCTTTTGAGCTTGGTGATTTCAATAACGCTCATAAATTATATATGGAGCTTAAAGAGCTTCCTCAAGCTGGCTATGCAGCTCTTTTCAACAAAGAATTAGAGAAGTCCTTACAAGTATACAGACTCAGCCCCTTCTCACCAGCAAGTAAATGGGGCATTTTCATCAGCCAATTATTTCTCAATGAAAAATCTATTTTCAACCCAGGATATTTATGTTTCAGATTATTTTTTGAAGCCACCTGCACTTACATTATTAAATTCCAAATCAAAGAATATCTCAAAATCCTAGAAAAATCGGTCTATGATCTAGAACCGGTATATCCTGAGTATCTAAAATCTCTAGGCTCAGCCTACTTATCTAACAAAAAATACTATACAGCTATAGAAACCTTCGAAAACGCCAAGAAAAAGCACGATTACGACGCAGAGATCTACTATAAGCTTGCTCAGTGCTACATGTTGATTAGTGATAAGAAACGCGCTAAGAGAAATTTTGATTTAACACTTAGATATTTACCTAATCATATCTCGACATTGAAGTACCTAGAGCAGCTTGCCTAAAAATTTTAAAATTTTTCTAGTCCATATAACCTATCTTTAACCAAAGCTGTCAAAAAAGAGTTTGTGAATAAAAGCCTATGACAAAACGGTACGGAATTAAATAGAAGTTTTACTCAGGGGGATAACAAGTTCAGGTTGAACGAGACAGCTGAAACTGAAGGCTTTAAAAGATTTTATTTTTAAATTTGATTAGGGGGAATATCATATTTAGAAATATCACATAGTGTAAACAAAGCCTTTGGTGGAAGCACATTAAGGAGCGAGATATGAGAATCGGCGGAGACGGTATAGATTTCACACAAGGGGTTCAAGCAGCCTCTAAACTGCACTTCGACAATGTAGCTTCAAAGAAAGTTGCAGAGAATGATAGTGCAAGCGTAGCAGATCCACGGGCTAGCCTGGGGGCAGATTCAGCCTCTGTAGGTGGCGTTAGCCTTGATTTGGTTAGTAAAGGAGCAGAGTCTGCTGGTAAAATCGCTAGGGACGAAGCGGTTAATGCTATCAAAGATCAAGTAACAGCTGGAACCTACAATATAGCTAGTGGTGCCGCGATACTTGAAGCAGCTCCAAGCCTAATTGAAGCTGTTGGCTAAATGATAGTTAAGTAATCAATTTTATTGTGTGTATAACTTTTCAACAACACATGCCATCTAAAACAATTGGCCCATGCAAATGGGTCTTTTGTGTTTTAAATACTAGTCAAAAAAGCAAATTAGGTATAAAATATTAGTAAATTGATAAAAATCTAAGCCTCTGGTTTACAGGCTAGTACTGAATATAGTACAAGTATAGTATCTAGCTTGCTCTCTATTGGGTATATAAACTATATGAATCCATAGAGAGGGGTAAATCGAATGGAAATAGGCAAAAATGATCTATATTTGGATCCAAAGCTTCATGCAGGCTATCTCGACTTTTCACGAGCTGAGAACGCTGGGACCAAAACTAAAGAAGCAGATAATGGTTCTTATTCAAATATAGGTGGAGATGTAGACACCGCTGGTCTTGATTTCACAAACATTGGTGACCTTGTTGACTTAGATTCTGTTTCTTCTTCTGGAGCTACAGCTAGAGAAGAACGGATAAAGTCACTGAAAGCAATGATTTCTGACGGTGAATACAATGTCAACTCATACAATCTTGCCGGAGATCCAGGCCTTATCAATTCAATCTTAGGTTAAATATCTCACTTGGAAGGACAAGTCTTAATTTCGAGACTTGTTTTTTTCTTCTAATCGATTTACACACTCATCTTAAGTTCATAACATGACGGTAATCGCACTTACCCAGAACCCAAAGGACAAAGAAGATGAACGAACTTACAGATATACTCGAACAAGAGTTTGATATATATGCTAAGTACCTGAAACTAGCTGAGAAGAAGAAAGAAGCTTTAATTAAGAATAATATTGATATTCTTCCAAAAATTACTGATATAGAAAGAAAACTTTCTACCAAAATCCTTCAATTAGAAGGTAAGAGAAAAGGAATTCTCCGTAAAGAAGGCTTTGATAACAACGTCAAAATCGGCGAGGTCTTAGACAAAATCACTGAGACGGAGCGCGACGACATAGATACAGAAAATTTAACAGTTGTAGCAAACAAACTCAAAAACATTCTAAAAGACTGTAAAAAATTCAACGACAACAACATGGCACTGATACGCCAATCTTCTAACTACATCAATCACATGATTAAAGTCTTCACTAGCGCAGATAAATCAAGTGAAAGTGCTACTTACAAAAAGGATAGCAACGGGAAAATAGAAAATATAAAGTTAGCCGACATCCAAGGTTAACCCGTTCTGATGAGTAGTTAATTAATGACAGTAGTATTCCTACTATTAGTATCTGTATGTATTTTTGGAGGATTTGTCCTTGAAGGTGGTCCTCTGCACGCGATTTATTCTGTTTGGCAAGAGTATATCATCATCTTCGGTGGTAGTACTGCGATTTTCCTGGCTATGTGTCCTGGGAAAATAATGAAAAGTATACTCGACAATGTCGGAAAACCTTTCAAAGAAAACCCTTACGGGGTTGACTGCTTTGCAGAAACTTTACAAATGATGTATGAATGCTTCATTAACTTGAAGCGTGGCGGTATGCTAAGTCTGGAGAAAGATGTTTCAGAACCTTCAAGTAGTTCTATATTCACCAAGTATCCTAGCTTTCTTAATAATCATCACGCCATTCACTTTTTCTGTGATTCTTTAAAACTAGTTATAAATTACAATTCAAAACCCGATGAAGTAGAAACGGCCATGAATTGTGAAATTGATGCTCACCACGCTGAAGCAGCGATTGGACCTGGAGCTATCAACCGTATCGCCGACGCCATGCCTGCTGTGGGTATCGTTGCAGCGGTATTAGGGGTTATCATTGCCATGGCACATATCGATGGACCGCCATCAGAATTGGGACACAAAGTATCAGCAGCACTGACCGGAACCATGTTAGGTATTCTGACAGCTTATGGTTATTATCAACCAATAGCACAGCACCTGGAGTACTTAAATGAAGATGAATCTCAGTACTATAACATGCTCAAAGAGGGACTGCTGGCTTATTTGAATGGAGCTGAACCACTAGCAGCGGTTGAAATTGCTCGTAGGACTATATTTCATTACAATAGACCTTCAGGTGCAGCTCTAGAAGATGCTTTGATGAGTATTAAGCCTCGGGCTAAATAAAATCAATTTGTCCCTGTAACAGCTTGTAAATTAGTTCTAGCCATTGCTTCAAGACCTGAACGGTTTGGAGTAAAAGCAACAGCATTGTTTTTAGCTGCAGCTGGTTCTGTTTTTACACCAGGGGTTTGAATTGATTTAGTTTGACCATGTTCGTTCACGAAAAGCGATGTTTTTGGAATTTGATTCACAATAATACTCCTTTACCTTTATGTTAATACATACAAGTGTAAAAAGTCAAGCTTTTGATAAAATATAAAACAAATACTAATACAAAGCATAAGAGCCAAAGGCACAAATTCTGAGCGATCAGATATTGATTTAGCAATATTAGCCCTCAAGCTACCAAGCATGAATGGCTTCAAGTATCTGAAATCATTGAAAACGCTGATACTTTTAAGATAGAAGAAAATATACTTAAAGAAGGTATTATTTTATGATTCAATTGAATTTTGAAGATACAGCTATGGATATTTATCAAAAATTACCTGCTTTCTATAAAAAATGAAAGAAATTATAGAGTTTTTAGAAGAAATATTAGTAAGTAGGGTTTCAATAAAAATTATTTAAAGATTTGGTTTAGCAGCTAAAGATCTTCCAAGATTTCTATTTGCTTCAGACCTATTATTCATCTGAATACTATTATTAGAAAGATTAGAAGAAACTATATTATTAGCAGCGCCAACAGGGTTATCAACAAACTTCACACCAGGTACTTGCTCATTTAAAGTCTTATAAGTTATAGAACCTGCTGGAATACCAGAGCTAGCAACATCATGCCTAGTAGCGTATACGCTTTGGACATTTTTCATTGTTGCTTGAGGAACTTTATCCATTACTTAACTACTCCGACTCTATTATAGTAATACACTTCTACCCTATAAATCAAGCCTCTATATGGTTTTAAACCAGTTTATTTAATAATTTAGATTATGTTCATCTTTGCCGCACTTCTAATAAATAGTAGATTAACGAAAGACTGGGGTAAAATATAAATAATGAACTTGGAAAAAGCCCGTTGGATCTATAGATTTGAGAACTTTCGCAGGGCTTACTTTTTATTACGAGAATCTATTGAAAAAAAGCAAGAAGAAGGTCTTAATCAACTCGAAAAAGAGGGGGTAATTCAAAGATTTGAATACTCACTTGAGCTTGCTTGGAAAGTAATGAAAGATTTTCTTGAAGAAGAAAAAGTACTTTTGATAAACATCTCCCCTAAAGTAGTGATTAAAGAAGCATTTGCAACAAAATTAATAGCAAATGGTGAAATCTGGATGGAAGCATATGACGCAAGAAACAAAATGAGCCATACCTATGACTTCCAAAAGTTTGAACTAGTCATAGAAGATATTGAGAATAAATACTTAGAAATATTTGGAGATCTATATGAAACTCTTGCATCACGACTTTAAACATGGTCTAAGTAATAGAAGTATTAGAATCATACAATCTATATTAGAACCATATCAAGACATAATCGAAGAGGTTAAAGTCTTTGGCTCACGGGCAAACGATAATTATAAAGAATATTCTGATTTAGATTTAGTAATTTTTGGCAATCTCAACGAAAAAGACGAAGATAGATTATGGACACTATTTTCAGAAAGCAGCCTAGCTATAAAAGTAGACGTTAAAATATACCAAAATATAACCTATAAAGCCCTAAAAGATCATATAGATCAAAATGCTAAAACCTTACTTACAAAACCTTAGCATCATTTTTAAGAGCATCCAATAACTGCTTTGCAGCTTCCTGAGGTGCTCCCTCAAATATCTTCACATCCTGACGCTCTGCTGGAAGCGATGCTTCAACTGCTTCAAGACCTATGGCATCAGATGCTGTAGCATCAATTTCCTCTAAAGGCTTTTTCTTAGCCTTCATTAGTCCCATAACTGAAGCATATCTTGGCTCATCCTGACCTTTATCACAAGTCACAACCGCAGGCAAAGAAATCTCAAATTTCTCTTTTGCACCTGATGATTCACGTTCAGCGATCAATTTATCGCCTTCAAAACTTAATTTATTGACATTAGCTAGCATCGGTAAATCTAAATGCGCAGCTACCCCAGCTTCAAGCCAAGCAGCCTCAATATCGATATTCTTCTTAGCACCGAGTATTAGATCAACTCCTAATTCTTTGATTTTATCTGCAAGTGGCTTAGAATCTAAAGTCTCAGATTTCAGTAAAACCCCCTGATCTGCCCCCATAGCTAAAGCAGATCTAATAGCAGAAACCGTTCTATCTAGACCTAAAGCGACAATTATCACTTCTTCAATTGCGTCATTAGATTCTTTCAGCAGAAGAGCTTTCTCAACAGCAAACTCTGCATATGGGTTCAAAATCCACTCGATATTGGACTCATCTATGGATTTACCATCACCTGTGATCTCGATCTTGGTAGTGGTATCTGGAACCTGACTAACAATTACAGCTATCTTCATATATTAAAGATATACCCAAAATTAAGATTTAGCTAAGGAAATTTTGAAAAACTTACTAAAGATATTTCCAAAAACCTAGAAAAATTAGGAAGAAATTTGTTGATTGCCCTGCCCGTATCTAGTTTTGAGCAATTGGCGTAACACTACAGGTAGTATGAAAAAGGCCAAAAAATTAAGCAAAAACACTAGAGCAGTGACTGATATTCCGTAAATTAAGTAGTCTGAATCAGTCATATCAGAAATCTATATCAAATTATACCAAGCAATTACTATATATAATCATACAAAGGGATTAAATCATCGATAAGGGAGATACGATATGGGACTTGGTTTACTAAGACCGGTATATCACGAATTAGAAGAAGACAGCCGAGAAAGAGGCATAAAGTCCTTCGAGAGAAATACGGATTACGAAAGATTTTCACTTTGGTTAAATAAAGTTACTAAACTTAGAAATAAAAATTATCAAAAAAGAAGAAATGAAGCTTGGTTAAAATATGGTAATCACTTCTGGGGCAACTACGATAGAAAAGCTGCAAATGGTACTTACAAATCAACTAAGGCAAGAACTAGTAAAGAGCATGTTAAAGCTGTTTCATTTATGAGTGAACTTGCTTAAAATTGATTCTAAAGCTTAAATAAGTCATTAGCCAGCCTATATTGCTAAAATTAAGCTTATGTCAGAAATCTACGATATTGCAGTGATCGGAGCAGGAGCAGCAGGATCTATGGGAGTGCTTAGAGCAGTTCTTAATAACAAGAAGACCTTAGTTTTCAAAGGATCAAGAGCAACTAATAAACGCTCTAGAGCAATGTGGGTTAGAAAAGTCGTTAACATGCCACTAATGTTTGATCGCAAAAGAGCGATTACTGAAAGTGTTGACGAAGTTTTCGATTGGATACAAGAGCATGAATATTTCTCACAGAAACTCACTACTATAGAGCAAGAAGCTAGTAATGTAGAGAAATTAGAAGACGGTAAGTTCAAGATCACTGATGCTGAAGGTCAAAATACTTACACTGCTAAATTTGTTTTACTCTGTACTGGAATCATGGACACCCAACCAGAGATCCAGGGCTCTATCAAACCTATTCTTCCTTATGCCAATAAAGGTGATGTCGATTATTGCATTAGATGCGACGGACACAAAGTTATCAACAAAGTAAGTGCAACCATTGGACACACTAAAACAGCAGCTTGGGTAGCAGCTTTACTGCATGAAAGATACAATCCACCTGAAATGAAAATCTTCCTCAATGGTAAAGAAGCTGAATGGAAAGACGATGCTGAGCTAAATGAATTAATAAGAATCTACAATATCAAAGTCATAGCAGGAGATATTCTCAGTATCAAAGCTGATGAAAATAAAGCTATGCAAGCTTTCGAAGTTCAGGAAGCGGATTCAAATATAGAAGAAAATGTTGAAGTAGCCTTTCCAATGCTCGGTCAAATCGCTTATAACGAACTTGCTAAACAAGTCGGAGCTGAGATCACAGATAGAGGAAATGTGGTTACCAATGAGAAAGGTGAATCTACAGTAGCTAATTTCTATATTGCAGGAGACTTAAGACAAGGCAAAAAATACCAAATCTATACTTCTTGGGACATGGCAGTAGATTCAGTAGACGACATGGATGCTAAGCTTAGAAAGGAATACCGTGAATCAGCTAAATCCAAAGCCTTGGCTAACAAGTAATAAATTCTTCTCTTTGTTCAATACTTGGGCAAAGATGATTAAGCTTGAACATACTTTATTTTCTTTACCCTTTGTACTCATCAGTGCCACAATGTCACTGAAATACATGCAGAATAGTTCAGAAAACTTTTCTTTTAACTGGATTGTTTTCCTATGGATTATTCTATGCCTTTTTGGTGCCCGCTCCGCGGGCATGACTCTAAACCGTATCATCGATGCAAGCATCGATAAGCTTAATCCTAGAACAGCTAATAGAGAAATCCCTGCTGGTAAAATCTCTAAACAAGAATCCTGGTACTTCTCTCTAGCAGGAATCTTAGTCTTAATATTCTCAGCTTTCCAATTACCTAAAATCTGCCAAATACTCTTACCTATTCCAATAATCTGGGTTTGGGCTTACCCTTATCTGAAACGTTTCACTTGGTTCTGCCATTTCTTCCTGGGAACTACACTCGGTGGTGCCACCTTAGGCGCTTGGATAGCGGTTAGCGGAGCTTTTAACCATATTGCTCCATTTTATTTGTTTTTTGCGATTAGCTTTTGGGTTGGAGCATTTGATATTATCTACGCAATTGGTGATTTAGACTTCGATAGAGAGAAAAATCTCAATTCAATCCCTGCCAAATTTGGCAAAGAAAACTCACTAAGAATAGTAAAATTTCTTCACTTTCTTACAGTTTTACTGCTGTATTTGTTTGGTGAAAGTCTTTCCTTAGGCTTGTTTTACAAAATAGGCTTAATAGTTTTTCTTGCAGGCTTAGTCTATGAACAGAAACTAGCAGCTAAAGACAAACTAGAAGCTGCTTTTTTTACTGTTAATAGTTGGCTTGGCATTATTTTATTACTGTTTTTAATCTTAGATCTCGTAGTTCAATTTTAAAACAACAATTTAGCTTTGTTTTCAAGCTCACAATAAAAGCTATTCGCCACCAAGCCAAAATGTTAAAATAGTATAAATGGCACCCGGTATACCAGCACCAATACCTATTTCAAGACCATCTATTTTGAGCAAACTTGCTCCTGGTGGCAGAAATAGTGAAGCCCAAGAAGTAACTCTACCTAACGGTTCTAAAATTTCTTCCAGCTATAAAGCTTTGCCTGCCTTTATGGAAATTCTTATACAGTCCATGGCACTAGCTGATAATAATGGTAATAGTCAGCTGGGCTATGCTTAGAAGCTATTTATTAACTTTTGAGTTGCACCATAAATCTGACCTGGAAGCCCTTGGTAACCTGTAAAGTATTCGTTTTTGATACCATCTAAAGAAGCTGTTTTTATAAAACTAGAATCCAAATCAGTTTTAACATCAAATCCAAGTGGAGATCTAATCTTCCCTTGTAAAGTTTTAGAAATAGCACCTCTTTCATCTAAAATCAGCCCTAAAGCTTTAGCTGGAGAGCTTATTAATCCCTTAAGTTCATCTGCCATATCAGGATTGAAATAAGCACTATCATTACTAACAAAAGAGATTTCTTTAGTTATAGAGTCTATCTTAAGTTTAAACCTGTAATAAAGATCAGCTGGAAAACCTTCAGAAGCAAGCTCCCTATCACCAAAACCCAAATAGATATCCTCTGAATTTTCTCCTTTGTCCTCATTACCCTTTCTTAAAGTTGCAGCATGGTTATGAGCTTCTCTAGATTCAGAACCATTCTCCACCAAATGAAACTGAACAAATTTATATCCATCAAGAATATCACTTAAAAATTCAAAAAGTTCATCAGAGACTTTATTCGTAGAGAAATCAATAAGATCACTCTTAGAATTCCCCCTTAGCTTATCAAGCATAGCTCCTAAAGACTTTTCCTCCTCAATTGTCAACCTGTTTAAGAATGGCTTTTGAGACATACGTTCTAACTTAGAGTAATATGCTTCCAATTTTTCTAGCAAGATCTCAGCCTCTGAAGTATTCTCCTGTATTAGGTCTAATTGATTAAAAAAATTCTCTTCAGAAAAAATAATTTCCTTTAACTTTAACCATTTTCGATCAGCCTTACCAGTATTAGAATCAATCGGCATTAAACTTGAGATTTTTGATGGAATTGAGAAAATTTTTTGTATTGGACTTAAGCCTTCTTGAGCAAGAAGATTAGCGTCATTATTACTTGAAGCAACAGGCTGGTCTACACGCTGTACATTACTGCTAATCTTATAAAATTCGGCGCCAGATGTTCTTGCTTCAGGATTAAAACTAGCCCCACTCGTAACTACTCAGGTAAGTTGAAAATTAGCAGCAAATATGTTTTGGCAAGCTAGAATAGCAGATTGTCCTAATCTTTTAGCAGTTTCAATCCAGGAGAGTATGACAGCATATCTTTGTGCAGCTTGAGGATTTCTGTAACATCCTGAAACTTTTCTATGAATTTTTGCATTTCTAATAGCTCTTTCAGCGGTATTGTTGTCTGCTGGCATAGCAGGATAATCTAAAAAAGTTAGTATTTTATCTCTGTGTTTAACTACTCTGTTTTTAAGCTTGTAAGCCTCTTTCTTGTATGCAGGTATCTTCATGATTTGACCCAAAGCTTTATGCAGTGATTGAATAACTTTCTTTCTTGCTTCACTTGAGTAAGTTTTAGACCAAATCATATCTCTAATTCGCCTTGCATTTAGAGTTAAATGATAAAAAGCTTCAGCCCATTTACAGTTTTCGGTTTCAATCACATAGCGTAAATCTCTATCATAGTGAACTAAACAATGTTGGTGTTTAGATGCAGCTGTTTTGTTTTGTGCAGAATGGCAGTCATGAATAGCAACTCCTTGATAATCATTTCCTAAATGCTCTTCAATTACAGCATATGACCGTCTTCTATCAGCAGCATAGTAAGTGAATCTGTCATTACACCAGGTCCAAAGCTGATAAAGCTTTTTATCTACTCTAATTCCAGTTTCATCGCTATGAAGATATTCACTAGATTTGAGTTTATTCATAATTTTCGGATAAATATTACTGGTTTCATTAAAGGCTTTTTCTAAAAAATTCTCAATGCTTCCTTCGCTAATATTTAAATTTAGTAAATCTGCAATGATTTCAGTTGTTCTCTTGAAAGGTACTTTGTGATTAATATGCAGATAGATGCTTAAAGCTCTAGTATTGTTTCCTATTTGAACAGGAGCTCTAATATTTTCAGGAAATTCTCCTTTATTCCTGGCTTTGCATTTTGGACATATTTTCTCAATTTGTTGATATTCAGTTGTCTTAGGTTCTGGAGCTGTGATATCAATTTCTTGTCTCTTTGAAATTACTTCACCTTCGATATTTGTTAGATCTTCACCACAGACTGAGCACTTTTCTACTTCACATCTTTCAATTTTATCTGGGTTTGAAACTTGCTCTCTTCCATGACCTTTATGTCCTTTTTGAGCGCCTGGCTTCTTTCCTGATTTAGCTCTGCCGCTTTTATTTTTCTTTTTACCATCATTATCTTTCGATGGTGGCTTTGAACTATTTGAACTGTCCTTCTTCTCGTATTTTGCTAATTTTGATTTTAATTCTGCATTCTCTTTCTTTAACTCTGCGTTCTCTGACTCTAATTCTGCAATACGAAGCTCTAAGCTTTTTCTTTTCTTTTCTTTTCTTTAAAGATCTTCGTCTAAAAAATGCTCTCACTCTTATTAGTAACTCATGAATAGCTAGATTTGGCCAGAGCTATAGCTCTTTGTTTACATAATCTTTATTTTTCACCTGAGTAGTTACCCCCACTCATTCAAATCAAGATAACACACCAAGCCTAAAGGTGTCAATTTTTTAAGCTAAGTTCTCCAACCAAGCTCAACCTCTCTCCCATAAAAAAATCAATAAATAACTTCTTGAATTTATCTGAGACATCGCCCCCACACATAATAGTACAAGAACGAAGCAAACGAACATATTTACGAAAAATCATAAACTCGTCTTCTCTAAGATCTTTTTCCTTAATTGCAATCTCTTCACCATTATATGCACGCAAATACCTATCACTCTCGGCAATTTCAGTAAAACAACTTTTCAAATTTGAGGCAAGAGCCTTAGAATTCTCTGAGATCTTCTCCAAAACTGGTTCAAGCTTCTCATAAATCTCATCATCATAAGCTTTTAGCTTTGCGTTAAGGCTTTCTATGTCCATAAAATAATATTAATTATAATCCCTAGTCTTCATCGCTAAAAACAGATTTAAAATAATCAGTGTCATCATTACCATCAGAAACCGTATTATCAATAGCATATTTCCCCATACTATAATCCTTATCAAGATCATCATATGAAATTCCTAATTTATCTAATTCTGCTTTAATAATTTCATGATCGAGCTTCATAGTACTCTTCAATGTTGTATCAGAATTAAATGTAGCAGGTTCTAGAGCTGCTTCATATAAAACTCTTTGAATCCTAAGTTCCTTTTCAGAGTCAGCAGCAAGATTCTTCCCAACTTTGTTGGAAAATACTAGAAGCTTAATAAGCTTTTCTTGATACGCACCATAAAAATACTCCCCAGCCTTATTTCGACCGTATGTAGATTCATCTGGAATCTCTTGATCCTTAAGTATGAACTTTAACTCCCCTTTATCTTCTAATAAAATTCCTTTTGATTGAGTACCTTGACCTACTGCATCTTTATCTAGATATTTTATATTTCTATCTTTACCTGTAGCCCCTGAAGGTATTTCTGGAAAGCTAACGTTAGTATATCTAATACTATTATCTCTTATGGCTGCTCTATACAAAGTATGGTAAGTCGACTTTAAGTCTTGTTCATCCTTACGTTGAAGCTCAACGACAGCATTCTGGACATTTACTCTAAATTGATCTATTTTCGTCTCTAAACCTTTCCTGAGAGCCAATAATTCATCATAGTCTTCTTGGGTCAACTTTACAGAATTCCTATGGTCTTCATCAACAACTCCCAAATCATGAATTAATTGACGACTATTAAGATCTCTTTTTTCTTGAAAGGTTCCTTGAATTTGAGATTCAAAATCACTCAATAAATTAATTCCTACAGTATCATTTTTAACCCTAAGTTCAAGTTTTTCTTGAAAAGTTTTTAATATATCTTCAACACTGCTTACACTTTTTTTAATTTTTGTTTTAATAGGACCACTTTCACGAACAAGTTCGTCGTGAAATTGTTTAGAGCTTTCTAAACCTTTTATGATCTCCACAGGATGAAAACCTGATGTATTAGTATATTGATAAGCTTCTTCACATAAGTCTTTTATATTTGCTTTTTGCTTATCAGTAAGTGCATTAAATATATTCCTTCCACTCATAGAACTGTAGAAATTATTGATATCAAGAAGATCTTGTTGAGCCCCAGCTAAGTGAGGAGATAAGAAATTCATTTCTTCAATCATTGTTTTAATTGGTCCTGTAACTTTTTTAGCAAGGTCACGTAACAAAATATAATCAGCTTTTTGCTGATCTGAACCATCATTCTCAAGCTCCGCTTCAGTATAAACTTTAGTTTCAGGAGGATCTTCAACCTTATTTTCCAAGCTCTCTAACTTTCGCTTATACTCTTTTGGATCCAATTCACCGATCTCTTTTTTATCAGCTAATATATTTTGCATTTCACTTTGCATAAAATTCATTAGCTCAGGTGGATAGTCATCAATAGCATTTTTAAAAGCTCCTTTCACAATTGCTTGATCATGCCCTGAAGGTTTACTAAAAACTGCACCAAGTAAAAAAGCTTTTGCATCTACCATCTTGGTTTGATAACCAGTAACCATTTGCTTCTCATTCATACTTATATATGTCATAGGGATTTTGAGTTTATTGAATTTAAGTCTATTTGATTTACAATAATCAAGACATTTACTTTGAACAGCTTGAAATTGCTTTCTATTTAATACAACCATTCCTCCAAGAGCATTATCCTCAGCATCATAAACAGGTAAACTCAATTTCTCTTCGCCCCTATAAATATCATTAATTCTTTTAAATGCAGCTTTAACTTCATCTTCTTTCAAACCAAGCTCCCTAAAAGGCTTATGATTTATCTTTTGGAAAGAGACCATTCTTGGAGTCATATTTATATTAACGGGTTGAGACATAATAAATTCACTTAGACTTAATGAAATTAATCATTTAAGAGATACAAAGTAAATCATCTAGACATTTTGATCGCTAATTCGAATTAACCTCTGATCATCATCCAAGTTCTCAATACTCAAATCTAAAACCCGAATATGATCCTTTTTTTTAGTGAAAAAACGAAGAATCTCATCAGAAATCTTCTCAGACCACTCTATAGTAAAAAACAATCTCTCTTCTTGATTCATCAACTCTAAAAAAGCATCTAAATCTAAATTCATCTGATATAAGTCCAAATGATAAAAAATCACTGGAGCATCATCTAAATCAAAACTATATTGATGAATACCAGCAAAACTTGGGCTAGTAACAGTTTCTTCAACCCTTAAAGCTTTTGCTAAGCTTTTGATCAGAGTAGTTTTTCCAGCAGCCATCGAGGCCTTCAATAGAATCACAAGATCTTTATCATCCCTAAGGCTCTGCTGAATCTCTAAGGCTAGCTCTTGAGAAAATTTATCGAGAGCTTCTAAACTATCAATATTCCTAGAGAACATTGCCTTCTATCACCTAAATTTCAGAATCAAGTGGCTGAGGCACTTCTAAACCCTCTCCACCAATAGTTTTGGCTTTAACACCATCAATATACAAGTAAACCGGTCTACCTTTAGCCAGATTTAGAGCAGTTTCTCTTAACTGACGGAAACGCACTTGCATAGTCTCAGAGCCACCACCTTTCATGAATTGGTTGCTGATATCTATTTTCACTGAGTCATTAGATTCCTGAACTTTCACTAATCTAACCCCTTCTGGAATCTCAGTATCTAAATTCAATCTCTCACGCTCATCTAGAGTCGGTCCAAGAAATAATTCTCTTAAAGCTGTCTCATAAGCTGTTCTATCATCACCAACCTTTCTCAAAACTGGAATCAAAACAACCCCTAAGTCGTCACTCGCTTTAGTGTAATAGATGGTAACCTGTGGATTCCTCGAAGAAGAAGCATCAGAATTACCCTTATCAACAGTACAAGAGCTGAGACCCAAAAATAATGTTAGTAAAAGTAATAATTTCCTAAAATAACTCACCTATATCATTTTAACAATAGCTATAATTAAATGCTAATGAGCAAAAGCTTAAAATTACTTATTATCTTAACTTCTTTAATCTTAGGTCAAACAAGCTTAAGCGCCAAGAAAGAAGAGGGCATTAAAATCGCGGTAGTCGATAGCAAAAATATCCTACAAAACTACAGTAAAGCCAAGTCAGTGCTTCAGGATATCGCTAAAGCTGAAAAGAAACTACGTGAAAAACTTCAAGCGAAAAGACTTCAACTACAAGATGCAAGAAAAGCTAACAAAACAGAAACTGAAATCCAGCTACTCACAGAGCAAATCAAAAACGATTTAGAACCTGAAGCTAAGAAACTTGAAGAGGAATCTCTTAGCAAGAGTAAAGCAGTTGAAGACGAAGTAAAAGCAAGTATAGAAAGAATTAAAAAGAAAAATAATTACCAAATAGTTTTGATGAAAGAAGCTGTACTCTTTGGAGGGACAGATATAACCTCTGAAGTTCTTAAAAGTTTAGAAGCAGGTAAATAAATCCATGAAACATAAACAAATATTATTTTTTATTCTCTGCTTAATATTTCAATCTTCTGCATCAGCAATTGCCAAAGATAATAAGCCAATTTCTACTGATTCTACGAGCCTCAACATAGCGACACTCAATATGAATATGGTTAATGCTAGATATAGCCTAATTCTTGAAGCTAGAGAAGATATTTTCAAATCTGAACAAAGTCTTAAAAAATTAATTTTAACTGCAAATAAAGAAATAGACCAGCTAAATAAAGACAAAAATGCTCAAGATATTTCCACAAAACAAAAAAACATACAAGCCAGTATTGATAAGGCTTACCTAGATCTAGAAGAGAAGAAAAAAAACTATAATGACCAAATAAATAAAAACATTGAGTTAAGTTTGGCAAAAATTGCCAATAATAGTAATTATGATTTAATCTTAAATGAGGTGTATACAGTAAGTTCCGATCAAGATATTACTGATTCATTTATAGAAGAGCTTGAAAAACTAAAAAGATGAGCATAGCACTAAATAAAATCGCATCAATTGCCAAGGGTCAACTTGTAGGAGACCTTGATGCTGAAGTTTTAAGCATAGCTAAATACCCGAAAGATGCTGAGCCAGATGATTTAGCGCTAATATTCAGTGATGTTCCAAGCCAAGCAATAAAAATGATGCAGGAAACTATGGCAAAGCATCTAGTAGTCTGTAAAAGTCTTATAGCTGATGAGAATTGCAACAATTATATCGAACACGAAGAAAACAAAAACTTCATATTAGTAGCAAGGCCAAGATATACTCTGAAGCAAATCATTGATCTTTTTACATCTAGAGAGTTCAAGCTTGAACAAGGTATCAATAAACTATCTGATATTCACAGCAGCGCCAAGCTTGGGGAAAATGTTTCTGTATCTAGCTTCAGTCAAATCGGTTCTGAAACTAGCATAGGAGCTAATACTAAAATTTATAGTAATGTCACTATTGGTAACAATGTATCTATTGGTGAGAATTGTATAATCCACCCAGGTGTTGTAATTTACGACAATATCAGCATTGGAGATAGAGTAATTATCCATGCTAATTCAGTTATCGGCTCTGATGGCTATAGCTACGTTACTGAACAGATGAGTAATGTAGAAAAACTACAAAAACAAGATTTCAATTTCAATATGGAAAGACAGATCCAAGAAAAAATCACTTCAGCTGGATCAGTAATCATAGAAGAAGATGTCGAGATAGGTTCGAATACATCTATAGACAGAGGTACTATCGGTAATACCCTCATAGGCGCTGGGACTAAAATCGATAATCAATGCCAAATCGCACATAATGTTCAAATCGGCAAAGATTGCTTAATCATAGCCAAGGTTGGTATCGCAGGAAGTGTAAATATTGGAGATAGATCCGTACTTGCTGGAGCCTCAGGTATAGCTGATGGAGTTACTATAGCTAATGATGTTGTAGTTGGAGCCTTCAGTGGCGTACACGGCGACCTAGATGCTTACTTACCAGTACTTGGTATACCTGCTGTGCCTTATGGTGAATTCATGAACAGACAGAAGTCTATTATCAGAATCCCTAAACTTATCAAAGAACTTAGAGAATTAAAGCAAGAACTTGCAGAAAAATTCAAAAAAGAAGAAGAATAAAAAGCCATAAAAATCGGGCTTATGCAGTTGTTCAAATTCAAGGCTTGCGAGGATGCAAAAGCGCAGTGTAATGGAATTACATGAGCATTTTAAAGACGAGTAAAACGCAGAAGTTGGGCAACTGCATAAGTCCGACATAAGTTAAAATGTTATTTGTGACTCTATCTTTTCAAAAAATATTATTTAGACTCAACAAATTCTGGTCAGACCAGGGCTGTATTTTGATGCAAGCTTACGACACAGAGAAAGGTGCTAGCACCATGAATCCAGCGACTTTTTTGAGGGTGCTTGATAATAAACCATGGAAAATGGCTTGTATAGAACCTTGTAGAAGACCTACTGATGGTAGATACGGTGACAACCCTAATAGACTGCAGCACTATTTCCAATACCAGGTAATAATGCAACCTAACCCAATGTATAGCCAAGACATCTACATAGATAGCTTGAAAGCTCTTGGAATTGAACCTAAAGATAACGATATTAGATTTGTAGAAGATAACTGGGAAAGTCCAACTCTTGGAGCCTGGGGTTGTGGCTGGGAAGTCTGGCTAAATGGTATGGAAGTAACTCAGTTTACATACTTTCAGCAAGCTGGTGGTATCGAAGTTAAACCAGTTGCTGTTGAGCTTACATATGGTATTGAGAGACTTGCTATGTATATCCAGAACTGTGATTCAGTCTTTGACTTAGTCTGGCTTGAAGATAATGGTAAGAAAATTCTCTACGGTGATATCTACCATCCAAATGAAGTTGAGCAAAGCACTTATAACTTCGAAATATCGAAGATCGACAACTTACTTAAGCTCTACGAAATCTATAAAGATGAAGCTGAATCTTGCTTGAAAAGTGAACTTGCAATTCCAGCCTATGATTATGTACTTAAATGCTCACATACTTTCAATTTACTTGACGCGAGAGGAGCTATAAGTAAAGATGAAAGACAGAACTATATTTTAGATATTAGATCACTAGCGGAGAAAACAGCAAAGACCTATATCGCTTGCCCCCAAAAGCTTTCATAGTCTTAGCTTAGAAGATGCCTAAAACAGCACCTAAACTTATTGATGATATTTTAAACGAGGTTCATACTGGTAACGAGTCTCTCAATACATCTTTACCCCATATTTTCTCTAACAAAGTTTATCTCTATGGCATCAGCTCTTTTATTAGCCTTGTCATAATTTTATTCACCCTTTCTCTTAATCAACTTAGTCCAGAATTTATCGATCAATTAAGTCTTATTTTAGATAAAATAGGCTTCCTAAATTTAAAGCTCTCTTATAAATTTATAGAAGATCTAAAATTACCAAATCCTGTGAGCGTGCTTGTACTAGCGAGTAACTCAGCTTTTATACTTTATGCGATCACAGATACAGTAAAGAATAGAGAAAATCCAAGCCGCAACCATTTCAAAGAATCCTACGCCGCTTCATATTCATTACATTTACTATTTCTATTAGTTCTATTCGTAAGTTTATTCATTGCATACACTCCGAAACCCAAAATCAAGGTAAATAAACTTGAATTTATTACCACTCAAGAAGCTGCTAAGGAAAAACCACCACCAAATACTAAGAAAAAATCAGCAAGAGCTTCAATAGATCAAGGTAAAAATGACCCAAAAAAACCAGTATCGCCAGTCAAAAAAAACCCTGGTAAACAGAAACAGCCAAAACAAAAAGCTACTCCAAAAAAACAAGTAAGCAAAGCTCCACCCAAACCAAGACCAGCTCCAAAACCCAGACCCAAAGGTAAGAGTGGTGGGGTAGCAAACCCTGATAATAAAGCAACTGGCTCATCATCACCCGGTCCTATTAAACGAGCTCCCAGCAAATCTAGCGCTGCCCCAAAAGCCATCAAAACAGGTGGAGGAAATTCTAGCTCCAAAGTAGCAGAAAAAGCTCTATCTCAAATTCCAAACCCATCAGTTCCAGGGGGAGGCTCATATAAACCTAATATCTCAAAAAATAAAGGTGGTTTTGGCTCTGGAAGCTCTGGCTCAGGACTACCTACACCAAAAAACTACGGTGGTTTTTCTAGAGGCAGCGGTGGTGGAACAGGTGGAGGTTCAGGAAGCGGAGCGAATGGAAATAGTAATGCTGCACCAAAATCAGCAGAGCAAATTAGCGGTTCAGGACCTAGCGGGCAGGATTTAGTCGACAGACTTGGCAATATAAGGATCCCAGATAATATAGACGTTAGTTTTGGTTCAGGTGGCTACGGCAACCCCGCTCCAAATCAATACGGCAACAGAGCCCCAAGCACAGCCTCAATACCAGATATATCCTTCGGTCCATACATGGCAAAAATTCAGGAAAAAATCAAACAAAGATGGCGGCCTCCAAAAGGTGCTGAGTCTAAAAGAATTGTCGTTATGTTCTCAATTAACAGAGATGGTTCATTATCAAATCTTAAAATAAACCAAACAAATGCTAATAGTCTTGCAGATACAGCAGCTTTAAACGCTATCAGAAGCGCTGCTCCATTCCCTCCTCTGCCCCCTGGCTCTGCACCATCTATCGACATAGAATTTACATTTGACTACAACGTTTTCAAAAGAAACCGATACTAGTTTAAAATATTAAAAGACATATGCTAATCAACAAAGTATACGCAGCAGAATCTCAAGGACTAGGCTTAGCCGAGGCAGCTGGTCTTAATGGTGACTCCGAAGCTCATTATAATTTCCTTCAATCTTTCTGGGATTACTTCCAGGCAGATATGATCTCCTCGATCCCAATCACTATCTGTTCTATTTTGGTTATAGCAGTATTAATTGAAAGAGCTTTCTTCTACAATCGCAACAGCTGCGATATCGCCTTCTTACTCAATAACTTACAAGCACAGCTAGAAAAAAGTGATTTGGATGGAGCAAGAAGTATTGCAGCACAATCTAGAAGTATCACTGGTGAAGTAGCAGAAGAAGGAATTCGTTTACTTGCAGTCCAGAAAGAAGACTTCAGTAAAGCCTACGATATCACCGTGAACATTGTGACTCGTAAACTGCAACAATACCTGCCAATACTTGGAACTATTGGTGCTATAGCGCCTTTCCTAGGTCTATTCGGTACTGTTTCTGGTGTAATCAAAGCATTATGGAGAATGAGTTTAGGTGGAGCAGGAAGCTCACTTGAATTAATTGGTGAAATTTCTAATGCCTTAATTGCAACGGGTTATGGACTTGCTATAGCGATTATCGCGGTTGTTTTCAACAATATTTTCAATAACATAGTTAAAAGATATGAAGATGATTTTCTACTTCTGAAATTACTATTCATGAGCTTTATGGAAGTAAATTTCTTTGAAAGTGGTTTTGGCAACGCAGCAGCTAGTAGCCAAGCTAGCTCATCTGCATACGATGAAGATGAAATGGATGAAGATGATATAGATGACTCTTCATATCCAGATTTTCTACAATAGGAGTATAAATGGGATTTTCAGGCGGTAATAATGGTAGTGACTTCAGTGAAATTAATATCACGCCACTGACAGACGTATTTTTGATTCTATTCCTGATCATGGTAGTTATAGCTCCTATGATTAATGAAACTTCATTACCGATAACCCCACCGGCAGCGAAAAATGGAGCCGCCGCCCAGAATGAGGGTAAAGTTATCAACCTCGAAATATCAGCAGAAGGACTAATCGCTATTAATAACAAAAAACTAAGTCCTGACCCTATTGCACCAGAACAAGTTAATGAATTAGTTACTCAAGAACTAGAACTAATAAGACAAGATTCACAATATTTCGAAGCGCCATTAAACTTAATTGCAGACTCAGAAACCAAACAAAAATTTGTAGTTGGAGCTTTAGATGCCGCTTCTGGTCTAGGAATTAAGAAGCTTAATATAGTAACTGTTACCCAAAATTAATACAAAACAAAGCTAATATAACATGTTATCTCTTATGAAATCACGAGTCTTACAGATTATTAAAAAACAGCAAAAATTCCTAAAGAAAAGCTAAAGAAATAGCAGTCCCCCTGGCCTTTGTAAGAGTATTGTGTTTAGCTA
>JAKVAO010000003.1 GCA_022447685.1 Candidatus Caenarcanales bacterium | reverse complement strand
TACTCCAAGTCTATAGACGCCTTCTAACCCCATTAGGTTCCATAGCTTAAATATTACTAACTTTCAAGACAGGCTCTAATTCACAAGGAAAGCAAATGGTTACGCAATTGCTTCCAGCTCTAAAGGTAATGGTTAATGGTCAAGAAGAGTTTGATTCGAAGAAATTTAACACTATATTAAAAGGAATAGAGGTTCAGGGTTTAAGAACTTTTAATACTCAGAATCTAAGAGCAGTTCTCGACAACCCGAATGCTAAACCAAGTCAAAAAGCAGAAGAAACAATTCAAGAAGAAATTCGTGATGATAATTTTTTGACAATGTCTAATGTGAAAAGCTTCGATTTCTTAGAGAAATTAGCTACAGGCATTGAACAATCTCTAAAACCTATAGAGCAATATATTGAAGATAAAGGAACTGATATCTCTAAGTATTCTGATAATGAACTCTTGGATTTGAGTCATAAATTATTACATAAAGATTTTGTTCAATTTCAAGGAAGAAATATATCTCTAGTAGACTTGATGTTAATACCAAGAAAAACGATGAAGTTTTTAGTGAATCCTGAAAACTCTGTTAGTAACGATAATAAAAGTAAATTAGTCGCACAGTTCGAGCTGGCTGAGAAACTTCAGACTGTTAACAAGTTAATAAGTGAGATATCATCATCTTTCTCTCGTGGATTCCAAACAAGATATACATCTCAAAAACCTTTTGTTGGTGATGATGGAGAAGAAGGCTTCCGACAATTAATCAATAACTTTGAGAAATTATCTAATTTAAATCATGGTACTTCTCGTGATTATAGTACTTCAAGTAATTTAGGTGTTATAAAAGCATTTAAAGTGGCTTATGAGGCTGCTCAAAACAATCAGTCAAATAATTTTCAGGGCAATGATCTAATTGTTGACACAATGAGGGAGAATAATTATATACCTCAGGAGGTTAAACATGTATTAGATTTGTTCTCTATAAGATCTGCTCAGCAAATAAATAAAGTTTATGATAGTGCCTTTAATAGTAAGATTAAAGGTCAACATTACATAAATAGTGAGTCTTCAAGATCTTTTGGCTTATACCCAACTGAGAGATTTATAAGAAGTTTATATCTTCTCACTAATAATAATGAGCTTGAAAAAGAATCTCACCAATACTGGAAATCTAAGACATATATAGTGGAGACCTTACCAAAAGCTATTTTAGGTGCGAAAAATGTAAGAGCAATTGTTGATTATAATGCAAACTTAGCTCCTAGAGAACGATTAACTAGAAATAAATCGACCCCAATCACAAAAATTCAAGTATCTGCATTAGAGAAACTAACAGAAGATGATATTTATGAATTAGAAACTAACTATGGTGCTGTGAATCTGAAAGATTCTCTGATCGAATTCCAGGAATTTGTTAACCCGTATCTGAAGCAGCCGCTTGAATTCCCTAAACTTCAAGTAAATTCTGATCCTTCATAGTATCCACTATCTGCTTTGCTGAATTGAAACTAGTTCCTGTCCAAAGGAAGCAGTATTTTTTATAATAAGTCAGATACTCTTTTCTAAGCCTAGTTATATGAGCTAGAAATTGATTTTCTTTAGCTACTCCAGGCTCGAAATTTAGATATTTAAGAACTATGTCTTTTTGAGCAAATTGTTTGAGACCAGCTATGGAATTGGAATCTTCTAAGTCTAGCTCATAGCTATTGATCATTTCTTCAATGATCACGCCTACTTGGTTATAAGAAAAAGAACTGAGATCTATTAGATCGTCGTTAAAGACTGTGGTTACAGTTAACTTGGTGATTTGTAAATTATGCGCTTCGTAGTAGACATTACCGTGAGGCAGCTCTAGTATAAATTCCCAGAGTCCCGAATCTTCATTAATGTAAGCCTTAATAGTGACTTCATGCTCTTCAGTATTAGTAAGTTTAATTCCTTTTTCATAGATTTTTTCTCGGTCTAAAGCAAAGCTAAGTGTGTTTAGAAACTGTAGATTGTTAGCAGCTAACTTTAAAACTTTTAAACTTTCATCGAAATTTAGATTCTGTGGATAATGTGCCATTTAGTTCACCCTTTGAGTTTGTGGCTTCTTATGAAGCCAATGCCATTGCCTGAGATTTAATCTCCCGGGCTTCTGAACTATCATGGTTATCATCATTTCCTGATCCAAATCCATTATTGGTAAAATTTATATTCCCTAGACCAGCAACTTTCATCGCTGCTTCTACTACTACAGGGGTTTGAGCTAAGTCATTCTGAATGCTTTGGTCAGTCGCTGTAGCACCTGTTTCTATATCTTCTCTTTGAGCTTGAACTCTGTCTTTACGAGCTTCTACCTCGGTATTATCAGCAATTAGATCTGTGCTGGTTCTACCTTCGAGTAGATCTTTGAGCTCTGGACTCAGCCCTCCGGTTCTTAGATTATTGTTTATTCCGTCCATAATAAAAAACTTACTAAGCTAAATATGTAATTAGCTATCTATATGTGATATTTAACAGAATAAGTTTAAGCTTTGGTTATGAAATTTTATTATGAGTTCGAAATACTCCTTAGCTTTGCTAAGGAGATGAAAATGAAAGCAAGCTTTCGCTTGACTCGGCTTCAGTCAAAAATACTTCGTGATTTCTGCTTTCACTCGCAAATGCATGCAAGCATGCGCTTGACTCGTTTCCAGCAGAAAATAGCAAATCTCGATGCAACCTTTTATTTTGCAATAACATAGTTGCTAGAAAGTTTTTCCATGTATTTAGCGAGTACATCTACTTCTATGTTGACTTCATCATTTATTTGCAGGTCTTTGAGGTTGGTTTTTTCCCAAGTGCTAGGGATGATGGTGACATAGAAGTAATCTTCTCCAACATCAACTACAGTGAGGCTGATCCCAGATATAGATATAGAGCCTTTGCGGATTATGTACTTCGTAAACTCTGGTGCTATTTTGAAATATAGATCAAAGCTGCCTTGCTGATCTATGATTTTATCAATGCGAGCTATGCAGTCGACGTGTCCTTGAACTATATGTCCACCTAATCTATCTTCTGCTTTTAAGCATCTTTCTAAGTTGAGCTTAGAGCCTATGGCTAAATGTTTAAGAGCTGTGATATTTAAAGTTTCTTTTACTGCGGTAACCTCGAAGCTCTCTTTATCGAATTTGGTTACAGTAAGACAAACTCCATTGATGGCAATGCTATCACCTTCATGAACATCTTCAAGGATTTTACTTGCTTCTATCTTTATATGTAAATTAGTATCTTCCCAGTCTAAACTGAGTACTTTTCCAGTTTCTTCTATAAGTCCAGTGAACATAATTATGATTTTAGCTTTAAAATCAGAGCTAGGGCAATTTTTTAAGTTCAAGGCATTTTATATTTAAAAAAGTCAGAGTTGACTTTGGTCAATGATGAGTTTTGCAAATATAAATAAAAGGCAGCATTGAGATTTGGTATCCCCGCCAGCTTGCTGCGGGGATACCAAATCTAAAGAAACACAAAGTGTTTCTGAGCCTTCACCATCAGAGAGCGAAAACTCTTACGAGCCATCACTCTCAAACAGCTCAGGCTACGATGCTGCTTTTGTTACTCACCAGATCTCTGCATCTCCGAACCAAGGTTCGAAGTAGTCCGATGTTCGTAATAACTCAGAAATTAGGGAATTGTACAGCTCTGATTAGATCATCTCTGCTTTGGTGATCTTCACAGGATTAGAACATCCATCATCACCAGGGAATGGAGGAACATTGTCTTCAACAATTTTCTTCACAACATCCATACCATCGATAACTTGTCCAAAAATAGCATAACCATATGGATCAACTCCACCAGCATCTAAGCTTGGAAGTGGTGCTAAATCAATAAAGAATTGTGAGCTTGCAGAATTAGGATCAGAAGTTCTAGCCATAGCTACTACACCTTCTTTATCGTGTTTAAATTTAGTTTTTTCCATTTTTACGTATCTAGTTTTACCTGTTTCTGGATCAACGAAGTTACCAGTTCCAGTTCCTTCTGGGCAACCACCTTGAACTACGAAACCAGTAATAATTCTATGGAAAGTAATACCGTTGTAGAAACCTCTTTCAACTAAGTCTTTGAAGTTTCCAGCTGTTATCGGGGCCTCATCTAAATAAAGTTGGATTTTGATATCACCTTTCTCTGTTTTGAGAAGAGCAACACTTTTGTTAGTTTTATTGTCTTCAGTTTTAGATTCTAATTCTTGTGATTCCATTTTTATTGAATTATCCTTTTGCTTTTCTGTGGCTGACACAGAACTAAACACTAGTGTAGCACTAGCAATTAATAGTACGAAAAAAACTTTTATTGAGCTTGAAAACTTACTCTTCAGTTGCTTTAGTTTCAGCTGGCTTAGTCTCTGCTTTAGGTTCTGATTTTGCTTTAGTATCATTTTTCTTAGCTTCTTTTTTATTAACTTTAGCAGCTTTGTTTCCAGTTTGGATAGTCTTAAGTCTAGTAGCTTTAGTACCAATTCTATTTCTTAAGTAGTACAACTTAGCTCTTCTAGTCTTACCACTTCTGATAACTTTGATTTTTCTAATTTTTGGTGAGTGTAAAAGGAATGTTCTTTCGATACCGATTCCTTGGAAAATTCTTCTAACTTTGAAAGTTTTGTTCACTCCTGAGCCAGAAATTCCGATAATTAAACCTTCGAAGTACTGTGAACGTTCTTTTTTACCCTCTTGGATAATAGTCTCAACTTTCACCGTATCACCTACTCTGATCTCAGGTGGCTCTTCTTTTAGTTGTTTAGCTTCGATGTCTTTTATAAGTTGGCTCATTATTATTCCTCGAATCAACCATTATAATATTATTTAGTTATTTTTGCTGCGAATTTTAAATTATTTATATTTTTCATTAGTATAGCGCCATTATTCGCTGTGTTTTTGGCTTGCTCCTTGTGGGTAAATAATGAAATAGGCATATATTGTTTTGCTTAGACTTTATAATTAAAACAGTTAAATTCATGAAATTTAAGACTTTAAAATTTGTTCTTCTCTTCTGTATAATGTTTGTGCATATTACTGTTAATTCAGTAAATGCAGCTGGGCTTTTGGCAGTATGTGCTAATAATGCTGATGTTAGTCAATGCAGGCAAAGATTTTTAAGTTTTCCCACATATAGAATCTCTGGAGGTGTGGCGACTGTCGAATATCGAATCGACTCGGGGCTACTTGGAGACTTTGATTCTGATACTCTTGAAACTGCAGTAAGTGAAGTTCTGAATATTTGGGAAGATGTATCTACCCTTGATTTTCGAGCTCAGGGTAATGGTTTTATACCCTTTGATGTCAGGATCAACAATTATAGATCAATTTTGGAGAGTGATGAGCCTCTTGGTTATAGTCCAATAGTTTTTGATGAAAACGGGGAAATTGTCGATGATATTATCGGTGCTGGTTCGCGAGAGGATATTCTTGGTTTCGCTGCGACAAGATTTTTCACTAGTAGTGGTGGAGTTATTCAAAATATATTCGAGTCACAGGCTTTGATCAATGGTTATTTGTTTAGGTTGGCTAATAGACAGGAGTTTAATAATACAGATGAAATGCTTGCCAATATGAAGACTACTGTATTGCATGAATTTGCGCACATGGTTGGGCTTGATCACAGTCAGGGTGGGCAGATTAATGATTTCATCGATTCTTCTTTGACAAATGCTGATAGAAATACCATACCGATATTATTTCCTGTTGCGATTAATCCTAGCCTTACTCTGCAACGTGATGATATTGCCTCTGTCAATATTGCTTACCCTGATAGTTCGATTATTAGTGGCACAGCTAGCATTAGCGGTTCTGTAACTGATAATGGTGCTGGTGTAAAAGCAGCAAATGTAATTGCTTATAATACTTCAGATCCTTTGGGAGAGCTGGTTACTTCTGTGTCAGATATAGATGGGAAAGGTGATGGAAATTTTACTATTCCTAATCTTAGACCAGGAACTTATGTACTCAAAGTTGAACCTATTTTTTCTGATTTTGTTGGCGGTTCATCCGTTGGTATTCATCCACCAGATGCAAGTACTCTAAGTATTCCATCCGCTTTCTATAATGGTTCTTCTCCATTAGTTTCAGGTTTAACTATTGACCAGGCTATTAATCAGGTTTTTCCGATTACGCTTAGTCGTGGTCAAGAACTCAAAAATATCAATATAGAAATTGCTTCAGGCGGCGGCTCTGGAGGAAATGGTGGCAATAGCCAGGCAAGTTTTAGGCTTGCAGGCAGAGCTATTAATAAATTAAACATTCTTCAATTTAATCGTCCTTCTAGATATACTTTGAGGTTGAGGAAATCAGGCTCCGGTCCAAGGCTTATTAGTCTCTCAACAGAATTTCCTGGTTTGATAAGCTTTTCAAGAAACCCCGTGAGAATTAGAGGAAATCAGAGATCTAGAAAAGTTAGGGTGACATTTGAGTCATTTTCAAATTTCTTTGAAACTTTTCCTGAAATTAATGGTTCTAGAATCACAATTCCAATCTCAGCCACTGATTCGCTTACTGGAGATACTGTTGTAGGAGAATTAGAAATATTTTAGTAGATTTATTTGATTTGAAAATCAACTCTCCAAAGGATCTTTCCTATGTGGATTATCTTTCAGCTAGGCATATAGTTACCTTGAATCTTGAGCACCTTGCTTTGATGCAAGAAGATTCTACTTACCGTGAAATTCTTGAGTCTGCAGATCTTATAATTCCTGATGGTGAGTCGATTGTAATTTTGGAATTTCTGACTAAGCTTTTTGATACTAGCTCAATTGATATGGAAGTTCAATTAACTAAGTATGCTGGTATTGATCTTGCTTGTGAACTTATAGCTCGCATACCCAAGATTGTATTCTGGGGGGCAAAGCTAGAAGTGAATACTAAGCTCAGAGATTTTGTTGCTAAAACTAGTTCCGCTGTAATAGATGAGTCTTTTTATTTTCAGCATGGTTTCTATTACGAGAATGAAGAAGCTGCTCTTGTCGAAAAGATTAATTTGGAGAAACCTGATTTGTTTTTGGTTGCGCTTGGCAATCCTAGGCAAGATTTATTCATAAATAAATATAAAGATAAATTTCCGGAAACTACATTTATAGGAGTTGGTGGTTCATTTGATATTTGGTCAGGTTCTTTGAAACGCGCTCCAGAATTTATAATCAAAGCAAAGCTAGAGTGGTTGTTCCGTATCATTCAAGAACCACATAGAATCTCTTCTTTACTGAAATCTCTTACTAGTATTTTTTGCAAAGCTCTTTTATAATTTGAGTATATGAAATTTACCCTTAAGAAGTTAGATCTTGAAAAGAGTTTTGGAAATCTGAGTAAAGCTTCCCAATTGAAGTCTGAAGCTTTAGTAGTTGCTAGTCACCAATTAGCTGACAGCAAGAAGAAAAAGTTAAGTGGTCTTGTTGCTAGTTTTGATGAGTTGCTTGGTGGCGTAATTAATGATTTAGTTAACGATGAGAATTTCAAATTTAAAACCGGTGAAACTGTAAGCCTTCGCCTCAGTGGTTCAGAAAGAGCGGCTTTTGCTTTAGGTCCTATTAAAAAATTAATTCTAGTGGGACTGGGTGAAGAAAAAGATTTTGATAAAAAAGCTGAAAGAAAAGTTGCTGCAAGTATTTTGAGAAAAGCTAAAAGCGAGAAAGTATCTAGCCTGGCTGTAAATAGTTTTGGTGACATTGCTCTTCTAGTTGAGACCTTAGGTCTGGTGAACTATGAGTTTACTAAGTATAAATCTGATGACGATAAAGATGATAAAAAGCAATTAACTCAAGTAACTGTTTTGAGTAGTTCCGTTACTGCGAAAGAAAAAGATGCTATAGCCAAATCAGAAGTTATTATTGCTTCTGTTAACAAAGCAAGAGATTTAGTCTGGGAGCCAGCTTGTGTGGTGAATCCTACTTATCTTGCTAAAGAAGCGAAGAAGATTAAGGGAACTAATTTTACTGTAAAAGTTATGGAAAAAGCGCAGTGTGAGAAACTCGGTATGGGAGCTTATCTTGCTGTAGCTCAAGCTGGCGGTCAGCCTCCTAAGTTTATCGAAATGACTTATAAGCCTAAAGGCAAGATCAAAAAACATATTGCTATTGTAGGTAAGGGAGTGACTTTCGATAGTGGTGGTCTAAGTCTTAAGCCATCAAAAGCAATGGAGATGATGAAAGAAGACATGTCTGGTTCTGCTGCAACTATCGGTCTAATGAATGCAATTGTTAAATTGCAACCAGCTAATATCCAGGTTACAGGAATTATTGCTGCTACTGAAAATATGCCTAGCGCCTCTGCTTATAAGCCAGGTGATGTTATTACTGCTATGAACGGCAAGACTATTGAGGTTAATAATACTGATGCTGAAGGACGTTTGACTTTAGCTGATGCTGTAGCTTATGTATCTAAGAAGAACCCAGATGAGATCATCGATATCGCAACTCTTACTGGTGCTTGTATGGTAGCTCTAGGAAACACTTGTGCTGGAATTATGACTAATAATCAAGATCTTCTTGATCGTGTCAAAGCTGTTGCAGATAAGCAAGGTGAGAATATGTGGCAATTACCGTTGTATGATGAGTACAAAGAAAAACTTAAATCTACTATCGCTGATTTGATCAATGCTGGTTCTGGAGGTCAAGCGGGCGCTCAGAATGGTGGCTTATTTATCCAAGAGTTTGTTGGCAAGCAAACTAAAGGTGATAAAGCTATACCTTGGTTACACATTGATATCGCTGGTCCTTGTTGGTTAGACGATGCTAGTGACTGGTCACCTAAAGGTGCTTCTGGTATTCCGGTTAGAACTTTGCTTAACTATATTCTAAGTATCTAGTTTTACAATTCCCAAACATTATTTATTTCAAGTTTTTCTAGTTGTTTTGAATTGACTTCTTTTGAATTCTCGTTATAGTCTATTGTTGCAATTTCAAATTTTATGTCAGGGTAATTCTCTATGAAGTTTTTGTATTTAGATTTTTTAAAAGATCTAATGCTATTTTTCACTTCAATTGCTCTTCTAGACTTGATAATAAAGTTAACTTCACTATCATTATTTTTGGCATTTTGCTGATTTCTTTTCTTTTTTGGGAGAAAAAGGGTTTACTAGATTAATATGAAAGGATTTTTGTAATATGTATAAGTAGTTGTCTATGCTGGTCTTAGAAGTTCCAAGGCATTTTGCAAGTACAGAAGAATTTATGAGATTGCTAGTCTGAGAGGATAGTAGCTTAAATAGTGAGAGGAATATGATGTCATCGCGAACTCCAGATTCATACATGTCTTTTTTGGTATAGGAGTAAGCTAGTTCTCGAAGTATATCTTCTTTTTCTTAGCGGCTTTTAGCAAGAACCACTCTAGGGTAAGCGCCAAAAGTCATATATTCCTGGTAATGCTTACTGATACTTTCAAATTCTTTTAGAGATAGTTCTTGGAGCTTTGTTCTTGCAAGTTTGTTTTCTCGTTTGAAAACTAGAAACTCTTTAAAATCGAGTGGTCGAATATAAAATATTTTTTTCTTCCAGCAAGTGAATCTGTGAATTTCTGGTCAATATAGAAGGCTGAGGATCCAGCAACTATTAGTTTGATTTTGCCTGAATATTCATCATAGAAGTATTTCAGGAAGTTACTGGGGTTTTTCAAGTATTGCACTTCATCAATGAAAACATAGTTGAGTTTTCTTAGATTTGGACTAATAATTTTAAGTAGGTTTTTAGGCGATTCATTAAGTAACTTAAGGTAATCTGGGTCTTCAAGGTTTAGGAAAAAATTGGCTTTATTCTTTAATTCTAGCTTAGCTTGAATCTGCCTAAGTATAGTAGTTTTACCTACTCTTCTTCCTCCTAATAATAGGAGACTCTCTGGTGAATCCAAGTGTAATTCTATTTTTTTGTTGATATTTCTTTGAAATTCCACTCTATTAAAATTAATTTTCTATAGATTTTGTTTTTAGTAAATTTATTTTCTGGGTATTTTTGAATTTGCTAAATTATTAGGATTTTGAAATACTTCTTTCTAGGTTTAAACAGTTAAAGCAAGCTTTCTAAGTCTTTCACCTTCCACTATAGGATAGGCTGCTAATCCAGCTAGTGACAGAGGAATAACTAACTTCAAGCTTTCCTCACCTGTAAACATAAGATAAAGCTGCGCAAAAGCAAAAACTATACCGCCAAGTTTCATCATGAAACTCTCTCTCATAAAGCCAAAGGCTACTTTTGATAAGCCATCAATAAAACTTGAGAAAGCTAAAGCTCTTACTGAAATTGTGGTCCATAATGCTGCTGTTGAAATATAAAGTTCTGTCTTGTCGTAGAATTCATTCATGGCAGCAAGCTCAAAGCCAGCGATGATAAATAATGGAGTTGCACTAATGATTCTTAGTAAGCTTGAGAAGAATTGAGATCTAATCGCATCATCGATAAATCTATTCCACTCGCCTTTCATGAGTTTTTGTATCATTTCTCCAGAGCGAATAACCATTTCAGTGATTACAGTTTTGATATATTTGCCTAAATTGATGAAGAAGCGCTTTCCTCTTAATAGTATGCGCTCTGATTTATATGTCTCTGTGTGGTAGCGCACCAATGCTTCGTAGCTATAGTCAACTTTGATCATGCCAACGAAAAGTCCTTCCCTGAAAGAATTTCCAATAGGGTTCGTCGCAAAGTAATTGGTGATTATAATCCCCAGGATTCCACAAGTAAGAAAGAGTCTATATTGAGGAATGTATACCATAAGTAGCGGAATATTTTGTGCAGCACAGGAAAAGAGTAAGATCTGGTTTGCGATTTGATAAATTTCTTCAGCACCGACAAGAACAAGCAAAGCTGTGATTAAACCCATGCTGAAAGAGAGGTAACCAAAAAGTTCATTCAATATGATTCTCGGGTCGGCTATTCTTATTGATAATTCTTTACTGAGATTTATAGATGCGGATGATTGCATAAAGAATCATTTTACTAAGAATCTTTCAGTATCGTTATGGAAGCTGTTAATTTTATTTTCAGATTCTCTTATTTTCATTTCACTCAGAGCCTGTCGTACAAAAGTAAGGGAACGTTCTTATCTTTGAGCAGAGCAATCGCGAGAATATTTGCTTTATAAGCTATAATAGAAGTTTATGAAAGAAAAAGACTTCTTAATGATACCTGGACCTACTCCTGTTCCTGAGTCTGTTTTACACGCACTAGCTAAGCATCCTATTGGACATAGATCCAAGGAATTTTCTGACATTTTCTGCTCGGCGAACGCAAAGCTTCAAGAAATAGCTAAAACCAAAAATGATGTTTTTATTTATACCGCTAGTGGTACTGGTGCTATGGAGGCTGGTATTGCTAATACTATCAACCCTGGAGACAAGGTTCTATCTTTGGTGATTGGCGTATTTGGTCAAAGATTTGCAGACATTGCTAAGTTATACGGCGCTGATGTTACTGAGATTAAAGTGAATCCTGGTGAGGCTATCAGTCCTGAACAAGTTAAAGAGAAGCTTAGTCAATATAAAGAAGGTGAGCTGAAGGCTGTTACTCTGACACACTCAGAGACTTCGACTGGTACAGCAAACCCTATAGAGAAGTTAATTCCTATGATCAAGGAAACTGGTGCTTTGGTGATGATGGATGCAGTCACTAGTCTTGCTTGTATGCCACTTAATTGTGATGAACTGGGAATTGATGTTTTGGTTTCTGGCTCACAGAAAGGTTTTATGATTCCTCCTGGACTTAGCTTTATTTATGTTTCAGAGAAGGCTTATGCAGCTAAAGCTGAGTGTAAAACGCCTAATTACTATTTCTGTTGGAATCAGGCTAAGAAAGCTTTAGCGAATGATACTACGCCGTGGACTCCTAATGTAAACTTAATCGTTGCTTTGGAGAAGGCTTTGACTATAATGTGTGATGAAGGTATCGATAATATTACTAGTAGGCATGTACGTTTGAGAGATACGCTAAGAGCTGGAATTAGAGCTTTGGGGCTTAAGTTACTAACTGATGATTCTAGTGCTTCTTCTGCTATTACTGCTATTTATCCACCTGAGGGAATTGCGGTTCCAGATATTAGGGCTGCTTTTAAGAAAGATTGGAATATGATAGTTGCTAATGGTCAAAAAGAGCTGAAAGATAAGATTTTCAGAATGGGACACCTTGGTTTTGTTGCTGATCGTGACATACTTACAGGTTTATCTGCTCTTGAGTCAGTAATGATCAAATTAGGGCACAAATGTGAAGCAGGGGCAACACTCGCTGCATATCATAAGGCACTTGAAGAGAAGCAACTCTGCGCTATTTAGGGATTAATAATGGGAACGAAGCAAGCTAAAAGTAAAGATCGAGTTTTAAGGTTATATGTACTTGGAGGGCTACATGAACTGGGTAAGAACATGTACGTATTTGAGTCATATGACGCTGAAGACGCGAGTAAATCTGAGTACATAATTGTGGATGCAGGGCTCAAATACTTTGGTCATGAAGAACCAGGTATTGATTATGCTATGGCTGATTATCGTTTTTTGAATGAACGCAAATCACAGATTAAAGCATTATTCTTGAGTTCACCACATGATCGTCACGCTGGAGCAGCTCACCAAGTGATTTGTAATCTGGAGATTGAAAATATTTATGGTTCAGCTTTAACTCTTGAAGTTATTAAGCCTGAACTTGATGCTAAAACTGTTCAAAAAATAAAATGGCATCCACTTGAAACTAGGCAGGAGATTGACTTAGATCCTTTCTTGGTTACTTCATATTATATTACTAGTCACACTGGTGCTAACTATGCTTTTTTAATTGAGGCTTTTGGCAAGAAAGTATTCTACTCTGGTAGCTTCAAAATTGACCAAACTCCTACAGATGGCAACAAGACTGATGTTGCTGGTATTTTGTCTAAGCTTACTACTAAAGCGGAGTTTGCAAAAGTTGTTGATTTATATATTGGTGATTCTACTAATATTGAAACACAAGGCTACTCTAAGTCAGAGCTTGATATTCTTCCAAGCTTTAGAAATATTTTCAAAGCTAATCCTGATAATAGAATCATAGTTAATACTTACGATTCCAATGTGGTTCGTATCAAAAACCTTTTTGCTTTAGCTAAGGAATTCAATCGTAAGCTGGTTCTTGTCCACAGGAATATGCGTAAGATTGTTGCAGCACTTACTAGGATTGGTGCTGAAGGGATTAATGACGATATGATTATTAATCTTCAAGAAGCTAAAGATCATGCGGACTCTGAATTGTTGATTCTGACTGGTGCTCCAGAGGATCTTGCTCTTGAAAGTTTAGAACTTATTGCTTTTGATAAGAGTCTTGAATTGAATTTGAAAGAAGGTGATGTACTTGTTAATAGTGCTGATTTGCCTCCTGGAACTGTTAGGATTATGGCTCAGATTTCTGACCAATGTTTCTTAAGATCAGTGAAGATTATCGGTGGTCGCAATGCTGGAGTGAATGTTGAATCTAATGCTTTGACTGAGGAGCTGAAGTTTATGTTTAACTTAACTCGCCCTAAGTACTTTTTACCTGCTTTAGGTGAGACTAGGCATTTGGTGAAGCACGCGAAGCTAGCTGTAGAAACAGGTTTTGACCCAGGCTCAATTCTTATTCTTGATAATGCAGATGTAATTGAGCTTGCTGACAATGATGTAGTTCGTGTTGTTGAGCAGCTTAAATACGAAGAAATTCTTTACAGTATGATGGATCATTACGAGCTTGAAGAGCATTTGGTTAAGTCTCGTGATTTGATGTCACGTGAAGGTGTTGTGATAATTAGTTTATCTATCAACAAAAACAAAAAAATAGTCGCTGGCCCTGTTTTCTCTGCTAAAGCTTGTACTTTCTCGAAGAATAAAGAGTGGAAAGCTTTCTGTATGTTCAATACTCAACCTATAGTAGACGCTGTCGATGCTCTGTATTCTGGTAAGCCTGAAGCTACTATCCAAGAGTGTGAGAGTGTCGTAAGATCTCATATGGAGAAGGTTATCAAACAACAAATAGGTAAAAGACCTGAACTAATAGTTCATGCAAGTCAAATATAATATAGGTGAAGTTTAGTTGCTTTTAGATTTAATTTCCAAAGATAATAATTTTAATTCAATTTACCAAAGGCTCACAGCCAAAAATGAATTAATAGTTCACGGTTTAACCAACTCTGCCAAGAGTTTTGTAATTGCAAACCTCTTCAAGAAACAGAAAAAACATTTACTTTATATTGTAAATAATCACCATGAGGCGCAGACCTACTATCGTGAGATTAAGAATTTACTTGGAGAGGATGTAGAAGTACATAATTTTCTGTGTCAAGAAATTTCGCCTTATGATCAGATCAACTCAGATGTTCAAGTTACATCTAGTCAATTGAAGATTTTTTCTACTTGGCAATCAGATAAGCCAAGCCTTACTGTAATTACATTCAAGGCATTTTCACAACTTTATATACAAAGAAAACTGCTTGAAGAATCTGGTTTGAAGATTAAGCTTAATGATGAATACGAACCTTTAGATATAGCTAGAAAACTTGTTGAACTTGGTTATTCACAGCAGTTCATGGTTGAAAATCGTGGTCAGTTCAGTCATAGAGGGGATATTTTAGATGTTTATCCTTTGCAGGGCGAAGCTACGCGTATAGAGTTTTTCGGTGAGAGTGTAGATAGTATTAGAACTTTTTCTATAAGTTCACAGAGATCTATAGATAAGCTCGATTCCATTGAAATTCACCCTAGGTATTCCATTATTAGAAGTGATGCTGATGCACTTGAAGAGAAGTTGATTAATTTAGTTAAAGAATATAGTTCTAAGCTTGATGAAGAAACTCGTGAGGGTTTGGAGCTGTCTCTTTCTCATAATCTGAGTTCTGAGAATAAAACTTTATATTGGGAAGGTGTTGAATATTACAAATCTCATCTAGGACAGGGTTATAGTACTTTGTTTGAATACTTGCCTGAGGCTGAAAACCTGCAATTAGTTTTGGATGAATGGGAAGATCTACTTATTCATAACCAGGATTGGCAGAATAAAATTCAGAATCAGTATAAAGACGGGCTTAATACTGGTAAGTTATTACCGATTGAAAATGACTTATTCCTTGAATCTTCAGAGATAGTTCAGAAAATCAAATCTTATAAAAGAAGACTTTACTTACAAGTCGTTGAGGAGCTTGATGCTTCTAGTGATGATCTGAGTACTGAGCTTAGAACTTTTCCAGCAGAGCGTTTTGCAAGTAAGGTGGAAGAGTTTGTAGCTTATATCAAACAAAGTCTTCGTGAACAAAAACGAGTAATCATTTTTAGTGAACAGCCGCAAAGAGCCTCTGGGATTCTTAAAGAATGGGATATTAATTGTGTTTACTTGACTGTTAATCATGATTTTGAAGCTATAGATAGAGAGCAGGTTATTATCCAAAGAGACGGTCTTGAAGAAGGTTGTAAAATCCCTGAATTAGATCTTGTTATTCTTACTGATAGAGAGCTTTTTGGGAGAAGTCGTCAGGCTGTAGCTAGGCAGAAAAACAAGAAGCAGGAAAAAGAGAAAGAATTAGAACAGCAGAGACGTAAGAATGCCTATACTGACATTGCAGACTTGAATGCAGGTGACTTTGTTATTCACTATAAGCATGGTTTAGGTATGTATCAGGGTACTGAACTGGTTGAACTTACTGGTATCGGTAAACAGGAATATTTAATACTAGAGTATGCTGGAGAAGCTAGAGTTTTAATCCCAGTAGATCAGGTGAACCTTCTTTCTAGATTTGATTTGGCAGGTGACGCTAAACCTAAATTGTCTAAACTTGGTGGTAATGAGTGGACTCGTACCAAGACTAGAGTTAGAAAATCAGTTAAGAAAGTTGCTCAAGATTTAGTTGCTTTATATGCTAGAAGAGCAAAGCAACAAGGTTATATCTATCAGATGGATACGCCTTGGCAGCTGGAGATGGAAGATGCTTTTCCTTATGATGAAACCGAAGATCAGTTGAAGGCAATCATGAATGTCAAATCTGATATGGAATCACAGAAGTTGATGGATAGGCTTATCTGTGGTGATGCAGGTTTTGGTAAGACTGAAGTTATTATCAGAGCTATTTTTAAAGTTATCATGGAAGGTAAGCAAGTTGCAGTTCTTGTTCCTACCACTGTTCTAGCCCAGCAGCATTTTAATGTTATGAGAGATAGGTACGCACCTTACCCTATCAAAATGGGTTTGCTATCTAGATTTAAGTCAGCTAAAGAGCAGAAAGATACTATCAAATTATTGCGAACTGGTGAATGTGACCTGGTTATAGGTACTCATAGATTATTACAGAAAGATATTCAGTTTAAAGAATTAGGTTTGCTTGTTATTGATGAGGAGCAGCGTTTTGGTGTTAGTCATAAAGAGAAACTAAAAGAACTTAGAAAAGATTTGGATGTTATATCTATGTCTGCAACCCCGATTCCAAGAACTTTACATATGTCACTTGCTGGAATTAAAGATATTAGCTTGATTGCAACAGCACCAACTAACAGATTGCCGGTGAAAACATTTGTAGGTGAGTACAAACAATCAGTGATTCGCAACGCTATTCTTCATGAAATTGAAAGAGGTGGTAAGGTCTTTTTCCTTCACAATAGAGTCGAATCGATTCAACAAATTGCTTATAGTATTATGGATCTGGTTCCAGAGGCGAATGTCAGGGTCGCTCATGGTCAGATGAAACCACAAGAGCTAGAAGATACTATGTTTGCTTTTGTGAATAATGAGTTTAATGTTCTTGTTTGTACCACTATCATTGAGACAGGTTTAGATATCAGTGATGCAAATACAATAGTTATCAATAGGGCAAATACCTTTGGTCTTTCGCAGCTTTATCAGTTAAGAGGTCGTGTTGGCAGATCAAGTACACAGGCTTACGCTTATTTACTCTATGATTCTGCTGCTGATTTGTCTGAGACAGCAAGGCAGCGTCTTAAAGCCATCAAAGAGTTAACTAATCTAGGTGCAGGTTACCAGGTTGCACTCCGTGACATGGAAATTCGTGGTGTTGGTAATGTCTTTGGTGCTGAGCAGCACGGTCACATGGTTGCTGTTGGAGCTAGTCTATACTTCAAGATGCTTGGTGATGCTATTGCTGAGGTTAAAGGTGAAAAATCTGCAATCGAAGAAATTGAGAATTCATGTACACTTGATATCAAAGTAAGTGCATTCTTCCCAGAGACTTGGATTACCGATGAGCATCAGAGAATGAATGAATATAAGAGACTTTCACTTATTGATAATGAGAAAGACCTTGATAGCATAGTCGCTGAATGGTCAGATAGATTTGGACGCTTACCAATTGAAGCTCAGTCATTGATTGAAGTTTCTAAAATCAAACTCTTTGCAAATACCAAAAATATCGCAAATATCATTGAAGAAGCTGGTGAAGTTAAGATATACGCTAATCTCAGATTACAGAAATGGTTACGTTCACAGAAAAATCTTCCACAGTTTATTCAGTCTAAGACTATGTTCAAGCCTGGAACTGCTGGCGGTATGAAGAATGCTCAGTCACATATTTTACTTAAGAGTGAGTATATGGACGTTGATCAGAAATTAGAAGCTATTAGGGCTATTCTAGAGGTTCTTGAAGTTTAGTCATATAGTCTTACGGCTTGGTTTATAATTAAGTAAATATGTGTGGAATCGTCTCTTATGTAGGTTCTGAGCCTAAAGCTGCTAGGTTACTACTTCAAGGTCTAAAAAGTCTTGAATATAGAGGCTATGATTCCTCTGGTATCGCTTTATTAAATGATTCCGTTAAAGTTTATAAGAATAAAGGTAAGATTTTAGATTTAGAGAAGAATATTTATTCTTTATCAGAGCAGGAGCAGAATGAAGTTGAACAAAGCATTTGTGGTATCGGGCATACTCGTTGGGCAACGCACGGTGAGCCTAATGATGTAAATGCTCATCCTCACCTAGACAGTGACTCATCTTTAGCTATAGTCCATAATGGGATTATTCGCAATTATCAAAGTCTAAGATCAGAATTGGAGACTAAAGGCTTTGTCTTCAAGAGTGATACCGATACTGAAGTTATCGCTAATATGTTTTCTTCAATAAGAAAAGACTTATTAAGTACTAATTCTTACGACGATTTCAAAGCTTTGCGTGAGCTGAGCTCTCGTCTAGATGGTAGTTATGCACTTGCAATAATTATTAATGACTCAGAATTAAAAGATCAAACTAAACCTGTGAAAAGAATTTTACTTGCTAAAAATGAATCCCCACTTGTAATTGGTATTGGTGAGCAAGAAAACTTTGCTGCAAGTGATAGTGATACTGTTTTACAGTTCACGGATAAGATAGTTCGTTTAGCAGATAGAGAGCTTGCTGTTATCAGCAAAAATACTATTGAGATTCAAGATTTTGATGGCAATGAAATCAAGCCAGTTATTAAGGTCTTGAAGCAAAATGACTCTATCATGGATAAAAAAGGTTATAAACATTTTCTTCTTAAAGAAATTTATGAGCAGCCTACTGTTTTATCTAAAATGCTGTCATTGATTGAAGATCAATCATTTACTAATTTCAAATTAATGGACTTTCAAATTGATTTTACTAATATAGAGAAGGTTTACTGCATAGCTTGTGGTTCAGCTTATCATTCAGCTCAAGTCCTCAAATCGATACTCGGTACTTGGGCAGCTATTCCAGTAGAAGTGATTATCGCTAGCGAGTTTAATTATCAGGTGAATTTTTTGTCTGAGAAAGATTTAGTTGTAGGAATTAGTCAGTCTGGGGAAACCGCTGATACCATACTTGCTCTTCAAAGAGCTAAAAAAACAGGAGCAAACTTACTTGCTATCACTAATAGACCAGCTTCTGCAATTAATAATTTATGTGGAGTTAATACTTATATCACTCCAGCTGATATTGAAATTTCTGTAGCTTCTACTAAAGCCTATACTTCACAAATCCTTGCTCATTATCTTTTAGGCTTACAGATTGCTGTTGCGCGTAAGGCACTTGAAGAAGAGTTCTTTAATGAGATTTTGCAGAACTTGAAAATGTTACCAGTGCTTATAGAGCAGACTTTACACCGTGCTAATGCTTATAAAGAGCAATGTTTGAATTATGCTAATTATAAGGATTTTATATTCTTGAGTCGTGGAATCAACCATGTGACAGCGATGGAAGGTGCACTCAAATTAAAAGAACTTAGCTATGCTCATGCTACAGCTTACCCTAGCGGTGAACTGAAACATGGTCCTATCGCGATTCTTGATGAAAATGTTCCCGTGATAAGTATCTCGATTCCTAGTAAATATGAAGATGAGCAGGTTACAGCAGAGAAAGTGATTCACAATGCTTTAGAGGCTAAGACTAGAAAGGCTCCAAGTATTTTACTTACCACAGATTCTAACCAAGATCATGTAAGTGAGTTTGATTTAGTTGTACGTATCCCTGATATAGACCAGATTTTCAGTCCAATACTTGCAACTATCCCACTTCAATTCTGGGCTTATTATATTGCTGAAGATTTAGGTAAGGATGTGGATCAGCCACGTAATCTTGCTAAGTCTGTTACTGTCGAGTAGCTAGTAAATAGAATAATAATTATTAATAGCTTCTTCTAAAATGTTTTTTTCATTATCTGTAATAGCTTTAGAGAAGATAATTATTTCACTAATAGTTCCATCGAACTTAAAACTAGCTAGTTCAGCTCCAAAAATTCTTCCTTGGTTTAGAATTGTAGGATTTATAGCTTCTGTATTTCCATTGGATGCAGCTAAATTTGAATTTCGAAATATTTCTTTGCCAATACTAAGATTAGATCTGAATATTTGTAATTCAAGATTGGCAGAACTAAAGGCTGTTATAGATGCATCAAGATCATTAAACCATTGACCAAATCTAATCTCATCAGAATCTCTGAAACCTAGGTGAAGTCCTTTATTCGCTGAGGCTTGTCTATTTGTGAGAAAGTAGTTGTCATTAACGCCAGAAAGTCTCTCTATAACACCTATTGCTGTGAAACTTTTATTCGCTATATTTGCTAAATCAAATTCCAGATTATCATCAACTCCATCTGATAATATTGCTACTTTCCCAGAACTATTATTGATTAATCCACTTACAGAATCATAAATCTTTGGCTCTTCGGTTGTGACAGTAGCTTGAGTCGCATGTTTCAAGGTATCGCTTTGATTAAACCATGTAAATACAGTGCAGTCAGTCCCAGTACAAAAATTATTAATTGTATTTGTATCTAATTCACCATTGTCTAAAAAATTAATCGCTCTAGTGTGGTTGTCACTAGCTCTCCTTATGGAGATAGCAGGTCCTTGATAACTATCCCTAAGTTTTCTAAGCGAAAATATATAGTCCGCCTCATCTATAAGATTAGTACTTTCATTAATTTTTTTTACATAAATTACTTCCTGACCTGTATTATCATTAAGAACTAATAGATCTATGATTATTCGATCATTACTAAAATAATTAGGTAGTTCATTATCTATATCAGTTATAGAATTGGATGGAAAATTAATCCTAATAAATTTATTTGAACTGTTATTAAGTTGAAGGCGCACTTTATGCCCTAATTTATAATTTGAATAATTTAAACTAATATCATTATTAACATCATTGTTCAAGAAGCTTAGCTCATCACTAAAGTCAATATTTGATCCAGTATTTGTTTTTCTAGATATAGCGTTACTTACTTGAGGAGTACTTGAGTTTTGACTTTGGTCATTGATATTGAGGACAAAGTTAGGTTTACCGTTTAGGTTACTAGCGATGATATTTTTCCCTGAAGGTTTGACTAGATAAAGGTTTTCACCATCAAATTCTAAAGACCCTTCGACTAATTCATCACCGCTTTTATCAGCTCTTAAAATAATCGAGTCAGTTTTAAGTGGATTTAAGTTTTGCTTGAATTGCTTCAGTGGTTCTATAAATTCTTCAATTTGCTTTTGTTCAATATCTTCCTCAATCAATCTATCATTATTTTTAATATCATTTAAATTACCAATTAAAATATTTTCTGTACTATTTCTGGGTAAAGTGATTTTATAGTTTTCTGTATCGACTTTCCTAACTGAGATTCCCGGTATTTTATTATTTTCTATTCCCACCTCAAGTTTATTATTAATAAACTCAGCTAAGTCATTACTATTAATTATCATTTGTTTCTCTGTATTTATAGTTTGTTCATCTATTTCAAGAAGTGACTTTGAATCTAAAATATATTCTGTAACCAAGGTATTAGAGTCTTGAAGTGATACTAGGAAGAAGTCTGAGATTTGATTCTGTTTAATTTCAAATGGTATCTTATAATATTTTTTTTTAGAGTTTCTCTTATTAAGTAATATAGAGGTTTTTAATATTTTCTCCTCATCTTCTCTACTCAACTTAGATAGCTCAATTTGAAAAAAATCCTTCTCTGTATTTAGGTTTTCACTATTTATTAATAGATCGAACCTAATTTTAGAGTCCTTTTTTAGTAAGCTATTTTTATCTAGTGATATTTTGATATCACAATTACCAGATGTGCAGATGAGTTCTTCTAAATCTATATTAGTATTAGCCCTTGATGAACTAAAATTTATGGATAGTAATAGTAATAGTATTATCAGTTTATTCATTTTTATAGCCCATAAAAAGTTTGAATATTGCTCTCCATATTACCGTAGTCACCAATTATATCTTTCGGTATTACTATTACCTCACTAATAGAACCATTATAGTTCCAGTTCCTAAATCTAAATAACGAGCCAGCAAATGCTTTTTGTCCATTTGTATTAATGCTTGATCCCAGAGTAATAGTATTTCTTCTAATCATTTTTCCAGCTGAGCTACTTGATAAGAACGTATAAAGTTCTGTTGTTGCACTTGTATAGCCTGTAGTAGTTGCATCTAATTCATTACCAAAACCAAAGTGACTTAATCTCACTGTTGTATCATCTCTAAAGCCGAAGTGATGAAAGTCATCATTATTCGCACTAACGAAATACATATTTGATCCAGTACTTAATCTCTCAGTAACGACAAAAACACCATATGATTTTTCTGATATCGAAGATAAGTCAAAAATCATTTCATCATTACTGTTATCTCCTAGAATGGCTGGAAAGCCACTATTGTTTGTTATAAGCCCTGTTACAGAATCATAAATTTTAGGTTGGAAATTAACATTTGTTTGTGTAGCATTATTAGAAGTATCTACCTGGTTATACCAAGTTACAACAAAACAGTCTGTAGCAGCACAGAATGTATTGATGCTAGCTGAATCAAGATTCCCAGATCCGTCAAAGCCAATCTCCAAAGTACTGTTATCACTAGCTCTTCTAATATCTATTGCATTTCCACCATAAGAATCAATAATTTTTCTCAAGCTAAATATAATAGATGCATCATTGAAATTATAAATTTTATTTCCAAGAGATTTACTACTTGCTATCACTATTTCTTGACCACTATCTTCGTTAATCACTTCTAAATCAATTATTTTATATTCAGAATTAATTTGATTTAAATTATCATTTGTGCTTACATAGCTTGGGAAACTTAAGTTATATAAGGCGCTAGCGTTACTTTTTAGAACTAGACTCACTTTATGCCCTGCTTTAAGATTTGTAAATGTAAAAGTTGTATTTGCAGATATATCTTTCGTGAAAAAGTTTCTTTCTTCTGTAAAGTCAATTACTGTACTTGTTTGAAGATCAACTATATTTAAGTTTGCTACTTCTGTTGGTGATGAACTGCTTGATCCTGTAATTGTTTGATTTATCACTACTGTTCCTGCGTCACCAGTTGAGTTTGCAACAATTATTTTTCTTTGTCCATTGGCTGTAAAATATAATCTTCCATTATGATACTCAAGTCCTCCGTTAATGGGCTTTTCACTTAATGGGGCATCTCTTAAAACTATATGTGCTTGGTTAGGTGATTGCTTTGCAATATCTAAGCTTGCTTGTGGTTCTCTTACACCAATTCCTATTTGCTGTTTATTATTGATGAATATTGGTTCATAAACTGGATTACTTGACTTAATAATTAATGTATTATCCTCTTGAGATATTTGCGCGAAATTATTTGATGAACCTAGCTGAATATTTTCGATAGTATTTAAGGTTGGATTATTTATATTTGACTTAGCTTCCCTATTAACTCTTACTCTAGTTCTAGTGACATTCTTTTTATTTACAAAGATTGGGATTTTAACTTTAAAAGTATCATTTTCCTTGAAAATAAAGGTTTGCATTCCATTACCGAATCTGGTCGGTTCAAAACTAACTTTATTGAATAAAATGTCCTCGATGCTGAGGTTTTCAAAGTTACTATTTCGCTCTATTTCTTGGTTTATGATATTTTGCTCTTGGTTTCTATTAAGACTTAACTCAAATTCATCAATATCACCGTCTCTATAATCAACGAGAATATTATAAAAAGTATTTAGTGATACTTTACTCTTAATTATTTCAAATTTTATTCTTCGCCTGCTATTTGATGATAAATTTATATAGCTAATAGCTTGAATTTCATCATTTTCGTCAAGCAAGCTGACTTTGATGTTATTTCTAGCCCCCAGGCTTTTTCTATCAATTATTTCTAATCTGAATTCCAATACATCTTCAGATGAATTAAGACTTTCAAGCTTCTCATCGACAGCTATCTGTAAAGCGTTAATACAATTCTCTTTTAAGCAGCTAAGGATCTACCCAGCTAGGCTTTGCCTTCACTTTAAGGCAAAAACTAATTACCAGTAAATACGAAATGTAAATTATGAACAAATTTTTGTTCATAAACAGTTTATTTGCTTGACTTATTAAAATATGGTTAATCTAGTCCTTATAAACGTCAGATACTGTATTAAAACTAGATAATGTGTTCTTAATTGCTTCTAATTGATCAGCCAGTGCTTCTGTTACTTGATTAGGGTTTTCTTCTTTTGACTGTTCAACATCTTTGATTTTGTTATTGATGTCTCGCATGTTATTTTTGATGTCATCTTCGATTAAGCCATATTCTATACTTCTTACTGTGTTACCTACTGACTCTTCTAGTTTTTGTTTATATTCAAGAGTTTCCTGTCTGTTGAGGTAAGCGATAGATTCGTTAGCGAAATCTTTGGTCATCTGCAATGTATCTAAGAGTAATCTACTTGCATATTTAGTGATATAAGCTACCTGGCTATTTTGTTTATTATTTTTACTTGAGCTGATTAAGTGGAACTGGGTAATCTCCAATACCTGTCCACCACCACCTTCTACATCAGTGATAATTCTTGCTTGCAGATCATTTTTATCGATTACTAAGCCTTTTTGAGTGATGATTCCTTCGATAGCGACTTTGTCTAAATTGGCTACAGGAAATATTTTCAATACCTTGCCTACTTTTGCACCGCCCAAATAAACGGGTGCGCCTCTACTCAGACCTGAAATATGATCAACGCTAATAACAAACTTTCTTTTGTCTTCTCTATGACTAAAAAGATTCCAGAGGAAATAAACGAGGGCTATGATTATCACAAAGGATACTACTTTCTTTATGAAAAACTTTAATATCCCTAAAAATAGTTGCATAATATTTACCTAATTTAAAACCAAGCCTAAGTTAATTATATAAGATTAATCAACTTGACTTGCTTTAAATTCAGCATCTATTACATCGTCATCGTCATTTGCAGAAGACTCAGAAGCAGCAGATGGTTCTTCGCTAGCTCCAGCAGCAGGATCATTTTCAGCAAATGGAGCCATAGCTTTATTTAGTTCCATCATTGCGTTTTGGATATCTACTGATTTCTGAGTTAAATCTTCAAGAGGTGATTTGTTTTTAACAGCGTCACGCAATTGATTAGCGACATCTTCTAATTTATCAGCTTCGTTTTTAACTTTATCAACGTAAGGCTTGTCTTTCAGCTCACTAAGAAGTTTTTCTGCACCATAAACACTACTATCAGCTTTATTAAGCTCATCAGCGTATTTCTTGAACTCTTCGTCTTCTTTCTTTCTAGCTTCAGCTTCTTCTACCATTCTGTCGATATCAGCATCAGAAAGATTAGTTGTAGCTGTGATAGATATTTTCTGTTCTTTACCTGAGTTAGTGTCCTTAGCAGAGACATTTAAAATACCATTAGCATCGATGTCAAATGTTACTTCAATCTTAGGCATTCCTCTAGGAGCACCAGGAATATCGTCTAATCTGAAATCACCTAATAATTTGTTTTCAGAAGCTCTAGATCTTTCTCCCTGATAGACTTTGATGTCTACACTTGTTTGGTTATCTTCTGCTGTACTGAAAGTTTCAGATTTCTTCGTAGGAATTGTAGTGTTTCTTTCGATAAGTTTAGTCATTACGCCACCTAAAGTTTCAATACCTAGGCTAAGTGGAGTTACGTCTAAAAGAACAACATCTTTAACATCACCAGCAAGTACACCACCTTGGATAGCAGCACCCATAGCAACTACTTCGTCAGGATTAACACCTTGGTTAGGCTCTTTACCTGTGATGTCTTTAACGATTTTCTTAACAGCTGGAATTCTAGTAGAACCACCAACTAAAACAACTTCATCGATTTCAGAGATATTAACGTCAGCGTCTTTGATTGCTTGGTTAAGAGGACCTTTCAGTTTATCAAATAGTTTGTCACAAAGTGATTCAAACTTAGCTCTAGAAATAGAAGTCTCTAAATGTTTAGGACCTGAAGCATCAGCTGTAATAAATGGAAGGCTAACAGTACTTTCACTTAGAGTAGAAAGTTCAATTTTAACTTTCTCAGCAGCTTCTGTAAGTCTTTGTAATGCTTGAGAATCTTGCTTAAGATCTATACCGTTACTATTTCTGAAATCTTCTGCTATGTAATCTACGATTACTGAATCGAAGTCATCACCACCAAGTCTAGAGTCACCAGCTGTAGCTTTAACTTCAAATACACCATCACCTAATTCAAGAATACTAACATCAAAAGTACCACCACCTAAGTCAAATACTAAGATAGTAGAGTCGTCTTTCTTGTCTAAACCATAAGCAAGCGCTGCTGCTGTAGGCTCGTTGATAATTCTAAGAACTTCAAGTCCGGCAATCTTACCAGCATCTTTAGTAGCTTGTCTTTGTGAATCGTTGAAGTAAGCTGGAACAGTGATAACTGCGTGGTTAACACTTTGACCTAAGTAAGACTCAGCATCTTCTTTCAATTTTCTAAGAACTTCAGCTGAAATTTCTTGAGGAGTATATTCTTTACCAGCTACTTTAATATCTACAGAATTGTTTTTACCTTTAATAGTTTCGTATGGAAGTGCTTCTAAAACATCAGCAACTTCATCCCAGCTATGTCCGATTAAACGCTTAGCACTGAAAATAGTCTCTGTGGGCTTCATTACGCGACCACGTTTAGCAATCTGACCTACTGTTATAGTATCTCCAAAAGCAACTACTGAAGGCGTAGTTCTTGCACCTTCTGAGTTCGGGATAACCGTTCCCTGTCCACCTTCCATCACAGCTACGCAGGAGTTAGTGGTTCCTAAATCTATTCCTAATACTTTTCCGTCTATTTTATTACCCATAGCGAGAAATATTATATCAAAACTAATTTTTAGATTCATACCTTATATAAGTGGTTTAGAACTTATTCACTTGTTTAAAGCCAAGGCTTTTGAGGATGAAAAGCGCAGTTTACTGGTGGTAAATGAGCATTTGAAGACGAGGATAACGCAGAATTTAGACAAGTGGGTAAGTTCTAATGGCGAAAAAAAATAATTATTTGTTAATATGGGTTAGTAATGCAGAAAGAAAAAAGAGTTAATAATATTATCGTCGCTGGTAGAGCTGGCCGCGATCCTGAGATCAGATATTTTGAGTCTGGTTCGTGTGTAGCTGATTTTTCTTTAGCAGTTAACCGTCCTACTAAGAACAAAGAAACTGATTGGTTCAATATCAAAGTTTGGGGTAGGCAAGCAGAGATTGCTGGAGAGTATGTAAAGAAAGGTTCTTTAGTTGCTATCGAAGGTGAGATAGATTTTGAGACTTGGACTGATAAGAATTCTGGTGCTGAGCAGAAGAAGTCTGTTATTAGCGCTACTAACCTTCGTCTTTTAGGTGGTAAGGCTGATAATCAGGCTGCTGGGTTTTAGGGTATTGTAATTCTTCAAATTTCTTTCGTTTTGTTGATTATGTTTGTCCTTAGTGATTAAGATTTTTAAATGAAAAAAACCACCAGAGTTTAGTCTGGTGGTTTTTTTATTAATCATATAAATTATTATTCTAGAACAACATTACCGTAGATTAGTCCAATCTGTTCCGAAGCAGATATTGGGAAACTAGGAGGTATATTAATAACAGTATGGCCAATAGGTAAAGAACCAAAACCTTCACTATTTCTAATTACTACCTGTTCAGTACTGGATCCTGGGTTAGCTCTACCAATTAATTTACCAATAGGAGCACTGTAACCTGAATTTGGAATAAAGTTAGGACTATTAATATCGATATTACTAATTGAATCCTCTACTAAACTATTCCCCCTAACATTAGCTATCAATCCTCCACTTTCACCAGAGAGACTAACCATGTCAAAAGTTATATCACCAAAGCTTTGGCAATTTCTTAGAGTTGATGAATTTAAATACACTATCAAGCCAGAAACTTTACTATCATTACCAAATCTTTGTGATATGGTTCCAGAAGCTGATGAATTGCTAATCTCAGAATCCTCAACGAATCCAGCTAAAAGAGCACTACTCATAACATTGTTTTCGATATTTATTGAAGCATTTATAATATCAACATTGTCAATAGTTGAATTAATGACCATGGATGATAAAACTGCTGCAAATCTAGAACGAGAAATAGCTTCCCATGATTCTCGAAGATCAATATCAAATCCGTTAAATTCAATATCAACTATTTCAGCATTGTCTAAAAGATTAAACATTGCAAAACCATTTGATTCTTTAGGTCTTACTCTGATGTTATTAGCTGATCCAAAAGTCTCTTCTACATCGGTATTTAATGTGATTCCATTAATTGAAAAACCTTTTCCATCTAACTTACCAGTAAATGTACCTCTAATCTGTTTAAAATCAAAACCAGAGCAGTTGATATTATTACTTAACTCATAAGTTGCTGTTAGATTATTTTCTATATCTTGAAGCTCACTACAAGTCGAAATTGAAATTCCGGTATTAGGATCTAGTTCAGGTTCTGAAATAATTAGAGCTGCATTGGCAATAGTTGCACCATATGAATAAAGAGCTGTATCTACGAATAGTGTTTCACTAGAAGTTATAGTACTTGTGTAGATTAAAGCATTATTCTTATAATACTTAACAACATCACCTGTTCTGATTATTGAAAAATCATCACCAGTGGTATAGGTCCCGAAGTAACCTTTATATACTCCACGTTCATAGATGTATAATACTCCATTAAGAGTAGGGTAAATAGCATAGTCAATGCTTGTATAATTAGCATCTTGTCCAGAATTAAGCTCAGATAAACCTAGCATTCTATAGGTTGAAGTCTCTGTTGCAGTAAAATATATACACCACCATCTGCATCAATAGTCTTTGTTGAAGCACTACCAGCATTAGCCCAGCCGGTTGTTGCTGTTTTGATAAGTGTGTTATTAACTCCGACTGATACGCCAACTAGGTCTTTCCATGTGATTTCATGATTTTCAGTAAATTCAGTGTTAGCTTTTGTCACAAAAACAACATTATTCAAAGTAGAGTTATAGCTATACAGAGCAGCATCAGCGACTAGTGGTACTTGCGTAAGAGTAGCACTAGTATATATCAAATTAGCATTGCGATAATATTTGATATCAGCACCTTTTCTCTCAACTTTAAAAGTATCACCGCTAGCATAAGTACCAAATGTACCAATGTAATTTCCATTTTCATAAATAAGAAGTATTCCATTTGCAGTAGGGTAAATAGCATAGTCAATAGTAAGATAATTTGAATCAGCACTTCCAAATTTAGATAAACCAATCATTCTAAAAGTATTAGTTTCATTAGCAGTAAAACTCACACCACCATCACCATTAAAAGCTTTATTAGAGACTGCTCCAGCATTCCCCCAGCCTGTAGATGCTATTTTTTTTAAGTTATTTCCATTTACTTGAACACCTTCTTTAGCTACCCATTGAATAGTCGCAGTTGAAGCATAAGATGGAATTTGATTAAACATCAAAAACCCAGCAATAACTACAAGTAAAGGAAAAGAAATTTTATTTTTGGTCATTATTTCTCCATTTATTTTTAACTAAATACAATAGTCCCATTCGCAATTGTATTAAATGAATCTATTAACTAATTTTATTTTTATTTAACTATGATTTAGAAACTAACTATACATTAATAGCTATTATTCATCATCTTTAGCAGCTTACTTTTTATTCAATGAAAAAATCCACAAGATAAACCCTTCTTGAGAACCTTTCTCAAAAAGACTTTTAGGGTTTTGCACATAAAATTATTCTTTGTAAAAAGCTAAAGATTCCAATTCTGTAACTTAAAACAGAAAAGTTAAGAAATCTCATATTTTTTTGTAGACAGATCGAAAGCTCTTGATAGAATGTAGCTGTAAAGGTATATGATCCGTAGAATTTTTAGTAGTGAAGATGGCAGTGCAGCGAAATTTTTCATGTTTTCGGCGATAGTCTGGCTCATTGTCGGTATGGGAGCTGGTCTTCTGGGTGCGTTAGAGTTTTCATTCCCAGATCTAACTAAGGGAGTTGCTCAGCTTTCCTTTACGAGGTTGAGACCTGTTCATGTAAACACTGTAGCTTTTGGTTGGCTGTCTATGGCGAGCATTGGCGCATGTTTATATATCATTCCTGCATTGTGCAAAACTAAGCTTCACTCAGAGAAGTTGGCCAATTTTTCCTGTTATTTGTGGAATATAGGTATATTCGTCGGTATGCTTACCCTTCTTAATGGATACACAGAAGGTAGAGAATATGCTGAATACAGAGAACCTATTGATATTCTTTTTGTTGTTGCTCTCGGTTCTGTTTCATATAACCTCTTTAGAACACTTTTAAATAGAACGGTCAAGAAACTTTATGTTTCTGTTTGGTACATTATGGGTGCCTTTTTCTGGATGCCAATAATCTTTATCGTAGGTAACAGAACTTTCGTTGCTATGGAAGGTTTGAATGACGGTATTCTGAATTGGTTCTACGGACATAATATATTAGGGATGTGGTTTACGGTACTAGGTGTTGGTATTGCATACTATATGCTTCCTAAGATGAGTGGCAAACCAATCTGGAGCCATAGTTTATCTATGTTTGGCTTCTGGACTATTGCATTTTTCTATGCACCGACTGGTACTCACCATTTATTGCAGTCACCAGTTCCTGAGTGGCTAAAAGCTCTTGCTGTAATTTTCTCAGCAGCATTAGTTATTCCTGTTATCTCAGTATTAGTTAACTTCTATATGACTATGAAAGGAAGTTGGTGGATGCTAACTACTAATATGCCTATAAGATTTGTTCTTACTGGTGCTTTTTGGTATTTAGTAACTTGCCTACAAGGGCCATTCCAAGCCACTAGAGGTGTTAACTGGTACATTCACTTTACTCAATGGGTAGTTGGTCACGCTCATGCAGCTCTATTAGGTACTTTCACCTTCTTTGTAATTGGTGCTATTTATTACGGTTTACAAAGATTAACAGGTCAGAGAATTTATAGTGTGCGTTTAGTTAAGTGGCACTATTGGTTACTATTGATAGGTTTCTTCTTATTCTTCTCTAGTTTAACTATTGGTGGTTTACAGCAAGCTGTTGGTTGGGCACTTGGTTACCCAGTTGCTCAGTGGGGCTTAGTACTTCCTCCTATGTGGCTTGTTAGAAGTATTGGTGGAGTTCTAATGTTCTTGAGTAGTTGTTTATTTGGATTTAATATTTATATGACTATGAGAGAAAAGCCTATTTCATCTGAGTTAGAGATTAAAGTTGCAGTTCCGATTGAAGGAGATTCTAAATAAAAATGTCAGAAGATAAGAATTCAAACGAAAATAAATCAGTAGGTGCAAAAGGTTACATCCTGCCTGCTATAGTTGTTGCATTTTCATTTGCGATAATTTATACAGTAGTCGTCGCGATACCTAATTTACCTTCATTAAAGTCTGAGCCTAGTAAATATGCGATGGAGTATGTTGAGAAGCAAGCAGACGGAACTATAAAAAGAGATAAAAAAGGCTTACCTGTATTAAATGATGCCGGTAAAGGTAGAGCAATCTATGTAAGAGAAGGCTGTTTTTATTGTCACTCACAATTTGTTAGACCTCAGGATAGAGATTTTGGTTCTAGAGTTCACGCTGGCGACTACGCTAACGAAACTCCTAATGTTTTAGGTACATCTAGAACTGGTCCTGATTTATCTAATGAAGGTGGCAAACTTCCAGATGAATGGCACATTGGTCATTTGAAGAACCCTAGAGAGTACAATCCAGGTTCTATTATGCCTTCATTTAGCTACTTGTCTGATGATGACTTAGGTTATTTAGTTTCTTATCTACAGACTTTAGGAAGAAAAAGATTCGATGATCCTGAGAACAGACATATTTATGAAGCTTATTACCCTGAAGCTGATGAGGCTTTCTGGCATGCATCTGAGCATCACAAACCTAATGTTGATAGTGCTGCTGCTGCTAATGCTGGAGCGGGTATCTTCAGACAAAATTGTGCTGTGTGTCATGGTTTGAATGGTTTGGGTAATGGTCCGAATGCTTTAGCAATGGCTAAAAAACCTGCTAACTTCTCAAGACCTTACTACAAAGCTTACTCTGATAAAACTTGGTACTGGAGAGTTGCTGAAGGTGTTCCAGGATCGAGGATGCCTAGATGGAAACTTAAGTTAGAGCCTGAGCAAATGTGGTATCTAGTTGCTTTCTTGAAGACACTACCTCAGGATAAATCACCTATCATTGAACCATATCAGACTATTGATTCTGAAGCTTGGCAGTCACAATCTGCTTTACCTGAAAGGATTACTGATAATTATGAAAAACTAGCTAAGAATAAGAAAAAAGGTGGTAAATCATCTAAAGGAGGACATGGTGGACACTAATCTGCTTTTAGAATTCAGAGAGTGGATTTTAGCTACTTTTAACAAAGAAGGCATAGCCATTTTCTGTTTACTTTGTATTAGTTTCTTCGGTATTGCAAGTATTCTTGCATATTGGGGCTTTAGAACTGGGCAGTTTAAAGATATTGAAGCTGCTAAGTTGGAGATGATGGACTGCTAGGAGATTTTAAGTTATGACAGATAATAATCAATTTGATGAAATGTCGCCAATATCAACAGGTTTACCACCTGGAGTAAAGCCTCATGGAGCGCAACCTACGAATGAATATAAAGTTGGACATAATAAGCCACCTCTATTTTTAATCGTTATGTACATATTAGTAATAATTTGGTGTGCGATTAGCTGGATACCTTTTTATGGATATTAATACGGAGAAATTTAAATCAATGAAGCAAATCATAAAGCTTATAATTCTAATCTCAGTTTTCACAGTTTCTTTAAACGTAGCTTTAGCTGCTGAATCTTATGAGAAAGAAGTCTTAGGTAGTAGTTTAGTAATGCCATGGGATCCGAAACTCGCTCTTAATGAGTTTCCTTCTCATGACCCATCTATTGAAAATGGTAAGTGGGTTTATAAACAAAATTGTGCACAATGTCATGGAGATCATCCTAAAAATGGTTTCTTATCAAAAAAAATGATGAGAGCAAGATCACCTGAGGAACAATATGAAGTTATAAAAAATGGTAATGCTAAAGGAATGCCTGGTTTTAAAGATAAGCTTAGTCGTGATGAGATGTGGGATGCTTTAATGTATACCAGAGCTGAAATCCTTGGTTATTATAAGTTAAATTCTGATGAGCTTGCAAAGATGAGTTCTATTTTTGGTGGTAACTGTGCAGTATGTCATGGTACTAGAGGACACGGTGATGGTAACTTACATAAAGCACTAAAGCCAATGCCTGCTAACTTTAATATGTTTGAGAGACTTTATACTAGAACTGATAATAAATTGCACAAAGAGTTAACTCATGGTATTCCATGGACTGCTATGCCTGCATGGAAGAATAGAATTGACTTTGATCAAGGTTATAAATTTGATGAAGAAATGATTTGGAAATTAGTTAGATACGTTCGTCAATTTGGTTTTTCGCAAGAACTTGATAGACTTGATCAAGGAAGAAAGAATTTAGAAGAATATAAGAAGTCATTAGAGACTGAGAATAAAGGGTAAATTATTAAAAGATAAGATTTTAAGGAATATTTAGAGATGAGCATGAAATTTGAAAAAAGAGATTTAATAAAGGTAATATTATCAGTACCTATTATTGGTACTATATCTGCCGCACTTTTATCTCCATTTGTTAGATATTTGAAACCAAGTTCTGGTCCTTTAGCGACTTTAGAGATCTTTAAAACACCAGATAAACCTAAGCCTGTAAAGGTTATTAAGTTTGATGTTAATGATTTTCCTGAACCTTGGTCTTTTAAATACTTTATGTTCCAAGAAACCAACAGAGAATATACTTCTATTAATCAGCAGATCAAAACCATTCCGGGAGCGGCAGTTCGTTTACCTGCAAATGAAGCTGATGGTAGTCCTAAGTTCGTAGTTTTTAGTAGAGTTTGTCCACATTTAGGTTGTGTATTTAACTTCGTTCCTAACGAAGCTGAAGTTGCAGCTGGTTATAACTACACTCCTAATCCTGGTCAAAAAGTTTTTGCTTGTCCTTGTCACCTTTCAGTATACGATCCTATGCTTGAAGATACTAAAGGTAGAGGGAAGGTAGTTTCAGGTCCAGCACCGCGTTCACCATTTAAATTTAATTTTAATGTCAATGATGGAATGCTTGCTATTGAGAGTCTTGAGTCCGGAGGTATTTCATAATTATGTCAGTAACTGGTATCGGTTCAAATATTGCACAATATATTCCTTCATTAGACACTGTTAAGAAGTTCTTTCTTGATAGGTTTAAGAATATTGATTTTTTTGATGAGACTTTTGTTGATAAACAAAGAGAAAATGTTTGGTATAAATTAGGCGCTCTTCAATGGTTAACTTGGATGGTAACTGTTGCTACAGGTGCTCTTTTAGTTGGTTTTTATATTCCTACTGCTGAGCAAGCATACGACAGTATCATCAGAATCCAAGAACATGTCCCTTTTGGGGCATTGATCAGAGGTATGCACAAATATGGTGCGGATGCTTTTATCATCGTTGGTACTTTAAAGATGTACAGAATGTTCATCTGTGCTGACTATAAAGGAAACAGAGAATTCAATTTATGGATCTGTTTCTTCTTAATGTTATTAGGTTTTTATTCAGGTTTATCGGGTTATCTTTTAATTTGGAACCAGAGAGCTTTTTGGGCGACTAAAGTATTTGCTACTTTCCCTGGCTATATGGATCAATTCGGTATAAACCTTGCATTCTTAGGTGAGACTGTTGTTAATCAATTGATTAAGATTGGTGTTCCTACGAGCTTACCTGCTATTCCAGTATCTGAAGGTGGTGGAATTCTTCTTGATATGAAGCTTTTAAACCAATACATCAACTTCAATATTGGTATGACTACGCAGCAAATCCTTTTAGGTGGCAGTGCGATTGGTCAAGCGACTATTACTAGATTCTATTCTATGCATATGGCTCTTTCTACTATTGGTTTAATCGTAGTTGAGCTTTATTTCTACAGCAACAAAAAGAAAAGATTTAATGTACCTTGGACTGAAGGTTTCTTAGTAATTTTAATGATCGCTGCAGCTGCAACTATTTTCCCAGCTGAGATGGGAGCTAGAGCTAATCCTTCAGTAACTCCATTACCGATTTTATCTGACTGGTACTTCTTAGCTCTTTACCAAATGTATAAGTATATTGAGCCAGTATTAGCGACATTTGTTACAGTTCTAATTCCAGTAACAGTTCTATCATTACCTTTCTTTGATACTGGTAAAGAAACTGCTATTACGAAAAGACCACTTATTATGGCTATTTCGATAATGGGATTCATTAACTTTATCGTTTTCTCTGTATTGATTATTCTTAACATCGCAAACATCAATACTGACCCTCCATATTGGATTGCTGGTAGCACTGGTATTGTAGCTATAGGTGTATATTTCTCTTGTAAGATGAGAGGATTTAACTACTGGAAGCTTACTTCTATGTTCTTCTTGTTCCTATTCCTCTATCTTTCTAGAATTCACACAGTTCCATACTTTGGTTTACCTTTAGATGGAGTTTTAGGTGAGAGTTTCCTAGCTGATGGTTCTTGGGGACGTCTGTGGATATTTTACGGTGGTTCATTCTTAGCATTAGTAGCTACTTGGTACTATGAGAAGTTCATTGAAACCCCTCAATTGCTAGTTAAAAAAGAAGGAACCGCTGCTTAGTGAGCAAAGATACTACTAAAGCTAAACCTATATCATTAACGTACTGGTTAGTTTTTCTAGTATCCGTTATCTCTTTGTCACAGTTCTTCAGTACTGATGAGCTTTATGCAGCTGGTGAAAACTACAAAGCTACTTTAGTTTTAATAGTAAGTTCTATAGTTTTTGCTTCTTCAGTTCTTTATATGACTTATAAAATTTATTCTGAAGAAAAGGACAAGGATAATTTAAGAGCAACATTTGCTCCTTACGAAAAAATTTATGAGTTTCTAAGAGAGCGCTCTAATAGTAAAAAGGATTTGGATTTAAATAATGGCTGAAAGTAAAAAAGAATCTCAGGGATTGATAAGTGTTGAGTTAGCGATTCTAATCGCTCTTGTAAATCTTGCCTTCTTCGGTGGTATGTTTACATTGATGCACTATTTTGAATTATTAGGTGCTGATCCAGCATATTTTGATGAGGGAACATTTAATAATTTAAAAATGATTAATACTGTTCTTGGTACTCTCGGTTTTGAGATAGATCCTGTAGCTCAGAAGAAAATTTCGACTTTAGGTTACTCAATCTGTTTAGGTTTAGCTTTGGTAAGCTCCTTCTTTGCAATTGTAATCGCTAATAGAAAACCTTTAGAGAACTACGAAATAACACAGGCTAAAAAGAAATAAGGAAATTTTATGTTAACTAATATCGTTCGCGGCGGACAAAAAGTAATATTAAGATTAGAAGATATACTTAACAAGATATTTTCATCAGAGCAAAACATACTTTATTACCATGGTGCAATGCCAAACTTCTTTATGTGGATGCTCTTTCTATCAGGTTTATTGCTATTTGCATATTATACTCCTACACTAGAAGCGGCTTATCAGTCAGTTGAGTATATAACTAAAAAGCTTCCATATGGTGACGTAATTAGAGGAATTCATAGGTACGCTGCTGATGCGATGTATTTAACAGTAGTTCTTCACGCTATCAGAGTTTATTTCACAGATAGATATAGAGAATATAGAATTATTGCTTGGTATTCAGGAATTGCTTTATCATTATTTATGTTGGTAATTGGTATCTCTGGTTATATTTTAGTTTGGGATCAAAGATCTTTAACTATAGTTAATAAATTCGCTGAGTTCTTAGCTGCATTACCTTTCATTGGTGAAACACTTTCTCACGGTTTTATCAACGGAGATATAATCTCTAACTATACTATGAGCATGTCGTTCTTTTTACACACCGGAACTTCATTTGCACTACTAATTCTTCTATGGGTTCACTATATGAGAATCTCTAGACCAGTTGTAAATGTAACCTGGGCTATTGGATCACTATTGGCTGGACTTGTTTTAGTTATAGCCGGAGCTGTTCCTGCTCTATCCGGTGAAGAAGCTAACTTCAATGCAATGTTACCTTCGATTCCTATTATGGACGTAGATTGGTTCTATTTATGGTTATTTCCTCTGATAGATCTTGTTGGTAACTACGGTGCTTGGGCAGCTTTGATAGTTGGTTTAGTAGTTGTTACTTTACTTCCAAATTTCGTCAAGTCAGAAGATAGTGAGCCAGCATCAGTTAATAAAGATTCATGTGTAGGTTGCAGATTATGTTCTATCGACTGTCCTTACGAGGCTATTTATATGGCACCAAGAAATGATGGTAGTAAGTACAAAGAACTTGCAGTAGTTATCAATGATCGTTGTGCTGAGTGTGGACTTTGTGTTGGGGCTTGTAACTTTGACGCAATTGAGCTTCCTACTTATAGATCAACTCAAGTAATGGATGATATTAGAATTGCTTTGCAAGATTAGTTACAAGTTTAGGAGTATAATTTAACTAAGGGATTTTAAATATGGCAGAAGATGTAAAAAACGCTGAAGAAGAAACAGTTGAGGAACAAAAACCAAAGTCTAAAGATGAGGTTAGAGTCGCAGTTATCGCTTGTGAAAGAAGTGTTAACTTAGAAGGTGAACTTGATCAAACTAAACTTAATGGTGTCGATAACTGTGATGTTATTCAAGTTCCTTGTAGCGGTATGATTCAGCCAAGAATGATCGAATCTGCTTTCAAATCTGGAGCTGATGGTGTTATCGCTATGGGTTGTCAGATTGGTGATTGCCACTTTAGAGAAGGTAATAAATTCTGTAGAGAAAGATTACTTGGTTTGAGACCTCCTATGATTAAGAAGACTGTTCCTAAGAATAGACTACAAGGTTTTTGGATGTCTGAAGTTCAAGTAGATGAATTCAAAGATCGTATAGAAGAATTTAAATCTCATGTTGCTAATGAATTAGTTAAAGAAGCTGCTGAGGATTAAGGAGAGACACATGGCTGCTGAGAAAAAAGATAATGTACAAGTAAGTTTTGAAAATATCATTTTTTATGCTGTTTTCTTTCTTTGTTTACTTATGATTGCTAGTTTCGGTATAATTGCCGAAGCTTAGACATTTTTATTTACTGATTTAACCTACTATTAACTATTTACTGGTAAATACACCCTAAGAGGGTCATATGAACGATTTAAATCCGGTAAATATTGTTAATCAAGTTGGAGAACTTTATACCAATGTGGGTGTAAACTCTGATGTTACTGACGTACTTCAAGCTTTTCATAAAGCAATTCAGACATCGGCACCACTAAATACAGCTATTTTGAGTGGAAATACTCATGCTTCTACAGCTGGAGGTAGTTTGATTGAGCCTAAAACAGATCAGGCTAGGCTTAAAAGTGCTCAACTAAGATCTACAGCGAGTTATTTTAACGGTGGTCTTTCTAAGATCGTAAATAATGGAGAAAAACTTGATAGAGTAAGAGCTGAAAATATGATACTGGGTGCTATTCAGGCTAATGTTTTACCTGCTGATCTAATCCAGAAATCTGATGAAATATATGGCGAACTGCATGACGCAAGAAAAGCCGCTTTGTTTGAACATTTAGGTGAAGATACTCTTAGAGATGTGCTTAGTGCTAACTCTGCTGAGACAATTATCAATGCAAAAAATATATCAGATGACAGGGATCGTTTTGAAGCCCTTGCTAATATTGATGAGAGAATTCTAGGTGAGCTTGCTAATAACAGTCAAAGTAACGCCAATACTAAGAATCTGTTTGAAAGGATTGATGGAATTTACTTTACAGGAGCTAATGACAGATTTGAAGAAGAAGGTGTTTATAAAGACAATAATTTATATAAGTATGTTAAGGATGTTGGTAATGAGGCAAAAGATTATTTAGATACAATTTCTGCTAAAATACAAGATTTATCTGCTGATGATTTGAAAAGGTTTGAAGCAATTGGTGCAGCTAATCGAAATAATTACATAAATTCAGGAGCAATTTACACTACCCGGACTCAAAATGATACTTTTTCTCAATTCAATCCTAATCTAAACAGCTCAGGATTTATACCTGGAAGTTCTATGGCGAATTATGCTAACGGTTTGCAGGCTAGTGCCCGTAGAGAAGTTAATGGTATTTATAGTAACCCAAGTCTAAGAAACCAATACTCTATCTATGGTGAAGCTGCCCTGGATCCATATTCTAACTTGAATAATCCGCTTGTTAGTTCGAATAATATTTTTAATAACAACCCTTATGAGACTAATTCATATGATATTTATGGTAATAATATTGATGAATTAAACTCTGATTACAGAAGAGGTTGGAGCTAAATATTTTTTACTTAAAAACTTTCCTGCTAAAATCATATAAATGCCAGGAACAGATACTCAAAACCTAGAGATTGAAAAAAAATCTATAGCCTCTTCTGAAATTATTGAAGCTATTAAAAATGCGAAGACAGCTGTGGTAACGGCTCACGTCAATCCTGATGGAGATACTTTGGGATCTATGCTTGCTTTAGCTAAAGTTCTTGAGGATTTCGGTTTAGAGAGAGTTGATCGAGTGATGCACGATGAAGTGCCGGCTGTATATAAGTTTTTCCCTGATCAGGAGAAGGTTCTATGTTCTATGAAAGATGAAGATAAAGCTAAGCTACTTGATGAGTATGATTTGAGCTTTAGTTGTGATTGTGGTTCTATAAAAAGACTTGGTTCCGCTGGCAATATATGGGATAAAGCTAAGATTACTATGAATGTTGATCACCATTTATCGAATCCGCTATACGCTGATCTGAACTGGGTTGACGCTGAAGCTACTTGTACTGGGCAAGTTGTGAAAGATATTCTATACTCTCTAAATTCATTGATAGCTTCAGATGCTGAATTGAAGGCAAGTAAATCTATGCTTAATATTGATAAGGATCTTGCAAGTTTGCTTTATATAACTTTGCTTACTGATACTGGAGGTTTCAGACATAGTAATACTACTCCACACGTTTTCGGTTGGGCTTCAGAACTAGTGGATTTAGGTGCTGAACCCAGTAAATTATACAATCTCCTCTTTAACCAAATGCCATATAGGACGATTAGAGTGATCGGAGATGCTCTAGATAATGTTGAATTGGTTACGCTGGAACTTAATTCTAGATCCTTGAGCATAGTTTATACTACCACCAGTAGGACTACACTTGAAGCTCTCGATGCTAAAGATGAAGACACTGATGAGATCGTGGATCACCTGATGAGAATTAAGGATGTTGATATGTGTCTCTATCTAAGAGAAGATAAGCAAGACAATGCTAATTACAAAGGTAGTTTAAGAAGTGCCTGTGACATTGATTGCTCTGCAATTGCTCTAGAACTCAATGGTGGAGGTCATGCGCGTGCTGCTGGCTTCAACTGTGATTCGGCTGGTTTCGAAGATCTCAAATCCACTGTCTTGAATAAAATCTCAGAGAAATATAGTTAGAGTTTCCTAACTATGAGACTATGAAATCAATTTTCAATATTCTTATGAAACTAAGAATTGGATTTGATTTACAGATTCGATAACTAACTCTGCGCGTTCAGATTCTGACATTTGATCTAAGTGTGACCAGTTGTTAATTACCCATTCTTTTTTATCTTCGTCTATAAACTCGTTATTTTCTTCCAGAAACTCCTCAAGAGTTGCGTACTCTCTATGGTAGTAAATCATTGCAATGCTATCAGCTAGATATGCAATGCATAAACTATCGTCTGGATTCTGGTCTATTAATTCGTGGCAATCTACTAAAAATTTTTCTAGTAATAAATTTGAATTTAATTTTGTATCAACAATGAAATCTTCGTGCTTCACTTGTTTACCCCCTTGTTTAATTTTACAGATACTATATTTACCTTCTAGGTTAAGAGGAGGATAAGATAAGCAAATTTTTTAGATAATTTGTTCTAGTCCATTGGAACTAGTATTAATCAATAACTGTTTTTCCTTGATATTCGGTAAAATCGAGGACTTGTTGTACATGTTAATTAAATCTTCTATGATCTGATTAATTTTTGAAAAATCTACTAACGCGATATTATTGCCACCCAGCCCAGCTCCCATTATCGAACATGCCTTGATACCATCTATTTTCATCGCTTTCATTGCTATAGCGTCATTAACAGCAGTGCTAGACCTATAGGCTCCTACATGTGTACTTAAATCTGACTCAAGTTCTAGTTCTTCCTGCCTAGAATAATACTTCGTATCTATAATTTCGGCACTATGTGATAAATTAATATGACTGTACAATTTATTTTCTGAGAAATTTTCTTTGAGTTCTTTAAGTCTTGCGCCTTCAGCAAGAGCATAGAGGCTTAGATTGCGGATTTTCTCATCTTCTATTTCATTGATTCTTATTAATAAGTCTGCGGAGCTATGGCTATAGAGTAGGTCGCCGAGGAAGAAGGCAGAGCTATCATTCGCTGTAAGTTCTTGAAACCAAAAATCATTCAACTCATTGTATTTTTCGAAGTATTTTACTGAATTCTGGTATTCTTTACTGCTTTTTTCAGCTTTGATCAAGCTTGGTAGAATTAGAAAGGCAAGGTTTTCAGGTGAATCTATGTATGAATACTGAAGTTCAGGGTAGATTTTGATGAAACAAAATTTGTATTTTTTAGCTAAGAGCAAAGCAGCTTGGTCACCTAAGCCTGATTTGAAGCCTTTGGCGTGTTCGACTTCCTGACAAAAAATAAGTATCTCTTGGATTTCTTCAGCTGAAGCTGAGTCTATGTCGTTGAGAATTTGGCTGTATTTAGTGATTTTGCAAGAATTACTAAGACTATGTAGTGTGGATAAAATAAGTGCGTGAGAAGAGCTCATCCCACCTGCTGGAGGCAGATTATTGTTGAATACTAGTAGTATTTTCGAGATATTGCTGACATTTTCAGGAAATTTAGCTTTTAGAAGCTCAATAATCTTGAGTATATAGAAATACCATTGCTCTTTATGCTGGCTCAGAAGTTTTTCATGAAATTCTGTTTCGAAATCTAAAAAGTTAGTGTTAAGGTTATGGATTTGAATTTTAAATTTATTATTGTTGCTTTGATCTTCGTTTTGAATCGCGTCTAAAGATTTAAATTCAACTTGAGAAGCTGCAATAATACTGAAATCTGAAGCCATGTAGAGTAAATCGTTATTTACATAGTCGCAGTGTTTACTGAAACTAATCCTTCCAGGGCATCTGGAGTAATGAACAGTAGTGTTAGAACGAGATAAGTAACTAGAATTTTTCAATTCATCGTATAAAGTTTGGTCTGAATTACTCAGTATCATTAATTTATGGCTGTGCCGGGAGTTCTGCTTGCCCTGTCTGGATCTTGATTGCTTCAATCAAATCATTAGGTTCTATATAACCTTCTTCAAGCAAAATTCTTCCGATCGGGAACTTCTCAGCAGGATCCTGATCTGCCTGGATGGCAAGAGCTTTGTTCAGCTTTTCTTCATCAAGAACACCAAGCCTAATTAAAATCTCACCTAATTTATATCTTTGACCGGAACTCATGCTAGTTAAATATTCTAGCAGGCTTTAAAATTAAATATTAGACCTCTTTCGAAACCCTACCTGTTTAGCTCAAAGTTATAAATTCCAGTTATTAGATTAAATCTAAGTCCAAATCTTTTTCTTCGATTTCTATATCTGTCAGAGATAATTTTAAATCGTTTAAGTTTCCCTATGACATTTTCATTCAAAACCCTGTCACTAGCAAGCTTTGACTTACTAACTTTATCTTCAGGAGTTAGAGGGTTCTTTTTTGTTTTTTTCTTTGGTAGATCCGTATTATTATGAATTTTTTGTAGACCTTGATAGCCAGAATCTACTTTGACATTGGTTTCTACTTTGATTTTAATTTGAGATTTTTCAAATAATTTAAAATCATGCTTTTTACCCTCTGAAAAGCTTGTACAGATTACTTTTTGTGTTTTAGGATCAACTACAACTTGTGTTTTTAAAGTATGTCTTTTCTTTTTTCCAGAATAATATCTTTTCTGTTTTTTTTAGGTCTTTCAATTGGTGACTCAGTTGCATCAATTAAAATCACCTCATATTCAATATCACTTTTCAGAAGTTCCTTTCGTCCTGGGAAAGTAAATTTGCCGCATTTAATCAGAGTATTTTCGATCCAACGGATTGATTGATAACAGTTTGATTCTGATATTCCATAGCTTGTTGCCACATGAAAATATGTACGATACTCTCTTAAATATTCTAATGCCATTAACAGCCTATCTTCTAGGCTTAGTTTGTGAGGTCGCCCCCTTTTTTTCATTTTGAGAATCTCTGCCTCTTTAAGTATCAACAGCATTTCTGTGAAGGTCTCTTTTTTTATACCTGTTAAACGCCTAAAATCTTCTGCTTTTTTATTACATACTTGTTCATATCTCATAAATTCAAATTAAACTGAATTTACACATTTGGCCAGACCTACATTAGTATGGGTTTCGAAAGAGGTCTATTATTGGATTTCATCAAATTAATAAACGAAGAAAATGATTTCAGTGAATTTTTAGATAAGAAAGTCGCAAAGCAAAATTCAAAATCTAGAGGTAAGCGAAAAAATCGAGTTATACTTGGTGGTGACTTCAACAATATTTTCCCAGGGGAGAATAAAAAAATTTTCAATATTCTGCAAGATAGGGGTTTTTTGCCTTTTTTTGCTTTAAATGAAGGAACCTATGGTAAAGAAAATCAGTATCATCACGATATTATTGCCCCAAGTTCTAAAGAAGATACTTTTGTAGAAAAGTATAGTATCAAAGATTTTGATAGTTCTGACCATAGGCGGGTGGAAATGGAATTGCTATGCAAAGCGGCTGATTATAGTTAAGAGTCTAAGAAAATTATTCGCTTAATTAGTATTTTAAAGCTTTATGTAGAAACCATTAAGATCAATTGATACATTGTTTGCGACAGTTATATCATTCGGACCTTTTACAATTTTAATATCTAATAATGGATTTTTTTATTCTTTCCATTGGGTATTACATATTCCATTGTCTGACCATCTCTAGATTGTCCTTTGACAAATTTATCTAACTCATTAGGATTAGATAATATCAAATCTTTAATTTCATTCTGTTGCTTTTCAGTACTTTTACCTTGTTCAATAATTTTATTTATTAATATATTAATTTTTTCATCAATAGGTTTTAAATCATCTACTTTCGCTGCTATCTCTATTTTATTATCATCACTTAGTTTTCCAGATTCACCAGAATTGATACGCTCTCTTCTTTTCTCTAACGAAAATTGAATTGCAACTTCATCAGGAGGAGTTGCTAATTCTCGTAAGACTTTCTTTTCAGCTTTCAGCCCTATGTTTCTAATAATTCCTGGTGTGGCTTTATAAGCATTGGTAGTAATTGTTTCACCAACTTCTCCGCTTGCTATTTTCTTATTTGTCCAAAACTGTCTTGAATACCTTTCATAATTTTTACTCCTCAAGTTGCTTGACTTACCACTAATTCAACAAAGATAATACCCCTTTTCTACCAACCTGTCAATGCTTCGCATTTAACACATATCCCCCTTAGAAAACAAAATTATAGTTTCTTAACGATAAAAGTTTACTTTAAAGCCTATTTACACTTAAAATTAGAAAAGATACTTTATGAAGAAATTACCCGCTACACTACCTCTGATTATTCTTATTCTATTCTTGACATTATTTGCAGTTAGCTTAATGGGACAAGACAACCAGAGAAGAATCTTAAGTTATAGTGACTTTATCAAACGAGCACTTCCAGAGGACGGTTCCTCGACACCTGTTTATAGAGTCGAACTGACTAATGGTGACGATGTCGCGAAGATAGAAGATAAAAGCGGAGAAGTTTATTTCGCAAGAATTCCAGCAAGCATACTTGGAGCAAACCAGGAACTTGCAGATAAATTGGTAAATCAAAATATAGACGTAGATGTAAAAGCCCAGCCTAACGAAGGTTTTTGGATTAATATCATCTCCAACTTCATAGTTCCTATAGCCCTTTTTGGTTTATTTATATTCATGCTGCGTAATGCTAGCGGCGGCGGTCCTATGTCTTTCGGTAAAAGCAGAGCTAAGATGATGACGAAAGACATCAATGTCACTTTCGATGATGTTGCTGGTATCGCTGAAAGCAAAAGAGAATTAGAAGAAATTGTAGATTTCCTTAAAAGAACAGAGAAATATAAAGCACTTGGCGCGAAAGTACCTAAAGGTATTTTACTAATAGGACCTCCTGGTTGCGGTAAAACTTTACTTGCAAAAGCAGTAGCTGGAGAAGCAGGCACACCATTCTTTAGTATTAGTGGTTCTGATTTTGTTGAAATGTTTGTTGGTGTTGGTGCTAGTAGAGTTAGAGATTTATTTGAACAAGCTAAGAAAAACGCACCATGTATTGTTTTCATCGATGAAATTGATGCTGTTGGTAGACAGAGAAGCGGTATGTCTGGTGGCGGTAACGATGAAAGAGAGCAAACTTTAAACCAGTTACTAGTTGAAATGGACGGTTTCCAACCAAACTCTGGAATTATTGTTCTTGCGGCAACGAATAGACCTGATGTTTTGGATAAAGCTTTACTTAGACCTGGAAGATTCGATAGGAAAGTATCTATAGATACTCCTGATTTATCGGGAAGAGAGCAGATACTGGGAGTTCACGTTAGAGGTAAGCCTTTGGCTGATGATATCGATGTGAAGCAATTTGCTAAAAGAACTCCTGGCTTTAGTGGAGCTGATTTGATGAACTTAGTTAATGAAGCAGCTATTCTTGCAGCTAGAGAAGATGATAAAGAAATTAACCAAAAACACCTTGAGGAAGCAATAGATAAAGTTGCTATAGGTCCTGAGAAAAGAAGTAAGATTATCAAACCTAAAGATCAGTTAAACACTGCAATCCATGAAATGGGGCATACACTCGTTAGTATATATAAAGAATCTACGAATGAATTCCACAAAGTTACTATTATCCCTCGTGGTATGGCACTTGGTTTAACTTGGTCTACAGAAGAAGAATACAAAGTATCAGCTTCAGAGAAGCATCTTAAAGTTGAAATGATGGTTTTACTCGGTGGTAGAGTTGCTGAGGAGATCATATTCGGTAAGGAAAATGTAACCACTGGAGCCTCTAACGATATGGAGAGATGCACGGCTATAGCAAGGTCTATGATTACAAGATATGGTATGAACCAGAACCTTGGAATAGTTGCCTATGGTGATAGAGATGGTAATTCTTTTCTTGGACAAAACCACGTCTCTCAGAACTATAGTGATGAGTTCGCAATGAAAATAGATGAAGAAGTCAAGAACTTAATTGAAAGTCTATACCACGAAGTAAAAAGTTTACTTATGGAGAAAAAAGAAATTCTACTTGGAACTTCACAAGAACTTATAAAGAAAGAAACCTTAGATAAAGAAGAAGTATTTGAACTTATCGAACAAGTCAAAAACGGTGAATATGATATCCTTTCTCTTTCTGAGATGGAAGCTATAGCGACTTCAAGAATGCCAGAAAAAGTTGAGGCGATGATAAGAGAAGAGGAAGCTAAAAGAAAAGAAGAAAGAGAAAAATTACGCCTAGAGGAAGAACAAGAAGGGACAGATAGCGAAAGTGATGAATAAATTAAGCTGTAATGATATTCGCCAAAAGTGGATAAACTTTTTTGAAGCTGGAAACAATAACTTAAACTTAAAGCATAAATTTTTCAAAAGTGCTTCACTAGTTCCTGATAACCCAACTTTACTGCTTAATTCTGCTGGTATGGTTCCTTTCATACCATATTTCATTGGTGCCGCCAAACTACCAGAACCACCTAGAGCTGTGAGCATCCAAAAATGTGCTCGTGTTGGTGGTAAAGATAGTGATCTTGCAAATATTGGCTATACACCTAGACACCATAGTTTTTTTGAAATGCTTGGGAATTTTTCATTTGGTGATTATTTCAAACAAGAAGCAATTGCTATGGCTTGGGAGTTTGTTACTAAGCATTTGGAGCTTGATAAAAGTAAACTCTATGTATCTGTCTTTGAAGGCGATTCAGAAAAACCTTGCGATGAAGAAGCTTATTCTTATTGGCAGAAACTACTGAAAAATGAATTTCCTAATGACGAAATAGAGAAGCGTATTTGGAAATTTGGTGCTAAGGATAATTTCTGGGGTCCTCCAGGTCCTAGCGGTCCATGTGGTCCATGTAGTGAAATCTACTATGATCTAGGTGAAGGTCCTATGCCTGCAATCGAATCTCCAGAGTTTGAGGATAGATTCATAGAAATCTGGAACCTTGTCTTCATGGAGTTTGAGAAAACTGAGGAAGGTGACTTGAAGCCTTTAGCTCAGAAGAATATAGATACTGGAGCTGGTCTTGAAAGAATCGCTCTTGTTAAACAGAATGTAAATAATACTTTTGAAACAGATGAATTAGCTTCTATTATTAAATGTACAGAGAAAGAAATTAACGAGAAAGTCAAACAAGACTTTGCAAATTCAGAAAATCAAAGTTATCTAAAAATCATAGTCGATCATTTAAGATGTTCTTGTTTTCTAATTGCTGATGGTGTCAGACCAAGTAACCTTAGTAGAGGTTATGTTCTTAGAATGCTTATCAGAAGAGCTGCAAGATTTTTATACAAGTTAAATCTTAAAGAAAGTAAGTTTCTAAGCCACTTAGCGACTAAAGTTATTAATATTTACTCACAGTTTTACTCTGAACTTGAACAAAAACAAGAATCCATCATTGAAGTCTTAGCGAAAGAAGAAGAAGCCTTCGCTAAGACTATAGATAAAGGACTTGCAAGATTAAATGAGAAACTAGAAGAGATGGAAAGATCTAAAGAAACTAAGTTATTAGATGGCCCGTTTGTATTTGATTTATATTCGACATACGGCTTTCCACTAGAACTCACAGAAGATATTGCTCAAGAGAAATCTTTAGGAATAGACTACGAAGCTTACAATAAAGCTAAGGAACAGCACTCCAAAGCCTCTAGCTCAGACAATTTCAACAACTCGGCTGTTGCAGAACAAGACTTAATTAAAGCATTACTTGAATACCCAGAAACTGAATTTCTTGGCTATGATCTATATGAGAATCGAGCTGAAGTTCTTGCTATCTTCAACGACACCAACCAAGAAATTGATTCAATAAATATCTCTGAGTTAATCAATTCAACTTCAACAGAAGATAATTTCTATAATTTCACCTTCAAAGTCCTACTGGACAAAACCAGTTTCTACGCTGAATCAGGTGGTCAGTTAGCTGATAAAGGATTTATTATCAAAGAAAATCTTGATAGTAAGTCTAAAAACTCTAATTCTGAATTTTCCCTAAGTCAGTTAATAAAAGTTAGTAACGTAAAAGCCAAAGAAGCTAGATACCTTCATTTCATCAGCCTTAAAGTCCCTAAAGATACTGTTTCTTCTGAACTTGAGTCTATTCTTAAGAAAGGTGATAAAGTCACGGCTCAAATAAATAAAGAAGAAAGAGAACTAAGCAAAATTCATCATAGTTCTTGTCACTTATTGCAATCAGCCTTAAGAAAGATTCTTGGAGATTCAGTCCAACAAGCAGGTTCGCAAGTTGGTTCAGAATATACCAGATTTGATTTTAATTTTGATAGAGCTTTAAAAGCTGAAGAAATCAAAGATATAGAGAATCAAATTCAAGACTGGGTAAAACAAGCAATGCCTGTTAGTACTGTAGAAACTGATTTTGATTCAGCTATAGAGATGGGAGCCCTTGCCTTCTTCGAAGATAAATACGAAGGTAATGTTCGAGTTCTCAAGATGGGCAATGACTCTGAAAATGCCTCAATGGAACTTTGTGGTGGTACTCACGTTGCCAATACTAAAGAAATAGAACTTGTAAAGATTGCTAGTGAATCATCTGTCGCTGCTGGTATTAGAAGAATCAAACTCTTTGCTCAAAGCCAGGCAGAGAAATGGCTTCAAGAAGAGCAAGCCAAAAAAGAAGCAGAGGCTGCAGAACAAAAAAGAAAAGCAGAAGAAAAAGAAGCTGCAAAAAAAGCTAAAGCTGAATTACTAAACAAAGCAAGAGAAAGCTTAGACAAAATATTAGCGAAGGCACATAGTCAAGAAAATAGAAAATATATAATTTGTCATTTGAATGAAATTTTTGATTCTGGACTGGATGCAGATACTATTAAAGAACTTGCAAGTGATCTCAAAACTAAAATCGAGTCAGAAAATCATGAAGCATGGCTATTTTTCATTAGTGAATTCCAAGGAAAAGTAGTTTTACTTGGTTCTTGCTCGAAAAATTTAGCAAAAGAAGATAAATACAGAGTGAATGCAGTAGTAAAAGAAGCTGCAGCTATATGCAAAGGCGGCGGTGGCGGAAGACCTGACTTCGCTCAAGCTGGAGCCAAAGATCCAAGTAAGATCAAAGAAGCCGTTGAGAAAGTAAAAAGCCTAGTATTTTAATGAACTTTGTTGGTTTATGCCTTTATAACTTATATTTTTCTTTGAAAAAAATCTTTCAAGGAAAAATTGATAAAGGTGAACTTGTTAGACATATAGTTTTTATTGCTTTTGAATCTTTACCGATGATACTCGTCTTAACATCTGTAAGTAGTTTAATCATTACTGTAAATACAGCAACAGAACTTGAGAAATATGGGGGACGTGAATTAATTGGTGCTGCTATCACTTTAAGTAACTTGCAGGAAATAACTCCAATATTTATTGCTTTTGCCATCATGGCAAGATGTGGCACAGCCTACACAGCCGAAATCGCCTCAATGAAGATTAGTGATCAGATAAATGCGTTACAGATTATGAAAGTAGATCCACTTTACTATTTATTAACACCAAGATTACTTGCAATTATTCTTATAACTCCATTCATACTTGCAATATCTGCATTCTGTAGCACTATAGCAGGTATGCTCATGGCAAATATCTCGATAAAGCTTGAGTATGTTGAATTTTTGGATTCAGCGTGGCGCTATGCAACCATGAAAGAATACTTGTATCCACTGGTAAAAACGATTATATTCAATGTTTTCATGGTCATAGTTGTTGTAAGTACGGCCTTATCTTGTGGAAAATCTTCGAAAGACGTCGGTCTTGCAACCAGTAGAGCCTCAACTATGGTTATAATTGGCGTTGTTGTATTGAATGGTTTCCTTACACCTATCCTTTATCATTAAATAGGCTTGTCACTAAATACCCACTTGCTGCGTTACTCAAATTTTTCAAAGTCATCATTGACAAGCAGTCAACTCAGCCTTTTCAAAAATTGAAAGCCTTGCCATTGAGCATTTAGTGAGAAGCCTAAATATAATTAGGCTTCTCATACAAAAGATTAAATATTTAGTCATAGCAAGAAGTTTTTCCAAAAATTTAACTGATTATTAACCAAATATACCAATTATCTTTATAAGTATGGCCCCTTTTCTTGATATTTGAATCATTTTTCATGTTCTTAGCTGAAGCTAGAAAAAGGCTAAAACATGGAATATCTTTATTAAGTCTTGGAGCTTTGCCAAAAAAACGGGCAGTAAGATGGTAGAAAGTAGAGATGCAATAAAATCGTCGCTTAAAGTACAACTGGAGAAATACACTAGATTAGTCCCAGTTCTATCGGGTGTTGTTTTTATGCTGTGTACTTCTATTCTTCTTGTTTTAAGACTTATGTCTGATGAAAATGCTGATATTGGTTCTGTAATAGCTGATACTCTTTTCGTTGCTGTCATTGTCTCATTGATATGTTTTGTAGCATTGAGATTAATGGTTGTTCACATTCAGAAAGCTCATATTAAGAGCTTCGGTAAGAAAAGAGAGCTGAGATTACAGAGACGCGAGGAAGAATTAGCGATGAGGTACAGAAAACTTCAGAGCTTTGATAAGACTCCAGCTGAAAAACTAAAGAAAAAGCACCACATCTAAGGCAAATATCGGAATGAAGGTAAAGGAATCAGTATATGTCAGGTAGTTCAACACAGTTTGATTCCAAGGGGAATACAGAAAAGAAGAAGCATGTCTTACTTTCAAGTTCATTACAGTTGGGATTGAAAAGTGTTGAAAGAAAAGCGGAGAATAATAGATTGTGGGCTAGATACAATAATAAGGCAAATCGAAGGGCGGAAATGCGTGAGCAACTTATCATTAGATACGCTCATCTCGTAAACTGGGTTGCAGGAAGATTTCCACATATTGAAACCGCTGATTTTGATAAAGAAGATTTAGTCGGCTATGGAACCATTGGCCTTATTGAAGCAATCGATAGATTCGATAATACTAAAGATTGTTCATTTGAAACTTTTGCTACTAGTAGAATTCGGGGAGCAATACTAGACTTCCTTAGATCAAGAGATTTCTTATCAAGAAATAGTAGAGAAAGAGTAAAAAGATATAACACCAGACTCGCTGAACTAGAGAAAAAACTAGGACACACAGCAAGTGATGATGAAATTAAAAAACACTTAGCTATAGATGACGCTGAATTAAGAGTTTTAAAACAAGAATCTAGTGCAGTAATATTCTCACTAGACGCACAAGAAAATGGTAATTCATCTGATGAAGGAACTGTTGCATTAGTAGATAAAATGCCTTCACAGACAGAAGCAACAGAAAGCTTAGCTGAAGGAAATCTTGTCAGAGACAAGCTTGCACAAGCAATTGACAGCTTAAAAGAAAGAGAAAGATTAATAATCTCTCTATATCACTACGAAAAATTAACCTTTAAAGAGATTGGAACAATACTTGATATATCTGAATCGAGAGCAAGTCAACTACACCAAAAATCTCTTCAAAAACTAAGAGTTATGATGAAAGACTTTGATGTAGATGTTTAAAACGTTATAGAACTTCTAAAAAAAGTTTCTAATGTCATTAATAGTAGTCAAAGCCATTATACTAAGTAAAAATATAAATCCAACCTGCACAAGTCCTTCTTGAAGAGCAATAGAAGGTTTCTTTTTGAATAAGGCTTCATAAGCTAAGAATAGTAAATAACCACCATCTAATGCTGGAATTGGTAATAAATTAATTACTGCTAAATTCAAATTCAGTAGAAAAGCAAATTCTAGAATCATCCACAAATTATTACGAATATCCTCAGAGATTAACTGAACTATACCAACAATACCCTTAACTTCTCCAAGACTCGCTGCTGGACTAATAGATGAAAGTCCAAGTAAGTTTCCTATTTTCGCAAAGAGAGAAGCAAATATAGTTATAATCGATAGAACCATCATCAACAAGGTTTCTAAAGTGTATTTAGCAGAATTATAAATATGTTCCAAGATGTTAGTCGCTGACTTAATATACTCTTTCGAGTAACCAAGCCTGACACCAATAGCACCCTCAGAGTGAACCTCGTAACTGAGAATCTCTTCGCCTCTTTTAACTTTCAGTTCAATATCTTCATCGGTGTACTGATCTATAGTCTGCTGTAAATCCTTACCAGAAGCGATTTTTTGTCCATTAACTGAAATCACGTAATCACCAAACTCTAAACCTGCCTGCTTAGCAGGAGAACTATCGCTCACAAATTCAGCGATCTTATTGCTAGCAAGTAACTTCGGCAAGCCTATACTAGTCGACATAAAAAAAGCAATTATTAGCGCAAATAGAATATTAAAAGCAACACCAGCAACGGCAACAACAGCTCTCTGGTAGACTGGAAACTTCCTAAAAGGCTTAAGTTCCATATCTTTGATAGTCTCAGTACTAGTTTCGTCACTGGTTTCAGGTATTGCAACAAAGCCACCTATCAAAGCAAAATAGAACCTAAATTCTGTATCCCATTTCTTGAAAAGCTTAATAAAAGGACCAAAAGGCATACCGATACCAAAGATAGGAGTTTGGAAACCGTATAGCTTGGCTGCAAGGAAATGACCAAATTCATGAACAACGATCAAAAGCGTAATAACAAGTATGCTAATGATTACAAAAATAAAATCCATCACCTAAATTCTAGCAAGATAAAGAGTTAATTTTATTAAAGACTTCTTGTACTGAAATTTTGGACATAGAATAATCATCTGCCTTCAAAGTTCTTTTATGGCTAGCATTGCTTTGGAATATTTCGTCATAGCTTGCTGCATGAAAACTATAGGGACCAGATCGAGAAGCAGAGGTTGGTCCGTATATACCTACTAGGTGAGCTGTATGTGAATTATACAAAGTATCAGCCGCTAAATGCAGTGGACCAGTATCTACACCAATAACCAAATCAGCATCCATAAAAAACTGCCTTAAGCCAATTAAGTTTTTATCAAGTACCAATTGGGTGCGCTGATAGCTTTGCGGTAATAACTTATAGCGAATTTCCTCTAGATATGATTTCTCTTTCAAGACACCAGTAAAATATATTTTCGCACTTGGAAATTTACTAGATAATCTTTCTACCAAATCAACCCAGTTCTCTATAGTCCAGAACTTAGACTCCCAGGTAGTACAAGGAATCAGAATGATTTTCTTGGGATTTTGGATTTTATATAGCCTTGCTCTTAACTTATGAGTAAAATCCTTAGATTTAACAGCTTCACCAGTTTCTCTATTCACAATGGTAGATAGTGCAAAGTTAGCTAACCTCAAATTATGTTCAACAACATGCTTACCTGGCTGCATAATCGAATAGTTTTTGAGTTTAAATCTATAAAGTAATCCAGCAAGCCATTCTCGGGGTTTAGCAAAGCCAATATTCTTACCTTTGCTGAGAAAACTAATTAATGAAGTCTTGATTAAGCCCTGGAAATCAATGATATAGTCATAGTTCTCTTTCTTTAATTGAAATATTTTTTTAAATATAGTTGAGATCTTTTTATCTTCAAGGATATGAACTTTGTTGATGAAATTTAGGTGAAAAAGCAAATCCTGAAAATTTTTATAAACCAGAAAATCAATCTGACACCCTAAATTCTTCTCAAGCTCAGAGTTTAAATACTTTAATGCAGGAAAGCTGTGAGCTATATCGCCAAGAGCACTGAGGCGTATAATCAGGATTTTCTTAATCTTCATTGTAAGCTATTACTATTGCAACACTCATCGCTTTTTCGTGGCTTATCGAAATTTCCCATTTATTGATATTCAATTTCTCAGCCACATTTACAGCATTACCAGTGAGTTTAATATATGGAGCGCCACAATTTTCTTTTTTGAGAATTAAAATATCGTGAAAAGCAACTTCTTTACCAATTCCTGTCCCTAGCGCTTTAGCAACAGCTTCTTTGGCTGCATATCTAGCAGCTATTCTATGACTCAAAGATGGCTTAAAACTCCGTTGGTTAAATCCAAATTCAAGAAGTTCTTGCTCTTCTGCTGTAAGAATCCTTGTCACAAATTTTTTGCCATAGCGTCTTAAAACTTTTTCTATTCTGCTAGGATCACAAAGATCGGTTCCAAGTCTCATACCCATGCCTATATTATATAAAAAAACTCAAATATACAGTAATAATTTAAAACTTTAGTAACCCACCAGTTCCATATAACCCTTACCAGCAATCTTCTTATCGGCAAACTTACCGTTGATGCTGACTGAACCTTCATAATAAGGGTATTGATTTCTGTGCTCTTGATCTTTTAAATTACTCTTTATATTAATATTCAGATCTATTTTAGGTATTTCCATAGACCAATTAATTGGATATTTGGCATCGCTGTATGAGCTGTGGAAATAACCTTTTTCTTTGAGTTTTATATCTTTATATGAGAATGAATGGCTTTGCCCTTCAGAATCTATGATCACCCCAGAACTATGTGGATCACTGCCACCTTCACCATCTCTCAGCCTATAGTACATAATCTCGATATCATTCGACAGTTGCAAAGCAAACCAATCCCAACCAACAAGATTATCACCAAGAGAACTAGTACTCCATTCTCGATCAAGCCAGCTATAGCCCTTAACTTTGTAGGTTTTGTCTTTTATTTTTATGTTCCCAACACTTGCAAGTTTGGAAATTGAATAATAGTAAGAAGCATTACCCAAGCCTTGTGTTTTTTGGCTTAAACCATTTAGTCCTTGAAGCGTAATTGGCTTAACAGGGTCTAACTCAAGTTGTAGCTCAATATCTTTTTCCTTAGCTGTAATCAGAACAGGGAAAGTCTCTCCCTCTTTATTATCAAAAGATTTAATAGACCAATTCTTAAGCCAAACTTGATGAGGTTCAGCCTTAGCTCCAGCAAGAGCAACTGAGTCACGAGAATATTTCTCAAATGAATAAAACTTTTTATTATGAATATCAGAAATAGCGAAATGAGCCATATAAACTTGTTTACTCTGCCACTTATTATTCTTAGGCTTAGGGCTATCCTTCTCTGGCTCCAAACCATTACGAAATATCGTAATCTGATAACCAAATTCATTCGAGTCTTCATCCTCCAAATTACCAGTGTAATACCACCACTCAGTTTTAAAAGCCTTATGGGGACCATGATCATGAGGGAAAGTAAATTCTCTAGGATCTATAGCTTTCTCGAATTTTTTGTCTTTTTCTTTATCCGCCTTCATCAATTTACTTGGCTTCTTCAAGTTGAAAGCTCTATCATTAGATGATTTTTTATTAGCTAAGAAAAAGAAAGCTCCAATAGCGAAAAGAACTAAAAGCAGTAAAAGTATTAGATTATTTTTGTTCTTAATCATATTAGTCCTTTAGTAAAATTCCAGCTGATATTTTTTTGAGTTGATAACTAGGATAAAGCGAGGCAAGGAAAGCACAGCCTAGTGATACCAATAATGCAAAAAGAAAATTATTTATGTTGAGACCGAAGTGTATATCCCAACCAAAAGATCTATGGTTAATAACATCAATCATTACCCATGCAGAAAGTATACCTATAGGTATAGAGTAGAGCCATGACAATAGTCCCATACTAATAGCTTGAAGACTATTGGATTGGAATATTCCAAAATTACTTAAACCCATAGCTTTCAACAAAGCAAATTCTTTTTTTCTTTCTATGAGAAGAGCTTGCAAAGCATTGAAAATACCAAATGCAGCAACAATTATAGCAATGATTTTGAGTACTGAAGTAATTCTAAAAGTCCTATCAAAAATCACCATAGATTCATCTTTCAGTTGCTGATTAGAGCGAATTTCAAATTTGTCTGCAGCTATACTCTTCTCAAGCGCTATGGATTTGAAGTTACTTATAAAATCTTGATCTTTAAATTTAGCTTTATTATCATCGTTTAGGAAAATACCAATAGAGCTAACTTCATAGTCCTGCCATAAGTCACGGTACCAATCCTGGTGCATGATTAATAGCCCTTGATCTGAACTATAATCATTGAAAATCGCAAGTATTTCAAATGATTCTATACCCGAACTTGTATAGAGTTCAACCTTATCTCCAACTTTAATTTTATGTTTATAAGCATAAGGCGCAGAAGCTAGTAATCCTTGCTTAGAGTCAAATTTAGTCCAAACTGATTTTATAAAATCATCTTTAGAAATACCCTCTGGAAAACTTTTGAAACGGAAAGACTCTTTCACTTTCGTAAGTGAATTTATACTAGCAAGCCTAACTGTTTCCTCAGTCGAACTAGTTCTAATATCTCTTAAATGGTACTCACTGATAGCACTTTGTCCAATATCTTTAAGTCCTTTACTGAAAGTTACTATAGATTTATCTAGGCTCTGATTGTTTTTATTGGCAACAAGTTTAGGAGCTGAAATGTAAACATCAGCAAATAAAGAATAGTTAAGCCAATCTTCAACAGTAGATCTAAAACTACTTATGGCTATATCCAAGGATAAATATAATGATAAGGAAACACTCAAAGCAGCAATAGCAATAGCATTGCGGCTAAGATTCTTCTGAAGACTTCTGATTGAAATCATCGATGAAATCCCAAAAAATTTCTTGAAAATAAGCTTAAGGAAAATATCTGAATTAAATACTAGGCATGGGATAAAAAGCGCACAGCCAAAGACCATAATAAAAAGTCCAAAGAAGCAAAGAGCAATACTCTTCTCAAACAAAGCAAATATTACAAACGCAAGTAAGATACAAACTAAGGCTACTAAGTTGAGTTGAGGAATAAAGTTCTTAGTTTTCTCCTCTATATCGATATCTTTAATTGCATTTGCAACAGGAATATTACTTGCTTCATATGCAGGAAGCAGTGCAGATAAAATAGATATGAAAACGCCAATAAATGCAGGTTTCAATAACTCATAGTAGTTTAAATTGATTTGATTTACTTGAATTACAAAATATAAGTCATTAATAGTTCTAGTAATTAAATCAAGAATAATTTTGGCTGTACTCAGTCCTAAAACAAGCCCAAGAGCGGTTCCCAAAACAGCTAGAATCACAGATTCAGTAAGCACCAAAGTGAAAATTTCATGTTTCTTCACTCCCACAGATCTAAATATCGCTAAAATCTTTCTTCGCTGTAGTATAGAAAAGCTCATAGTATTGTAAATCAGAAAAACACCAACAAGAGTCGCTAGTAAACTAAGAGCACTTAAATTGGTATTAAAAGACTTAGTCATAGACTCTTTAGATTCATTTCTGTCAGAAGAACTGATAAGTATTAAGCTTTTATCTAGCTTTACTAGATTCTCTTGTAACTTAGTTATATATTGGTCTGGAACTATTAAGTCTATCCGGCTAATATAGGAATCCATCTGCAAAAGCTCTTGAGCAGTGGATATATCCATAAACAAGAAATTATCCAAACTTGAATAAAGTTCTTCATCCTTATTATTAATTAAGCCATATAGCTTGAGTGGATATAGACCTCTACTAGTAGGAATCTCTAATATATCTCCAGATTGTATCTTGAGTTTCTGCGCGGTATATTTAGAGCAGAGAAAAGCTTCTAGGTTATTAATAAATGGAGAAATATCAAATTTCTTGATATTCAGATCACTAGTAATAGTCCTGAATTCATAATCGGAAAAAGGATCAAAGCCAATAATTTTAAGAAGTTCACCATCTTTAGATAAGTAATCTTCAATAATAGGAGTTACAGTAATCTGCTCATCTGCGTATAGTTCTTTCAAAACACTTTCTGGAATTTTATGAGAATTACTAATCAAATGATGACTAGCCTTACCATTAATCAACTCTGTTGAAAGCTGGAAAGATTTCTTCGCCGAGTGTATTGCAACATCAGTTGCAGTAATAATAGCTACAGAAAGCACTATTCCTAATATTACAGAAACAAACTGCCAAATATTTTTACTTATAAAATTAGTACTAGACTTAAAGAGAGATATTGGAAGCATCTTGTCCTTCTTTCGTGTCGCCACTTTCTTCAACAATAAAGTTCTTATTCTTCAAACACAAGACTTTATCAGCGTACTTTGCAAGCTCTCTATTGTGACTAACAATTATAGTGGTAGGTGAATACTCTTCTCTAAGAGTCTGTAAGAGATTCATTACCACATCAGCAGTTTCTGCATCTAGGTTTCCAGTTGGTTCATCAGCAAGAACAATGGCAGGTTTATGAGCAAGTGCTCTTACTAAAGCTACTCTCTGCTGCTCTCCACCTGATAATTTCTCAGGAAAACTATTACGCTTATTTATAAGCCCTACAGTTTTCAACATCCCTAAAGCAAAATCAATGTATTCCTTCTCATACATACCATTCAACTCCAAAGGTAAAAGTATATTTTCTTCAACAGTAAGAGTCGGAATTAAATTAAAGTTTTGAAAAATAAAACCAACATTCTTTCTTCTAAATAAAGTCTTCTCCTCATCACTAATCTTAGTCAAATTAATATCAGAGATAATCAAATCACCCGAATCGATATCATCAATACCACTAACCAAATTTAAAAAAGTAGATTTCCCAGAACCACTTGCTCCAAATATAATCACAAATTCATGTTTCGCAATTTCAACATCGAGCCCTCTGAAGATAACATGCTCTTTATTTTCAGCTTCATAGAAGGATTTACATAAGTTCTTGGAAATAATCAAAGCAAATTACATTTTCTCACATTATTAGTGATTCATCAAAAAAATTGTCTCATCAACGTAATTTAGCTATTCGAAGATATAGCTTTTATAATCTCTGAGAGAACATATCTTGTATGTGAATACGAAAGCCCACCCTGCAAATAAGCGATATAAGGTTCACGCAGAGGTCCATCAGCAGAAAGCTCAATACTAGAACCTTCAACAAAAGCACCTGCAGCCATAATTATTTCATCATCATAGCCAGAAATAGCATCAGGAACAGGACTAAACATCGAATTTACCGGACTATTTTTCTGAACCAACTCACAGAATTTTATGAGTCTTTCCCTTGAATTAAATTTAATTGCTTGAATAATATCATTTCTTTCAGCATCTGCTGCTGGTATAGTTTCAAGACCTAAATCCTGAAAAAGTCTTGAAGCTAGGCTCATACCTCGAAGTGCTTCATAGACTATATTGGGTGCCAAGAAAAAGCCTTGCATCATCAAACGGTTTTGATCAAAGCTACAACCACCATGAGTACCGATACCAGGAGCAGTAAGCACTTCTGCTGCATTTTCAACATATTCTTTCTTGCCTGCAATATAAGCTCCAGCAGCAACAATACCTGCGCCAGGGTTCTTGATCAAAGATCCAGCAATAATATCAGCACCAATATCTGTGGGTTCTTCTATTTGAGTAAATTCGCCGTAGCAATTATCAACAAAAATCACAGCATTGGGAGATTTTTCACGAACTAGATTAATTTTACGTTTTAAATAATCTAAGCCATAGCTATCACGCCACTCATAGCCTCTAGATCTTTGTAAAAATGCAAGTTTGGTGTTAGAACTCAGCTCCTCTTCACCTTCTTTGAAACCAATATTATATTTACCTACAAATTTCTTAAAAACACTCTGTAAAGTATCGTAGGGCTTACCTGTAACCGCAACCAATTCATCACCCGCATTCAGATTACCCAAAACCGCACAGCTGATAGCATGGGTTCCTGAAACCAACTGTAACCTGACAATTGCAGCTTCAGTGTTGAAATAATGAGCGTAAAGCTCATCAAGTTTATCTTTACCTAAATCATCATAACCATAACCTGTCACCCACGAATAGTGAGAGTTCTGGATACCTGCTTTCTGGAAAGCTTTTAAGACTTTGATCTGATTATAATGTTTAATCTCTTCAAAATTTCTCCAAGTTTCTTCTAATGATTTCTCTGCTTGAGAAATTCGTGGGTCAATATCAGCCATAGCTTTAGATTTGAGCATAAATGCTGAGTTTAGCATAATCTATTTATAAACTTATTCTTGAAGATTAGAAGAGAATTCTATTAATATTGAAGCTTAGAAATCAGTGCAAGAAAAAACAAACTCAATCAATTATCTAAAAGTATGGAATTTATCTTGGCCTATAATTTTAGCGAATGTATCCATTCCTATGATTGGTGCTACCAACATTGCGGTTCTAGGACATTTAGAGAGTAAAGACTTTATAGCTGCTGTAGCACTCGGCGTTGTTGCCTTACAGTTCATATACTGGGGCTTTTCTTTTCTTAGAAAAGTAACCACGGGTCTTACCGCCCAAGCCTACGGTGCAAAACAAGATGAAGAAAGAATTCATATATTAATTCGCAATCTCATCATTGCTGCATTTCTTGGTCTAATAATAATTCTCCTGAAAGATATTATCAGTGATATTACTTTTTTCTTTTTAGACTCGAAGCCAGAACTAGAGAAACTTGCAATTAAATATTTCAAAATCCGAATCTGGGCAGCACCAGCAGTATTCTGCAACTATGTGATTCTCGGCTGGCTCTATGGTTCACAGAAACCACAAACAGCACTTTTCCTAAGGGTAGGAATGAATCTATTGAATATAGCCTTGGCTTTGTATTTGGTAATAGCTTTAAAAATGAATATCTACGGAGTAGCTTATGCTGCCATAGTTTCACAGATTAGTTTTTGCATAATAGGTCTAATAGTAAGCCTAAGTCTTATCAAAACCAAGCTCAAAGATCTTGTCAGCAGAGAAACCCAGAAACTAATACTTGAATTCTCTAAACTCAAAAAAACATTTTCATTAAACAATGATATTTTCATCAGAACAGTATTAATCTTTATAGCCTTTTCCTGGTTTACTGCTAAAGGAGCTAAACAAGGAGAATCAATCCTAGCAAGCAATACAGTACTATTGAATCTATTTTGGTTTTTGAGCTATGCTCTAGATGGATTTTCTAATGCAGCAGAAGCTTTAGTTGGTGAAGCACACGGACAAAAATCAGAAAAAGCTTTCAAAAAATCAATAAAAGTAACTACTGTTTTTGCTATTTGTTTTGCGCTGCTTTTCTCTTTGACTTACTTTTGCTTCGGCAAAAATATAATCTCACTACTTACAAACTTAGAAGAAATTAAAGCAATCGCTTTTCAGTATCTACCTTGGATGATTCTAATGCCACTCGTTAGTATATGGTGTTTTCAGTTAGATGGAATTTTCTTGGGTGCTACTGAAACTAAGTCTATGAGAAATATGATGATAATTTCTTTTGGGGTTTATGCTCTTGCTATGCTAACTCTTCCTAAGTATATAGATAACCATGGTCTTTGGTTGTCTATGGTTATATTTATGATAGTTAGAGGTTTGACTTTGTATCTGTGTTTGGGGAAGATTAAAGCATAATGATCAAAATTATCTTTCAACTTAAACAAACAATATAAAAAAATATAATCAAAATAATACAAAGTACTACCTAATGGTAACGTTAATACTCGTTATGAGTATTATTAATTCTTTTGATGGTGGAAAGAAATCTGAAATTCAGAAAACAACACAAGTAAATGAAAATCGAGGAAAAATAGTTCAAAGTACTGGTGAGAAAACTGGACTTAATCCTGCTTTACACACAGATATAGTTGATCCAAAGGATATACTTCCAACAGATGGTATAGTAACCCAGCAAGATCCTGAAACTTTACAAAACCAAGCTGTTGCAACATTAAGACGAAGCTTTCAAGAAGCAGGAATAAGCTTGGATGAAAATATTTTTACCGATAAAGTATTAATTGGCCTTATGCAATTGGGAACAGAATATCAATCAAGCCTAATTATGGGACTTATGGGTCTTTCACCTGAACAAACAAGTCAAGAAGACCGGGATAAAATCCAGGCATTAGTAATTCCTACGCTCGCATTCATCAATACTGTTATACTTAATGATAGTTCAGACACTAAGACTGTAAATATCCCAGAATATATTCCAACATTAAGTGCAGCTGAAATTAATAGAAAAACGGAAAGAGACTCAGATGAGCGTAATGCACTTTTCGCTGAAAGAAGTCAAATACAAGAAACTAGCAGACAGTCAATTCAAAATCTTCAAAATACACTAGTTAACTTATCACCAGAAAGTATAAAAGAACTTACAGCTATATTTTCTGAAGGTAAAAACGGAGATATAGAATTAAGTGAAGAAACAGCTAACTATATAGAGACTATGAATGATAATGGAATAGACTTATCAACAGTTAGTCCAGAGCTTAGAAAAGGAATTCTCTCTCTTAATCTTCAAGTAAGGCAATTAATGGAAGACGGTTTAATTAATGAAAATCAAGCATCTAATTTTTATGTAAAAGCAAAAAGCTTCAATGATTATGGAATTGAGCTAAACTTCGAGAAAATTGGACAAATAAGAAGCCTCAAGCAAAATGTAGAGATACTTGAAGGGAAAGGAATAATAAACCAAGATCAAGCAAACAAAATCAAAGATAATCTTGGAGACTTAGCCAAAGATAATGGATTACTTAGAAGACAAAGTACGAACATTATTACTATTCTTTTTGAAGCGACAAGAAAAGAGATACAGGGCGAAGAATTTAATCCAGGAGATGTTGAAAAATATATCACTCAAGAAGGTAATACAGACCCTAAAGAAGTAGTCGGGACATTCAACAAAACTGAGATTCAAAACATTATAAAGGAAAACAAAGAAGAGAGAAATTACCACAAATCAGGAATTTATTCATACGGAAGAAAAATTCTCAACTAAATACAAAACGATCCTATTTTAAGTCTAAACCAAGCTTATAAGAATATTGCAGGGCAAAAAATAGAAATTACATATTAAAGTTAATAGAGCGCATACTTAAAACAGCTGAGACCTAGGCATACTTGCTGCAATAAAGAAAATACGCTTCATGGTTTGGACATTATTATAAGCTACATTAAATGCAAAATCCTCAGGGAAAAGAGCGAGCAAAGCATTAAACTCTTCATCAGTATAAGCATCTGCAACAAAGATATCCAGAACATATCTCAAAAAGTCTTCTTTAGTTTTGTCTTGGAACTTATTAATAATAGCTGTTAGATGAGCTTCTCTATAGGCAAAATCCTTGGAAACTTTCTTGTTATAGGCGATCCTTTTAACTAGCTGACCTTGATTCATCCAACTAGTACTAATTTCTTTATAACCTGTTGGTGGTCCAGCAAAGCCTGGAACAAACTCCTGACTTGCAGCTTGATTGTATACAGTGTTCTTAGTTGATCCATTATATCTTTGATCCAAGTTATCATCCCAACCAGCTCTCATCACTTGAATTGCTTGGAACATTGGGTTTGCAATCTTATTACGATAGTGACTATAATCGACAAACTCGTCATCCAGTAAAATCACTTCCATCACTTTCTTCAATTGATTAGCATCTTCAGCATTTGCAAGGAAAGTATTCTGACAAGAAAGCTGCAATGCACTTGGCACGTTTTCATCGACAAAGTACTCAATTAATTTCTTACAGATAAATTTAGCTGTAGATGGATGAGCAGCTAATTTCTCAAGGAAAGTATCTACTTGATTTATAAAATCTGCTTGGCTAGTACCACCTGGAATAACTTCATCAAGGAAACTTACTTCCAAGTCCTTAAATAAATGCTCGTCAGAATCATAGAAGACTTTATCTGCAACGAAAGTAAGTCCAGTAAACATTTCAGCAACACTTCTTACATCTTCTTCGGTATAACCACCATCAACTCCTAGAGCATGTAACTCCATAACTTCTCTAGCGTAGTTTTCCTGTGCATAAGCTTTATTATTCAAATAATTATCCAAGTAGTAAAGCATAGAAGGACTCTTAGCATTGTCCTTCAAGAGATCTGTAAAATTACCAAAAGCATTTGCTCTGAAGAAATCATTAGTCCATCTTTCAGCATAGCTACTAGTGTAGAGAATTAATTTATCAGTATTAACTGCATTAGAGTCTTTGAGTTTAATATAGTAAATTAAAGCACGTGATCTAATTCCAGAGTCCTGCTCTCTCACGAAAGGTTCAATCCCAAGTCCAGTTAAAGTACCCTGCCATTCAGAATTAGCAGATAAATCAACACTATAAACCTGAGTAGATCTATCATAGACGGGTTGATAAGTTACTGACTTAGCCTCAGAGAACTCTTCTTCATTCTCTTGATTTTTCCAGTAAATTTTAGTAAGTGGCTCATCGTCACTTTGGTTATAACGCACCTTAAGCTCCAATGTGTCATAGTCAGCAGTATTGATATTCAAATGATGAATAAAATCATTACTAATAAATGGTTTAATCTCATTGAAACCTAAATCTCTATAGTTACCAGATCTGAAACGTCTCTCGAAATCAGCAGCATATCTTTCTTTTCTATTGAAGTATCTCCAGTCAACATGCGCCCATTTACGTAGGGATGTACTGAAGTGATTTTCCCAGAACCAAGTCATTTTCTCCAATAGCTGCTTCTTCGAGTACAGCATTTTATCGAAAGAATATAAAGCTAGATTATTATCAGGGTTAGTATCTAAATTCTCGAAACTATTCATAGCTTCAAAAGCAGAATCATCTATAGAAACTGGATTCAGTTGCTCAATCACATATGAGCGCCAGCCTGATCTTTCTATCTTCTCTAAGCTCTCAGAATCTTTACCAAAACTAACTCTATTCAAAACATGGTGTTTGACATAGTCTCCCATTGAAACTATTGAGTTATTAGTTTCATAGGTCTTCTGTAAACCATTTTCAAAATATTCAATTTTAATATCTAAGGGCTTAGAAAATAATTCTGGGTCAAGTTTATAAGTCAAAATATTTTCACAGACTAAAGCTTTACAGTTCTTAGTGAATTCAGGACTGTATTCTTTGGAGTTAATTTCAGACTTAGTAATCTGCAAATCAAAAGAAGATGAAAATTTCAAATACAAAGAATCATTATATGAAACTATTCTAGGATTAATAATATTAGTAGTTGATAGTTCAAAGACGTTATTAACAATAGAATTAGGAATTACAACTGGATAGACATCATTCACGGCTTCATTGAAAACTAGCTCTGCAAGCTTAAGTTCAAAAGACACTTTACCTAGAGGTGTTTCCTCATTCACTGGTACCTTAATCACATTAAGTTTTTTTATTGCATCTAGATCTAGACTTTCTTTCTCTAGACTAGCGATATCCAAATCTTGCCCAGCAAATTTTAATGAACTGATATTCTCAAAGCTAAAGTCTTGTTTCGAAAAGAAACTTAAAAGTATTTGGTCACCAACAAAAGCAAAGTTTTGGAATGAAGGATTACTAGATCTAAGTCTAATTCCAGCTATCTGATTAAAGCTAGCACTTGCTGTAAGCAACCTAAATGGAACCCTTTCAAACACTAGTGATCTAGTGAAGTTATTCTTTTTATACTTAACAATCAATTTCTTCTCTGCCTGAAGCATTGATGCATCTACCGTTATATCTAAATTCAAGTTACACTCTGTTTCAGAGCAAACAGCTTCTAAGCTAGGGCTATGCTCAAAAATACTGAGAGAATCTATCTGAAAATCTTTATCAAAACTTATCTGGAGATTAAAACTTTCACCTACCTTAGCTTGCCTAGGATAATTTTCATTAGCAGACTTTATAGAAATACTGTTAATAGGTGCAGGAAACTTATTAGCTTTAGCTGCAAGACTTGTAAAGCAAAGACAAACAACTAAAAACATTAGCCATAAAATTTTACTCATATCTAGGATCTTCGCTCTCATTAAAATTCCCCTTTAAATTCCTTATAGCTTTATATAACTGATTCCATCTTTTTCAGTAAAGTAAATCAAATAATCAATATCTTCACTCACTGATTGATTCGCACTTAAAAGTTGCTTTCTAAACTTCTTATTCACCTTCCCTAAACTAATTTCAGAGAAAACACCTTTATCATTTAGAGCAAATAATCTTGCTGAAGCATTTAAGTTTCTACCTCTAACAGCAAGTCTTTGCTTCTTATCAGTAACAAATTTTCTAATTCTAGTTTTAACTTTAGTTTTTCTCTTGTTCGTATTATTATTTGAGAATAGTTGACGACTTTGAGGAATCACAGAGTTAAGCTGAGACTCAAAGTTGTCTATAACTAAAGTTTGATTTTCATTAGTACGTAAATTAAGTTTCTCTGAAACCAAGCTCAAGTCAAGCTTGTAAACAATTCTCAGTTCTTTACTAGCTTCATCCAAATTCACAAGTTCATAATTAGAATCAGAAATTATAGACTTGGAGACGAATAGATCTTCACTCGAATCAGTTAGATTAATAACGATAACAGTATTACCTTTTCTATCGAAAGCACCTGTAAACGGTAATTCAATTGATTTTATTGAAAGAAGTCTAGCAAGATCATTTTCTGAAAGATTATCGTTTAATTTAAATTTATAAGTGAAATTGTAATTATCTCCAAGGTATTGATAAATAATCTTGATGGCGTTTTCATAATCCAAGATTTCAATATCATCAGAGACATAAGAACATATAAGTCTTTCACATGACTTATTAAAGAAGTAAGCCTGACCATCATTCAGGACAACAGTTTGAACAGCAATCTCATCAGCAGTCGTTCTATCTAGGTCAAATTTGACATTATAGAAATTAGGTCTAGTAGATTGTTCTATAGATATCTCTCTATTCAAGAAAACCTTATCTGCATCTAGGCTTAAGTATTTAATTGGCTCAATATTCAAATCTGTGTTCTTATAGATCTTGCCATTTATCTGAATTTCAAAAGCAAGAAGATTATTCAAGCCTCTAATCAAATTAGACGATAATTTAGATAAGTCAAGTTTAATTTCATGGGCTTTTGAATCTCCAATCTGAGTTCCTGGACCTGGAGCAATCGGAAGGGATGCTATCTTCACAAAGCCAATATCATCGTTTTTGTTTTTAAGTACAAAAGAGAAAACTAACTCCTCACCTGCATAAGCGATTCTAGGATTTTGAGTATTAGTTGAAAATCTTGAAACCGTCAAAAGTTCAGTGATAGTGGCGTCAGCTGGAGATTTAGTGTTGCTATCACTAGTACTGTCGTCGTTAGTAATGGAATTATCATTACCGGAATTATTGTTGGAATTATTATCGTTATTATTACTCGAATCATTGTTATCACCTGAGTCTTGACTATCGTCATTAGCTGGAGTGGTCGAGAAACTATAATCCGTTTCAATTTCCAAATGATACTTAGAGAATTCAGGTGTATTTAGGTTAGAGAAGCTTATTAATAAAGGACCTTCACTAAGAGTTGAATTCAAATCACTAGAGATAGAATAATTACAAACATCTTCTGAGCAGCTATAGGAAAGGTCTTCAAGTTCAAAACCATTGAGGGCAATTTTATTAATCAAATGATCTTTAGGGCTAGAAAAATTTATTTGCAGATTATGACCAGGGTTTAAAGTTTTAGAACCAGAAGAACTCTGTATACTTAAATTGAAAACCAAATCATCATTTGCAGAAGAACCCTGAACTGCAAATATAAATAAAGCTATTAAAATGAATATTCTTAACTTAATCATGAATTAAAAACACCAACTCCTTGATAGTTGAAACCAGGAAATACCTTATCAAGGTTTTTATACCCCATATGTTTATCTAAAGCCTCAATAACCACATCACCATAATTAGTCTGAATCGGTAAAGCATTTCTACCGAAAAGATCAGATCTTGCAAAACTTGGTCTGAAGTCATAGTGCATACCACCTTGAAGATTCTTACCCATAGCAAGCCAAGTACCAGCTGAACCATGATCAGTACCTTTATTAGAATTCTCAATCACCGTCCGCCCGAATTCAGTTCCAACTATTACTGTCACATCATTCATCTTTTCACCTAAATCTTTGTAGAAGCTTTTTAATGAAGCTGCGATATCAGAAAAATTACGAGTTAAATTCTGATTCTGATGAGTATCAAAACCACCAGGATAATCCATGTATAGAAGCTCCACAGAAGTGTTTTTAATCAAATTTGCAGAAGTCTTCAAGTAAGAAGCAAAACGACTATTAGAGTAGTTAGCACTTGCAGCTGGCTGATAATCTCCTAGATCTACTAATCTTTGCATTACTTCTTCTGTATCAAACATATAAGAACCAAATTTCTTGATTATAGAACCAAAACTATTCTTAGACTTGTCGAAGCCGTCATAAACACTATTTAGAAGAGAAAATTCTAAATTCTCTAAATCCTGAAGAGGGGATCTAGAAACTGAAGTGAAATTAGAAGCAAATTCTGGTCCTTTAAGTATTCTATTCAGCTTACCAGTTAAACTAACAGCTCTAAAAGGATTAGCAGACTGGTTATAGTGTAAAGAGTTATTCATCCAACCGTCCTTAGATATAGAAGAAAAACCACTTCTCATAAAATCTTGAGCAGTAAAATGAGATCTAGTACCATTTGGGTTACCGCAAGCTGGGAAAATAGCTAAATCACCGTTATCATAGATCTCTTTTAGAGGCTCACAGATATTGTTCAGCTTCCAATAAGAGTCTAAATTGATTAAATTGTTAGAATCAGTAGCCAAAGTGGGTCTAAGCTCTCTAAAAGCAGCGTCATCTGGTTCTGTTACATTCAAACCATCAAAACCACCAGGTAAATATATAAATATCAATACTTTGTTATTAGCTGAAAATTCATTTGCATATACACTATTTGAAGCTAAAAAGTTAGATAGAAGTGAATTTGCCCCCAAAAATGAGCACGCCTTGAAGCTATTCTTTAAAAAATCTCGCCTATTCATATTCTCGATCAACTAAAATTAAAATAACAGAACAATAATAACATTTGGTTAAAATTGTATAGTTATTATATATGTAACAGTAGTTAACAATTATTTTTTTTTCACATTTCAAGCTTTTTATCAGAATATCTGCTAATATTAGCCAGTCTTGTCTAAATTCAACGAATTCAAAATATCTGCAAATACCCTCTCTGCCTTAGAGCAAATGGGATTTGATGAAGCTACCCCTATTCAGGCTAAAGCTATACCTCTTTTACTTGAAGGAGAGGATATAATTGGGCAAGCACAAACAGGGACAGGGAAAACCGTTGCCTTCGCTATTCCTGCTGTCGAGAATATTACTCCAGAGATCGACGATATACAGATTTTGGTTCTATGTCCAACTAGAGAACTTGCAATACAAGTATCAGATGAGTTCAAAAAAATAACCCAAATGCATCCAGATATAGAAACTATAGCTATATATGGTGGACAAAATATCAGTATCCAACTAAAAGCTTTAAAGAGAGCGAAAAGACAAATTATAGTCGGCACACCTGGAAGAGTAATGGATCACCAGCGTAGAGGTACCATCAAACTTGATTACCTCAATACAGTAATTCTAGATGAAGCTGATCAAATGATAGACATGGGCTTCTATGAAGATATGAAAACTATACTTTCAGAAACTCCAGAAGACAGACAAACTGTTATGTTCTCAGCAACCATGAACAAAAAGTTAATGAGCTTAATGGAAGATTTTCAAAACAATCCTAAACATGTAAATGTTATGGATCAAAAAGAACAAAGTAAACAAATCAAACAAGTCTATTACCAAATCAGTCCAGCTAGTAAATTTGAAGCACTAAAAAGGCTTATTACTTTCTATAACTTTGAATCAGCCTTAATTTTCTGTAATACCAAAATTAAAGTAGATGAGCTTGCTGAGCAATTAATGAACAGTAAGTATACAGCAGCTGCACTTCATGGTGACTTGGATCAAAAGAAAAGAGCACAAGTAATGTCAGCTTTCAGAAAAGGTAATATAAGGTTCCTAATCGCAACAGATGTTGCTGCAAGAGGAATAGACATAGATGACTTAGAAGCTGTAGTTAACTATGACTTCCCTAGATTTGGTGAGGACTATGTTCATAGAATTGGAAGAACAGGTAGAGCCGGTAGAGGAGGACTTGCCTTAAGTTTTATTGCAAGAAAAGAATTAGAGAACATGAAAAAGACTGCACGCATGAAGAAACTGCGTTTAGAAGAAGCTCAAGTTCCGAGCATTAAAGATCTAGAAAAGAAAAATTTAAGGTCACTAAGAGATGAACTTGCTCAAATAAGAGTAAGCGAGAAAGATGAGAAGCTATTAGAGAATTTCCTTGTTATTTGTGAAGACATGAATCTTACAGAAGAGCAGGTTTTTGCGCTAATGCTTAAATATATTGCACAGAATAAATTCAAAGAATTAGACGCAGGAATGGTTTTCGAAGAACAAATGGGTAAGTACAATAAAAGTAAATCCCACAAACAGTCTAATAAACACAAAAAATTCCCAGCAAAAGATGGAAAGAATTTCAAACACTCATTTTCTAAAAAAAGAAGAAGCAACAATTCAAAAAAAACTAGTAAATTTAAGTAAGCATGCTGCAAATCTTAAAGCTCTTAATACCAGCTCTAATACCTTCCTGGAGATTTTTTTATGAGATTGCCCCATCACCTCGAATTGAATATATAGTTTCAAACGGTAATTGGCAAGAATTTCGCCCAAGATCTCAAAGTGTCTCAGTTATAGAAAGTATTAAAAATATATTCTATAACGCATACTGGAATGAGTATCTTTATCTAATTAACTGCGCTGAGAAGTATATCATCACGCCAAGCCCACACTGCTACAGGGAAATTAAAGAGCGTATCGAAAGAGAACTTCAAAATTCTGCTGAAATCAAAGAGACATCTAAATTTCAATTTAGATTAGTTTTTGTTCACAGAGATAAAACAGAACTGAATAGAGAAGTTTTATTCACATCTGAGCTTCACGAGGTCAAGCCTAAATGAACCTTGAATCTTGTATACGCTTCACTGAAATATTTCTTGCTATCGCGTTCATGCAACAGAGCATAGAGCATTTTAGTTCAATCAAACAAGAAAGACGCTTGTTTGTAACAAAATTTATCTACAGCACAGCTCTTTTAGTTGCAGCATTAATATCTGCTACAACGCTCAGCAAATGGATATTACTAATACTTTTTATTAACAGGCTTTTCATTTTGAAATACTTCCAAGGTCCTTATAATGGCGGCAGCGATAGTATGAGCATTCTCATTCTAAGTGTTCTATGCATGTCAAGATTTTCAACTGAACTTGAATGGCAAGTCTACGCTTTTGGATATCTGGCTTTGCAATTACTTATGTCGTACTTTATCGCAGGCTCAGTTAAGATCATGAATCCTGATTGGCGAAATGGAAAAGCGCTTCAAGACTTATTTGAATTTTCTGCATATCCCAGTAGTGAATCTTTAAGGAAACTAAGTTCTCAAGCTACATTATTGTTGATACTATCTTGGGCTGTTATTCTTTTCGAATTACTATTTCCACTAGCCCTCATTCATCAAACAAGTTTAGTTATAGCTCTTCTTCTAGCTTTTTGTTTTCACCTAGGAATGAGTTTTATTTTTGGTTTTAATAGATTTGTTTGGACTTGGCTTGCTGCTTATCCTGCTATACTATGGTTCCACCAACACTATAGTTCTGTTCTTGGAATGATTTGGCATTAGCAAGAGTAGTCTTAGCAATATTTTCCATAGCAGTATCTGTAAAGAAAGCCTGATGACCAGTAACTAGAACATTAGGAAAACTCATCAAACGCATCAAAGTATCATCCTCAATGATTTTCGAAGACATATCTTTAAAGAAAATCTCGCTTTCCTCTTCATAGACATCAATTGCAAGTCCGCCAACTTTCTTGTTCTTCAAACCAAGTATCATATCCTTTGCGTTAATCAATGCACCACGGCTGGTATTAATGATAATTACTCCATCTTTCATATCATTAATACTTTCACTGTTAACCATGTGGAAAGAGTCTTTAGTAAGTGGACATTGCAAAGTAATAATATCTGAGCTTACGTATAAAGTTTTCAGATCACAATATTCAAAATCCAAGCCTTTCTTGTCCTGAACAGGATATGGATCATAGGCAAGAACTTTCACTCCAAAGCCATTTAGAATTTTGATCAAAATTAAACCTATTTTACCAGTGCCAATCACGCCTACTGTCTTAGCATGTAAGTCAAAACCCATTAGTCCCTCTAAAGAGAAATTAGCGTCTCTTGTTCTATTATAGGCTTTGTGGAATTTCCTACTCAAACTTAATATTAAACCCACAGCGTGTTCAGCAACTGCGAAAGGAGAGTATTCAGGAACCCTCATTATTACAAGACCATTCTGCTTTGCAGCACCCAGATCACAATTATTAAAACCTGCACAACGTAATAGTACTAGCTTAACTCCTAGCTTACTTAATTCTGTTAGAGTCTCATCACCTAAATTATCATTAACAAAAGCACACACGGCTTCAGAACCATAAGCAAGCTTTGCAGTCTTGGGGTTTAGCTCGGCTTTAAAGTATTCAATCTCAAATTGATATTCTTCATTATACTTATCAAAGAACTCACGATCGTATTCTTTAGTGTTAAAAAATGCTATTTTCATATTGGTTTATTATAGTATTTCTTGATTATTTTGAAATATTAAGAAGATACTCTATGGTATTAAACCCAATACAAATTGTGATTGAGTATTAGCTTGAGAGTATACTGCACTAGCGGTTTGTTGTTTTATCTGTTCCTTTAGAAGTTTTGAACTAGTTTTAGCAACATCAACATCATTAAAGTGAGACAGTGCTTTGTTGAGTGAAAGTTCTTCTGCCTCTACAGCATTAAATCTTGCTTGCATAGAGCTATATGTAGCTGCAACTCTAGATATTGACTCGGTCACATTTCCAATCATAGTATCTATTACTTCTAAAGGATTTGTGGTTGATGTTGACGTACCATCGTAAGAGTCTATACTCGAACCGTCTATTTTTAACCTATCCATATAATCATCTGCTGATGCAATACCAGCATTAATTGCTGCACCATTTCTTCTTGGATCCATACTCATAAACCCTCCGGTGTTTGTACCAAACGTAATACTCTGACCATCTTCAGAGCCAACTTGATAATCAGTCAAAAATCCAACTAAGCCAAACTCGCCTCGCCCAACAATTTTTGATCGATCTGCTACGAGCCCTGGAATCCACTCTCTTTCTTTCACAACAACGGTGGTATTATCAGCAATATCGACTTGAGATTTAACAATTTCATTTACTTCTCTTTGAAGTGCATCAAGCTCATCAACTGAATTAGTTCCATTTGAACCTTGAACGAAAAGCTCTCTAATTCTTTGAAGATTATCCAAAGTAGCATTCATTGCGCCAGAGGCAACATCTAAGTGTCCAATTGCACCCATAATATTTTTCTTAGCTTGACCAAGACCCTTGATTTTTGAATCTAATTTAGCTGATATCGAAAGACTAGCGACATCATCTCCAGCCCTATTCACTCGTTTTCCAGTAGAAAGTTTTTCTATTTTTCCGGAAATTTGATCTGTGGTCTTATTAATTCTACTAGCGACACTACCCGTTAAATTACTATGTAATGAAATCATCAGCACCCCCTCTTCTATTTAGTATGAGTTATCGGCACTTAGTCCAAATACTCTAGTTTATTTTTTAAATCTTTAAAACAAAAAGAGGATCCAACTAAAAGTCAAATCCTCTTTTAATATAAATGGTGCGCCAGGAAGGATTTGAACCTTCGACCAATCGGTTAAAAGCCGAGTGCTCTACCCCTGAGCTACTGGCGCTCACGAATTACTACTATATCATATGTTAGCCAGGCTTATTCATTGAAAACTTTTTATTTTTATATTAATTTCAGCTTTCTATTTTTGCGGAAAAATGACCCCTTTCAATATTAAATCTAAAAGCCTTAATATGAAATAAAGGAGATCAATGTATTAATTTCAAAAAACTATTGAGAGAAAAAAATAATGGCTGGGGAGGTAGGATTCGAACCCACGAATGGCGAGACCAAAACCCGCTGCCTTACCACTTGGCGACTCCCCAAAAACTTGAACATAATAAGAATACTATATTTCACCCAATTCTGTCACTCAGCTTAGTATTTTTTTTATTTTCCTATATATATTTTGGAAAACTAAGCGCAAAAACATCGAATCTAGCTGGCGCTAATTCTCTTAGCGCTGAAGCCATTGACGCAATATTCACCGATAACGACTATCTTATCTACTCACAAGCAAGTAATGTTTTTATTAATTCATCTAGACTTGAACTTAGAAATAATTTCAATGCTGATGATTTTTTCAGAGTTTACCGAATTAAAAAATTAGAGGATGATATATTCCTTGCATCCAGCCAAGGTCTTTTCATAGAAAAGCAAATTAACTTTGATAAGTTCCCAGTCTTTGATGCGATCAAGATCAAGAAAAATTTATATCTCGCAACTGAGCAAGGAATTTACCAAAAAGACATTAAAGAAAAAAAGTGGGGCAAGTATTTAGACTTAGATTTTAAAGTCTATCTATTAGTAGAATTCCAAAAACAAATATTGGCCATTACTGAAAATGGTATTTTCAAAATCAATACTAAGAAAAAAAGCTACGAGAAATTTAATCACGGCTTAGAGTTCAATGAAGACTTTGATCTCTATAGAAGCTTTGCCATTAAAGTTAATGACTCTTCAATCTTACTTGCAATGGATAACGGCATATTCCAAGTAAACTATAGATCTAAATCCTGGTCCAAGATTAGCGATTCAAGTCAATTCAACCCCAATCTAGCTCAATTAGAAATTATTGATTTATCGATATGGCAAGACTATATTTTCCTAACTTTAGAAAATAGTATTTACTACTGCAAACTCGAAAATAAAGCAGAGCTTAGTTCTTGGCAAAAAATTGATATCAAACAACAAAGATTAGATGAAAACTATAGCTATGGAATTAGCGCTATAGACTTCCAGGAACTGAGTCAAGAATCTTTACTTATGCTCATAGGTAATAATCAAGGTAAACTTTTCAAATATCAATTTTCGATAAATGGAACACCTAGGAACTTAGAACTTAGTTCCAGCAAGTATTACCAATCCAAAATAGAATCAAATCACATACTAGAAGATGATCTAGGGCTTAGACTTAAGCTTGAACCTAAACTAGAGGAACTTTACAGTAAAGCACTTAAGTTTGCAGCCATCCCAACTGGAAAAAAGCTCAGGGCATATAAACGCTCTGCACGTTTAAGAAATTTACTCCCACAATTTAGCAGCTACTTAGATCAGTCAGGTTTCTCTTCTTTAGTTTTAAACAATGAAGGTTTTGATGAATTTGACTCAAAAGAAAGCTCTATCAGAACTAGGTTTGAAGAAAATTCTCAAAATTCAAATGATGATGAAATTGAATTTGGCTTTAGATTCACATGGCACTTAGATCGCCTAATCTATGATCCAGAGGTTTTAGACATAGTAAATAGTTCTAGACTAATAGCCAATATTCGCGAGAACCTACTTGCAGAATTGAATCAGATTTATTTCGAGAGAAAAGCTCTAATTTTAAAACTCTTAGACAATCCCTTCGAACAAAGAATAGAAAACATACTTGAATATGAAAGTCTAACAGCAAATCTAGATGCACGAACTGGTTCTTGGCTCTCAAAAGAATATAAAAAAAGGAAAAGAAAATATGAAAAGAAAAAATCTAAAAAGGCTTAAGCAATTACTTTTACTATTACTAATTATAAGCATATTTACATGCTCACAATTAAATGCAAAATCTAGAAAGCACTTCAACCCAATATCTAAATTGAATTTGAAGACAAAGATAATTAGTCCAGGGGAGGACCTAGCAATCTCCGGTAAGGGCTTCATAGCAAATCTTACAGAAATTTATAGAGTTAAATTAGAAAACATCAATAATGATTCACAATATCAGCTAAATATAATTAGTAGCAATTTTGATGAACTGAAGATCGAGACTCCAGAAGACCTACCTTACGGGACTTATACTATAAACATAAAATTACAAAGCAACTATTTAAAATCCAAAAACATAAGCCTCAAAGAAAAACTTAAAGTCGCTCCAGTAGCTTTGGATACAGGTATTGAAAGTAAACAAATACTAAGTGATCTAAACAACTGGAAATTATTAATACAGAAACTTATCCTAGATTACAACAAAGAGCTATCTTATGAAGATATCCACTTCAGTCTAAATAAATCTAATATCGAAAATAATTTCAATTCACTTGTAGATGGTGAAAATTCATTAGAAGTATTTTATTACGATCAAGGCTTTAAAAGTAAAATATCTCAAGCTATTAAATTCTGCTATATCGATATAGCTAAATATAATGACAGTATAGATATTGTCAGTGAAAACCCACTAAAAACTTTTTTAATTGAAAGAGAAAATTTAAATTCAATTGATATTAGTAAACATACATTCCAAGAAGAATCCAATGGGAAAAATTACTTTTTCATTCAGGGCTTCGATAAAAGAAAATTATTTGCGACTAAAGCAGATACAGCCTTATTTGCAATAGAAAAACTAAAAGTCATTGGCGATGAGTTTGCTGTAATAAAGAATATGTCACCGAACTTTATAAGCCTTAGTAATTGCAGCCTTGCTGATACCAGTAAACTTCGCTATAGCTTTCCAGAAATATTAGAACTAGCAGCTAAATCGAGTATCAAAATTAAAACGAATCTAGGTCTAAACAATACAGGTTCAGATCAATTACAAATGATTTGTGAATATCAGACTGAAGAAGATACAACGATTTTCAAAGTTGAAGATAGTTTTTCTTATAGTGGTGTGGATAAAGAGGGATTTGCTGTTAAAGAAGGGTAATATATTAAATATGAATAAACTGAAGTATCTAATATTTTGTATCACTTTTAGCTTTGCTTTAAGCTCATGTGCATCTTGGATACCAGGTTTATCTTCAACTAATGAGGAGAAAATTTCAATGAAAACAGAATTAGCAGTTGGCGACATAGCACCAGATTTTACATTATTAGATCAAAACTCAAAAGAACAGAGTCTAAGCTCATATCAAGGCAAGTACGTATTAATATACTTTTATCCTAAAGATGATACACCTGGATGCACCATGGAAGCATGTTCTATCAGAGATAATATTAATGAATTCAAAAATCTTGATGTACAAGTATTTGGAATAAGTGGAGATAGCCCTGAAAGTCATCAAAAATTTATCAAGAAATACAACTTACCTTTTGATTTATTATCAGACCCTAAGAAGGTAGCTGTAAAAGCCTACGATGCTGATGGACTTTTCATCAAAAGAATATCTTACTTAATAGATAGAGAAGGTAATATCCTTAAGTTTTACCCAAATGTAAATCCAAGTAAGCACGCAGCTGAAATACTTGCAGATATTAAATCCATATAAACCTGGAAACCTTTTCAAAATAAGTATTACATACAACTTCTTAACTCAATATAAGTTCAAGAAGTTGTATGCTGAAATGATCAAACAAAACGCAAGAAAAGTAACAAATTCAACAAAAAAACAGAACTAAAAAGAGCTTCTGAGATTACAGGAAATAAATTTCTTGAGAACTATACTACTGGTCAATTTGAGGCTTGTGATCCTAGAGCAGTAGTGCAGCTGGTGAAATGATTAAATTACATACTGAAGAAGTCGATAGAACATATTGGAGAAAAAGATAGCCTCAATTCACAGAAATCAGGTATTGAATCTGAAATAAGTTTCCTGAAAGGTCGTAACTACTCAGGTAAAAAATAAAGATTATGTAAACAAATAGGTCTAGCTCTGGCCAAATCTAGTTATTCATGA